>JBILTM010000239.1:0-6968 GCA_044371545.1 Burkholderiaceae bacterium
AGATCGTGATGCCGATCGTCTTCGTGCTGTGCGTGCTCGGTGCGTACTCGATCGGCCAGCGCCTGTTCGACGTGTACGTGATGCTCGCGGTCGGCGTCGTCTGCTTCCTGTTGCGCAGGCAGGGTTTCCCGGTGGCGCCGTTCGTGCTCGGCCTGGTGCTGGGCGACATCGTCGACAAGTCGCTGCGTCGCGGCCTGGTGCTGTCCGACGGCAGCGTGCTGCCCTTCTTCACGCGCCCGATCAGCGCGGTGCTCGCGGCGGTCGTGCTCGCGATGCTGCTCGCTCAGGTGCCGGCGGTGCGGCGGCTGTTCGCGCGCCGCGGCGCGCCGGCGGCGGCCTGAGGACGCCACGCGTGGACGCGCCCGCCGTGCCTCCCCGCCCCGGCCTCGCCGCGCGCCTCGCGCTGTGCAACGAGGTGCTCGCGCCGATGGACTTCGCCGCGCAGTGCGCGCTCGCCGCGTCGCTCGGCTACCGCGCGCTCGAGGTCGCGCCGTTCACGCTCGCCGACGATCCGCTCGCGATCGACGACGCGCGCGCCGCGGTCCTGCGGCGCGTCGCCGCCGACCACGGCCTCGCGATCTGCGGGCTGCACTGGCTGCTGGTCGCGCCGAAGGGGCTGTCGATCACGACGCCCGACGACGCGCTGCGCGTGCGCACCGTCGAGGCGATGCGCCGGCTGGTCGCGCTGTGCGCGGCGCTCGGCGGCGAATACCTGGTGCACGGCTCGCCCGCGCAGCGCGCGATCGCGCCCGGCCAGTCGCACGCCGACGCGCTCGCGCGCGCGGCCGACTGCTGGAGGCGCGCCGGCGAGGCGGCGGGCGAGGCCGGCGTCGTCTACTGCATCGAGCCGCTGTCCGGCGACCAGACGCCGATCGTCAACACCGTCGCCGAGGCTGCGGCGATCGTCCGCGCGGCCGGGTTGCCGGCGCTGCGCACGATGCTCGACACCTCCTCGGCGGGGCTCGCCGAGGCCGAGTCGCCGGCTGCGCTGATCGAACGCTGGTGGCCGACCGGCCTGCTCGCGCACGTGCAGCTCAACGACCGCAACCGGCGCGCGCCGGGGCAGGGCGACGACGCGTTCGCGCCGGTGCTCGCCGCGCTCGCGCGCCACGGCCACCGCGGCTGGATCGCGGTCGAGCCCTTCGACTACCGGCCCGACGGGCCGGGCTGCGCGGCCTTCGCCGCGGGCTACCTGCGCGGGCTGATCGAGGCCGCCGGGCTCTGACCGGCGCTCGGCGCGGCGGGCGTGACCGGCGCCGGCCCGGACGGCGCATCGGGCGCGCGGCACGCGCGGGGCGGGTCCTCGGCCGAGGCCCAGGCCCTCCAGTCGCGCGCCGAGGCGTCGCCCGGCCGGTGCGGCGCGTCGATCGGACCGCGCGGCGGCGGGTCGCGCGGCCGGCGGTCGACCATCGCGCCGGCGATCCGGTCGGCGACGCCGAGCGCGATCGCGAGCACGCTCGCGCTCGAGGCGCCGCTCACCACCACCACCTGCCCGTCGAGCTGCTTTACTCGCATCGTCATCGTCGCGCCGTCCGTCCCGGTCGCATCGCGCGGCGGAGGTGCCGCGTCGCCCTGTCTCGGCACGGCGCGTGCCCGGTCCGGCTCGCCGGCGCCTCGCCCCGGCGTCGCTATACTCCGGGGCCCGCGACGGCGCCCGCCGCGGCACGTCGACGATGCACGCCCCCGCCGCTCCGCCCCCCTCCGCCCGCACCCTGCGCGCCGCGCGTCGCGTCGTGACCCGGGGGCTCGCGCTCGCGCTGCTCGCGGCCGGCGTGCCCTCGCAGGTCGCGCACGCTCAGTCGGCACGGGCGGCGACCGCGCCGCCGTCGCCGCCCGATACCCTCGATGCACGGCTGCTCGCGTGCACCGGCTGCCACGGGCCGCAGGGCCGCTCGACGCCCGACGGCTACTACCCGCGGATCGCGGGCAAGCCGGCGGGCTACCTGTACAACCAGCTGCTGAACTTCCGCGACGGCCGGCGCGCGGTGCCGTCGATGACCTGGATGGTCGACGGCCTGCCCGACGCGTACCTGCGCGACATCGCCGCCCACTTCGCCGGGCGGCACCCGCCGCATCCGCCGTCGCCGCCGCCCGCGGCCCCGCCCGCGACGCTCGAGCGCGGCCGCCGGCTCGTGCTCGAGGGCGACCGCGCGCGCGAGCTGCCCGCCTGCGTCGCCTGCCACGGCGACGCGCTGCTCGGCGCGCAGCCCGCGGTGCCCGGCCTGCTCGGGCTGCCGCGCGACTACCTGAACGCGCAGTTCGGCGCGTGGCGCGAGGGCACGCGCCGCGCGATGGCGCCCGACTGCATGGCGACGATCGCGCGGCGCCTCGCGCCCGACGACGTCGCCGCGATCACCGCCTGGCTCGCCGCGCAGCCGGTGCCGGCGGACGCGCGCGCCCGCGAGACGCTGCCGGCGACGCTGCCGCTCGAGTGCGGCGGGCTCGGGCGATGAGGTCGATCCGCGAGGCCCGCGTGCGCCGCGCGGGGTGGAGCGTCCGGTGAGCCCGCGCGCACGTCGCGTCGCCGGCCTCGTCGCGCTGGCGCTCGCCGGCCTCGGGCTCGCGTCCTGGCTCGACGGCCGCGCGCCCGGCGATGCGTCCGGGATCGTCACGACCGTGACGACCCCGACGGACGGGACCGGACCCGGCGTGCCGGCGCGCGTCGGCACGGGCGACGCGCCCGAAGCCGCGCCGCTCGCGCCCGACCCCGCGTCGCCGGACCCGGTCGCGCGCGGCGCCTACCTCGCGCTCGCCGGGCACTGCGCCGGCTGCCACACCGCGCGCGGCGGCGCGCCGTACGCGGGCGGCCGCCCGATCGCGACGCCGTTCGGCACGATCCACGCGTCGAACCTGACGCCCGACGCCGCGACCGGGATCGGCACCTGGACCGCCGACGACTTCGCGCGCGCGATGCACGAGGGCCGCTCGAAGGACGGCCGAGCGCTGTATCCCGCGTTCCCGTACACCGACTACACCCGGCTCACCCGCGCGGACACCGACGCGCTGTTCGCGTACCTCAGGCGTCTGCCGCCCGCGAACGCGCCGAACCGCCCGCACGCGCTGCGCTTCCCGTGGAGCCTGCCGTGGCTGCTCGACGGTTGGCGGCTCGTCTACTTCAGGCCGGACCGCTTCGAGCCCGACGCGTCGAAGGACGCCGCGTGGAACCGCGGTGCCTACCTGGTCGGGGCGCTCGGCCACTGCGGCGCGTGCCACACCGCGCGCGACGCGCTCGGCGGCCCGAGCGGCCCGGCGCTCGGCGGCGGTGCGCTCGACGCGCTCGGCTGGCACGCGCCCTCGCTGCTCGACGACGCCGAGGGCGGCGTCGGCGGCTGGAGCGTCGAGGAGACCGCCGCGTGGCTCGCGACCGGCCTCGGCCCGCGCGCGGTGGCGACCGGCCCGATGGCGCGCGTGGTCTCGGGCAGCCTGCAGCATCTCGTGCCCGACGACCTGCGCGCGATGGCGGTGTACCTGAAGGCGCTGCCCGGCGCGGGCACGCCCGCGCCGAAGCCGTCACGCGCGCGCGAGCCCGCGGGCGGCGCGACCCTCGATCTCGGCGAGCGCCTGTATCGCGAACGCTGCGAGGAGTGCCACGGCGCGAGCGGCGAGGGCGGCCCGCCGCACTGGCCCGCGCTCGCGGGCAACCGCACGCTCGCGCAGGCCTCGCCGGTCAACGCGATCCGCGCGGTGCTGCACGGCGGCTTCGCGCCGGCCACCGCGGGCAATCCGCGGCCCTACGGCATGCCGCCGTTCGGCCCCGAACTCGACGACCGCGAAGCGGCCGCGCTGGTGAGCTGGCTGCGTGCGACCTGGGGCCGGGGCGCGTCGCCGGTCGACGCGCGCGAGGTCAACGCGCTGCGGCCGATCCCGGTCGAGTGACGCGTCGGCCCCGCCGCGGCGCGCGCGACAGCCAGCGCAGCAGGTGCTCGGTCACCTCGGGGCGGTCGAGCAGGCCCCAGTGGTTCGAGGCGTGGATCACGCGGCGGTGCGCATCGGGGATCGGCAGCGCGCGCGCCGGATCGGCGTGCCGGCCGAGCGCGCTGTCCACCGGCACGAGCCCGTCGCTCGCAGGCCTGCCGTGCGCACCGGGGGCGCTGCGCGAGGCCGCGATCGCGTAGGCCGCGACGCCGCGGGGCAGCCCCGCGTCGATCGGTGCGTGCGACGCCGTGCCGGCCTTCGCGGACCGCGCGTCTCGCACCGCGCCGTGCCGCAGGTCGACGATGCCGGCGCTGCGGGCCCGGCCGAGCCGCGCGAACGGCGCGGCATACGGGCTCAGGCCGAGTGCGCGCTCGAGCGCGTGGCCGCCGCGCTCGAGCGGCGCGCCGAGGTGCGGCGTGCCGAGGAACACCATCGCCGAGAGTCGCGCGGGCCACGCGTGGCCGGCCTCGTGCGCCGCGATGCACGCGGCGCGTGCGACCAGCCCGCCCATGCTGTGCCCGAGGATCGCGATCTCGTCGACCGCCACCGGCCAGCGCGCGAGCAGGGACTCGAGCGTCGCCGACAGCTCGCGACCGTTGTCCGCGACGTGCCGGCCGCTGTCGTAGTGCAGCCGCAGCGGCGTCCACCCCGCGCGCTCCGCCAGCGCGGCGCCGTGGTCGTGGCCGGCGCGGGCCCACTGCAGGTCGTTCATGCACAGCCCGTGCACCATCACCAGCAGCCGGCGGCCGTCGCCGAGCCCGGGTGGCGGGCCCGCGGCGGCGTCGATCGGCACGCCGTCGACCCGAAGCCGCATCGGAATCGCGAGCGGGTTGCCGCTCGCCGCGAGGTGATCGCCCCAGATCCCGTTGACCACCGCGACCAACGCCTCCCGCCGAGGCGAAGGCGGCGCGCCCTCGGCCGACGCCGGCTCGCGCGCGAGGGCGCCGAGCGCGAGTTCGAGCCCGCCGCCGACCGCGCGCGCGGTGCCGCGCACGGTGCGGTAGACGAAGCCGGTCAGGCCGCGCGTGCGCCCGGCCCGCGCGCGCCCGAGCGGCGGCGACAGCCGCACGATCGTCGCGTGCAACGCCTCGACGGCGTCGGTGATGCCGACGACCGCGTCGGCCCCGAGCCGCGCCCAGCCGCGCAGGTCGGCGGGGCGGGGGGCGGTCGCCGGGACGGCGGGGACGGGTGCTGCGCGCAACGGTGGTGTCTTCGGGTCGAGGGAGGTCCCAGACCCTGCGCCGCGACGGCGCGCCGCGCAAGCGGCCGTGTGGAGGATGGCCTCCAATTCCGGCGTCGCGCCGCGCGCGGGGGTCGGCGGGGGTCGGACTAGGCGGACCAGCCGTCGGACATCGTCCGCATCGCGCCCCAGTCGGGCATCGCGCCGCTCGCGTAGCCGGGCGCGTCGAGCGAGCCGATGCCCAGGCGCCCGTCGCGCAGCCGCACGCGCACCGCGCCGTGGCTGCGCTCGTAGAGGTCGGGGTGCGCGTCGAGGAACGCCTGCTGCTCGGCCGCCGGCAGCGCCGCCATGCCGTCGACGTAGTGGTGGCCGTTGCGCTCGACGTGCGTGATCCCCAGCAGCGACACCAGTGCGAGGTCCTGCTGCAGCGCGAGCCCGGCCTGGATCGTCAGGTCCTCGGCGGACATGAAGAAGCGGTCCGCGCCGGCGTCGCGGTTCCAGCGCGCGCAGCGCGCCGCGTTCAGCATCGACTTGTACAGGCCCTTGCAGGTCTTCGAGGACACCCCGGCGTAGCCCAGCGCGCGCGCCCGCGGGAACGCGTCGAGCGAGTCGTCCGACTCGTCGACGATCACCGGCCGCTCGTGCGCGAGCGCGCCCATGTCGCGCGACAGCGCGGCCGCGCGGCGGATCGGCTGCTCGACGAAGGCCACCGCGTCGACGAGGCGGCGCAGCCGGGCATCGGCGCACATCGCGCGCCACAGCGCGACGACGCCGTCGACGTCGTCGTACTGCTCGTTGCCGTCGAGCGAGACGCGGTACGGATGCGGCAGCCGGTCGAGCACCGACGCGATCGACGCGAGCCGCTCGACGTCGGCCGCGACGTCGCCGCCGACCTTGAGCTTGAACCAGCGGTGGCCGTAGCGCGCGACCACCTCCTCGAGCGTCTCGGGCAGCCCGTCGCCGACCGGCTCGCCCGGGTCCGACGCGACGATCCGGTCGACGAGCCCGACGGTGTGCCGCGCCTCGATCGACGCGGCGGGCACGAGCGACGCGAGCCAGCCGCCGATGTCGAAGCCGTCGAGTTCGGGCGCGAGCGCCCCCGCGTGCGCGGCGAGGCCGATGCGGTCGGTGCGCACCGCTTCGGCGAACGGCACGCCGAGTGCGCGGCACAGCGCGTCGAGCACCGCGCGGTCGACGAGCGCCGGGCCGAAGCCCGCGACCAGGCCGTTCAGGCGCTGCGCGGCGCAGGCCGCGCGGTGCGGTGCGTGGTGCGCGGCGAAGTGGCCGACCGCGGTGCGCGCCACGCCATCGAGGTACGCCGCGCGCGCGAGGTGCACCGCACGGCGCAGCTGCTCGAAGTTGTCCTCGTTCGACAGCGCCGGGTCCTTGTCGAACCACTTCGGCGCGAGCAGCTCGGCCGCGGCGCCGGTCGCGGTGCGGCCGTCCGCGAGGCGCACCGTCGCGCGCGCGAACGCCTGCGGCGCAGCGGTCAGCGTGACGACGCCGAAGCGGAACGGCATCCGCAGCCGCACGTCGCGCTCGAAGAGGTCGACCGACTCGATCGTGAAGGCCGTCATTCCATCCCCAGCAGCCTGTAGATCCGGCGCGTGTACACCCCGAAGGCCTCGTGCGTCTTCATGTCGAGCGTGCGCGGATACGGCAGCTCGATCTCGAAGTTGTCGGCCATGCGCGCCGGCCCCGCGGTCAGCACGACCACGCGCGTGCCGAGGAACACCGCCTCGGAGATGCCGTGCGTGACGAACACGATCGTCTTGCCCGACTCCCTCCAGATGCGCAGCAGCTCGAGGTTCATCTTCTCGCGCGTGAGCGCGTCGAGCGCGCCGAACGGCTCGTCCATCAGCACCAGCTTCGG
>JBILTM010000061.1:0-23651 GCA_044371545.1 Burkholderiaceae bacterium
CGCTGCCGGCCGACGTCGCGCGCCCCGCGTACGACCGCCGGCGCGCGTCGATCGGCGTCGTGCACCTGGGCGTCGGCAACTTCCATCGCGCCCACCAGGCGGTCGCCTTCGACGACCTGCTCGCGTCCGGCGATCCGCGCTGGGGCGTGTCCGGCGCGAGCCTCGTGCGCCCGGCGATGCGCGACGCGCTCGCCCCGCAGGACGGGCTCTACACGCTGCTGGTGCGCGACGGCGGTGGCACGCGAGCGCGCGTGGTCGGCGCGCTGCGCGAGTTGCTGGTCGCGCCGGCGGCGCCCGGTGCGGTCGTCGCGCGGCTCGCGGCGCCCGCCACGCGGCTCGTCACGCTGACGATCACCGAGAAGGGCTACGACGACGACGGGCCGGGCGGCGCGGTCGCGCTGCTGGTCGCCGGGCTCTCGGCGCGGCGGGCGGCGGGCCTGGGGGGGCTGTCGCTGCTGTCGTGCGACAACCTGTCGCGCAACGGTGCGCGGCTGCATGCGAGGCTTCGCGCTGCGGCGCGGGCGTCCGACCCGGCGCTCGCCGACTGGATCGACGCGTGCGTCGCCTGCCCCGACACGATGGTCGACCGCATCGTGCCGTCGACGACCGACGCGGACCGCGCCGAGGCCGCGGCGCGGCTCGGCGTCGACGACGCCTGGCCGGTCGCCGCCGAGCCGTTCACCCAGTGGGTCGTCGAGCGACGCTTCGCGGGCGAGGCGCCGCCGCTCGAGGCGGCCGGCGCGCTGCTGGTCGACGACGTCGCGCCGTGGGAGGCGATGAAGCTGCGGCTGCTGAACGCCGCGCACTCGTCGCTCGCCTACCTCGGTGCGACCGCCGGGCTCGCGACGGTGGATGCGGCGATCGCCGAGCCGCGGCTGCGCGCGTTCGTCGAGCGGCTGTGGGCGCAGGCGGCGGCGACGCTGCCCGCGCCGGTGCGCGGCGAGGCGCCGGCCTACGGCGCCCGGCTGCTCGAGCGGTTCGAGAACCCGGCGCTGCGCCACCGGCTGCTGCAGATCGCGATGGACGGCTCGCGCAAGCTGCCGCAGCGACTCGTCGCGACGCTGCTCGACGCGCGCCGCGCCGGCCTGCCGCACGACGCGCCGCTGCTCGCGATCGCCGCGTGGATCCGCTTCTGCGACGGCCGCGACGAGGCGGGCGGCGCGCTGTCGCTCGACGATCCGCTCGCCGCGCGGCTGCGCGCGGCCGCCGGGGGCGACGCGGCGAATGTCGCCCGCGCGATGCTCGCGATCGGCGAGGTGTTCGGCGACGCCGCCGACGACGCGCGGCTCGCCGACGACCTCGCCACGGCGTTGAACGCGCTCCGGGAACACGGCGCGCTCGCGGCCGCGGCGATGTCCGGCGCGCTATCATCGCGGCCTTCGCGCACCTGAACGACACACGAGGGAGACAGACGATGGCGGGAAGACTCGCAGGCAAGCGGATCCTGGTCACGGCCGCCGGCGCCGGCATCGGCCGCGCGACCGTGCTGATGATGGCGAAGGAAGGCGCGAGCGTCATCGCGACCGACGTGAAGCCCGAGCTGCTCGCCTCGCTTGCCGGCGTGCCCGGCATCGAGACGCGGAAGCTCGACGTGCTCGACGACGCCGAGGTCGCCGCGGTCGTCGGCGCCGAGCCGCTCGACGTGCTGTTCAACTGCGCCGGCTGGGTCCACCAGGGCGGCATCGAGCAGTGCTCCGACCGCGACTGGCAGCTGTCGTTCGACCTCAACGTGCGCGCGCAGTGGAAGACGATCGCCGCGGCGCTGCCCGGCATGCTCGCCAAGGGCGGCGGCTCGATCATCAACATGGCCTCGATGTGCTCGAGCCTGAAGGGCTTCGCGAACCGCTTCGCGTACGGCGCGAGCAAGGCCGCGGTGATCGGCCTCACCAAGTCGGTCGCGATCGACTACGTCGCGCGCGGCATCCGCTGCAACTGCATCTGCCCGGGCACCGTCGACACGCCGAGCCTGCAGGACCGCATCAACGCGTTCGCCGACCCGGTCGAGGCCCGCAAGATGTTCGTCGCGCGCCAGCCGATGGGCCGGCTCGCGACGGCCGAGGAGATCGCCCCGATCGCCGTGTACCTCGCGAGCGACGAGTCGCGCTTCGCCACCGGCCAGCCGTTCTGCGTGGACGGCGGCACGATGATCTGACGTACCGAACCGAAGACCCCCACCAGGAGAGACCTCGCATGAAACTCGTCCGCTACGGCAAGCCGGGCAAGGAGAAACCGGGCCTGATCGACGCCGAAGGCACGCTGCGCGACCTGTCGGGCGTCGTGCCCGACATCGGCCCGGCACAGCTCTCGCCGAAGTCGCTCGCGAAGCTCGCCAAGATCAAGGCCGCCAAGCTGCCGGCCGTGCGCGGCACCCCGCGCCTCGGCGTGCCCTTCACCGGCGCGACCAAGTTCGTCGCGATCGGCCTGAACTACTCGGACCACGCGGCCGAGACCGGCAACCCGATCCCGAAGGAGCCGATCGTCTTCCACAAGACGCTGTCGTGCATGCAGGGGCCGGACGACGACGTGATGCTGCCCAAGGGCTCGAAGAAGAGCGACTGGGAGGTCGAGCTCGGCATCGTGATCGGCTCGACCGCGCGCTACGTCTCGAAGAAGGACGCGCTGTCGCACGTCGCAGGCTGGTGCGTCGTCAACGACGTGTCCGAGCGCGAGTGGCAGATCGAGCGCGGCATGACCTGGGACAAGGGCAAGGGCTTCGACACCTTCGGCCCGATCGGCCCGTGGCTGGTGACGACCGACGAGATCCCGAACCCGGGCAAGCTCGACATGTGGCTCGACGTCAACGGCGTGCGCAAGCAGACCGGCAGCACGAAGACGATGATCTTCGACTGCGCGCACCTGGTGGCGTACGTGAGCCAGCTGTTCACGCTGAACCCGGGCGACATCATCACCACCGGCACGCCGCCCGGCGTCGGCCTCGGCATGAAGCCGCCGCAGTTCCTGAAGGCGGGCGACGTGATGACGCTGGGCATCCAGGGCCTGGGCGCGCAGCGCCAGAAGGTCGTGAAGTTCGCCTGAGCGACACGCGCGGCGCACCGTGCCCGGTGCGTCCCGTCCAGAGAGGCCCGGCCGAGCGCCGGGCCTCGTCGTTTCCGGGTCGGCTTCACGCAACTTTACGCGGCGGTCGCATCGCGTTCACCGGCCGCGCGCAGCATGGCTCCATCGGCGGACCGTCGCGGTCCGCCCCGTGCGAACCGATGGAGCCCACGATGAACGCCACCGATCCCTCCGCCCGCGGCCCGCGCCGCCCGTCCTTCCTGCGCCGCTGGCGTGTCGCCGGCCTCGCGGCGGTCGCCGCCGGTGCGCTCGCGCTCGGCGCCTGCTCGCACGGCGGGCACCGCGGCTGGCACGACGGGCCGATGTCGGGCCAGATGGACCCCGAGCGCGCGGCGCGCTTCGCCGAGCGGATGGCCGACCGCGTCGTGTCGGCCGTCGACGGCACGCCCGAGCAGAAGCTGAAGCTCCAGGGCATCGCCCAGGCCGCGATGACCGATCTCGCGCCGCTGCGCGAGCAGGCGCGCGCGGCGCGCCGCGACGGGATCGCGCTGCTGTCGGCGGCCGCGATCGATCGCGGCGCGATCGAGGCGCTGCGCGCGAAGCAGATGGGCCTCGCCGACGGCGCGTCGAAGCGGCTTGCACAGGCGATGGCCGACACCGCCGAAGTGCTGACGCCCGAGCAACGCGTGAAGCTCGCCGAGCGGATGCAGAAGCGCGCGGGGCGGTGGTCGTGAGCGCGGGCGCGGCGGAGCCCGGGACAGCGGTCACCCGACGTTTCCGCGGAAACGTGATGGCCGGATGGAGCGGCGGCGGCGGCGACGCCGTGCCGGGTGCGGGTGCCGCGGCGGGGGCTAGGCGCGCGGGCGCCGCGCGCGCCCGCCTCGCCGCGCTCGGTTCGGTGCCGGCGGTACCCGCGTTGGTGTGGCTGCTGCCCGCGATCGCGCTGCAGTCGATGCTGGCCGCCGCCTGGCCCGCGTCGCCCGCGGCGTTCGAGCTGTCGTTCGCGCAGGCGTTCGCGTCGTTCGCGGCGATCCTCGGCGGGGGCTGGCTGATCCGCGCGGCGGCGGTCGAGCTCGACTGGAACGCGACGCCCGTGTGCGTCCACGAGGCGCCGCGCGCGCTGGTCGCGACCGGGCCGTATCGCGTCGGCCGGCATCCGATGTACCTCGGGGCCGCGCTGGTGCTCGCCGGCACCGCGCTCGCGCTCGGCTCGTGGCCGGCCGGCGGCGTCGCGGCGGCCTACCTCGCGTGGCTCGACCTGCGCCACGCGCGGGCGGAGGACGCGGCGCTGCACGCGTGCTTCGGGCCCGCGTGGCGCGCGTACGCCGCGCGCACGCGCCGCTGGCTCTGAGCGTGTACGCGCCGTCCTCGCCGGCGCACGCGCAGCGGCACGGCGTGACGCGCGACGGCGCGGCACGCCACAATCCGCCCATGGCCCACCGCGTGCTGATGATCGAGGACGACCTGCGCCTGGGCGCGATGGTCGCCACCTACCTGCGCGGCGCGGGCTTCGAGGTCGAGCAGGCCGCCGACGGCGCGACCGGGCTCGCGGCGCTCGACGCCGGGCGCGTCGACCTCGTGCTGCTCGACCTGATGCTGCCCGACGCCGACGGCCTGGAGCTGTGCCGCCGCATCCGCGCGCGCTCCGACGTGCCGATCGTGATGGTCACCGCACGTGGGGACCTCGCCGACCGCATCGTCGGCCTGGAGCTCGGCGCCGACGACTACCTGCCCAAGCCGTTCGAGCCGCGCGAGTTGCTGGCGCGCGTGCGTGCGGTGCTGCGCCGGCGCGTCGCCCCGGGCCCCGCGGATGCGGCCGGGCAGGCGGCCGACACGATGCGCTTCGGCCGGCTCGAGATCGACCGCGGCGCGCGCGAGGTCCGCGTCGACGGCGCCCCGCGGCCGCTGACCAGCCACCAGTTCGAGCTGCTCGTCGCGCTCGCCGAGTCGGCCGGCCGCGTGCTGACGCGCGAGCAGCTGATGGAGCGCGTGCGCGGCGAGCCGCTCGACGCGTTCGACCGCTCGATCGACGTGCACGTCGGCCGGATCCGCGCGGCGATCGAGGACGATCCGCGGCATCCGCGCAGGATCGTCACGATCCGCGGCGCCGGCTACGTGTTCGCGAAGTCGCAGGACGGCGCCTGAGGTGGCCGCCGACGTGACCCGATGAGGCGGCTGTACCTGCGGATCTACCTCGCGATGCTCGCGAGCCTGCTGCTGTTCGCGCTGATCGCGGCGATCGGCTGGAAGCTGTCCTTCGACCGCGAGCGGGCCTCGCGCGACGAGCGCGCGCTGATCGCCGAGGTGGTCGCGGCGATCGTGCCGCCGGCCGACGCGCCGGCCGACGCGCAGCGGGCGGCGCTCGAGCGCTGGCACGCCCGCACCGGCGCCGATCTCGCGCTCTTCGGCCCCGACCGCGCGCCGATCGCGTCCGCCGGCCGCCCGCTGCCGCCGCCGAGGAGCGAGGAGGGCGGCCGCGAAGGCGGGTTCCGCTGGGGCCCGTGGCGCGACGCGGCCGAGCACGGCCCGCCCGCGTGGTCGGTGCGGCTGCCCGACGGGCGCTGGGCGGTCGCGCGGATGTGGCGATTCAAGGGCGGGCCGCCGGTCGCGTGGGGGGCGCTGCTGCTCGCGCTGACGGTGGCGGTGGCGGTCGGCGCGTACCCGGTGGTGCGGCGGCTGACGCGGCGGCTCGAGCGGCTGCAGCAGGGCGTCGAGGCGCTCGGCGCGGGGGACCTGTCGGCGCGCGTCGAGGTGCAGGGGCGCGACGAGATCGCCGCGCTCGCGGCGAGCTTCAACCGCTCGGCCGAGCGGATCGAGGCGCTGGTGCGGGCGCAGAAGTCGCTGCTGGCGAACGCGTCGCACGAGCTGCGCTCGCCGCTGGCGCGGCTGAAGATGGCGACGGCGCTGCTGTCGGATCCGCCGGCGACCCCGGCCGACGAGGCGCAGCGCGCGGCGCTGCGGCAGGAGGTCGAGCGCAACGTCGCGGAACTGGACGCGCTGATCGAGGAGATCCTGCTGGCGAGCCGGCTGGACGCCGCGGACGCGCCGATCGAGCGGGAGTCGGTCGATCTGGTGGCGCTGCTGGCGGAGGAGGCCGCGCGGGCGCAGGCGACGCTGTCGGTCGACGGCGGTGCGGCACCTGCGTCCGCCACGGGTGCGCCGATGACCGTCGACGGCGACCCGCGGCTGCTGCGGCGGATGGTGCGCAACCTGCTCGAGAACGCGCGGCGTCACGGGGCCGGCACGCCGGTGGAGGTGCGCGCGTGGCGCGAGGCGTCGGGCCCGGCGTTCGAAGTGCTCGACCGCGGGCCCGGGGTGCCCGAGGCGGAACGGGAGCGGATCTTCGAGCCGTTCCACCGGCTCGCGGGTCATGGCGAGGGTTCGGGCGGCGTGGGACTGGGGCTCTCGCTGGTCAGGCAGATCGCGAGGCGGCACGGCGCGTCGGTCGCGTGCCTGCCACGCGAAGGGGGCGGCAGCCGCTTCGCGGTGCGCTTCGGCGCGGCGCGCTGAGGCGAAGCCGCGCCCCGGCCCTCAGCGCGGGGGCAGCCGCGTGCCGATCGCGACCGGATACTCCGGCCGCCCCGTCCGCATCCACTGCACCAGGTTCATCGCCGCCTTCCTCCGCAGCTCCACCTCGGACGCGACCGAGTAGAACGCCGAGTGCGGCGAGAAGATCACCCGCGGGTCCGCCAGCAGCGGATGCCCGGCGGGCACCGGCTCGGTCGGCAGCACGTCGAGGCCGACGCCGGCGAGCCGCCCCTCGGTGACCACCGTCGTCAGGCCGTCGAGGTCGACGATGGCCCCCCGCGCGGTGTTCACCAGGTACGACCCCGGCTTCATCCGCCGCAGCAGGTCCGCACCGACCAGCCCGCGCGTGCCGTCATGCAGCAGGCAGTGGATCGAGATCGCGTCGGCCTGCTCGAACAGCTGCTCGAGCGACACCCGCTCGACGTAGGCCGGGAAGTCGCCGTCGATCAGGTTCGGATCGTGCGCGATCACGCGCTTGAAGGTGTTGCGCGCGATGTGCGCGAAGCGCTTGCCGATGCGGCCGAGGCCGAGCACGCCGACGGTCATGTCGGTCAGGCGCGGCACGGTGCCGGCGCTGGTGTAGTGCCAGGTGCCGGCCTTCACGTCGGCGTTCCAGCGGACGATGTTGCGGATCGCCGCGAGCATCATCGCGAACGCGTGGCTCGACACCTCGCCGACGCCGTAGTCCGGGCTGTTGGCGACCCACACGCCGGCGGCCTGCGCGGCCTTCGCGTCGATGGTGTCGTAGCCGGCGCCGATCCGCGCGACGCAGCCGATCCCGGGGCGGGCGGCGAACACCTTCGCGCCGACCTGGGCGTACTGGACGAGCAGGCCCGAGCAGCCCTCGGACGCGGCGATCACGTCGTCCTCGGTGCGGCACTGGGCCTCGACGAGCTCGATGCCGGCCTCGCGGAACAGCGTGCGCTCGAGCGTGACGTCGAGCATGTCGTAGTCGGTGAACAGGACCTTCATCGCGTGTCTCCTTGGTCGGCCGCCATCATAGTCGGCGGTCGGCCCGCCGGACCCCGGGCGGGTTTCGGAAGGCGGCGGGTCGGCTCGATCCGTGACGCAAGTCACGAAGCCGAACTCCCGCAACCGGTCGGGTCCGCCGCCGTCGCCGACCTATACCGAGTCCGACCTGGTCGAAGAGATCAAGCAGATCCGGCTGACCCCCGCGCCGTCGGCGCAGGTGCCGCTGCCCGGCACCGTTGCACTGCTGGGCCTCGGGCTCGCCGGGCTGGTCGGAGCGGGGCGGCGCGCCGCGCGCTGAGCACGCGCGGCCGGGTCGGCCGTTCAGGCGGACTCGCGCCGCACGATCCTGAAGCCCATGTCGCGGCGGACCGGGCGCGGCGCAGCGCCCGAGAGCCGGTCCAGCACCGCTTCCGCCGCCGCAGCCCCGATCGCCTCCCCCGGGATCGCGATCGTCGACAGCGCGGGCCGCACCACCGCCGCGACGTCGAAGTCGCCGAACCCCATCACCGCGAGCCGGCCGGGCACCTCGACGCCCGCATCGTGCGCCGCACGCAGCGCAGCGACCGCGAGCGCGTCGTTCGCGCAGAACAGCGCGTCGACCGCCGGCGCGCGGGCGAGCAGCGCGGCGACCGCCTCGCGGCCTGCCGCGGCGCTCATGCCGTCGGCGACGAACGCCGTCTCGGGCGCGGGCAGCCCGGCGGCGCGCGCGGCCTCGCGCAGCCCCCTCAGCCGCTTCCCCGAGCGGGCCTCCCGTTCGGGCGGCGTGCCGACGAACGCCCAGCGGCGGCGCCCGTGCGCGGCGAGCCAGCGCCCGGCCTCGCGCCCGGACGCGACGTTCGAGAAACCGACCAGCATGTCGATCGGCGAGCGCGTCGCGTCCCAGATCTCGACGATCGGCACGCGGTGGCGCGCGATCAGCGCGCGGGTCGCCTCGGCGTGCTCGACCCCGGTCAGCACCAGCGCGTCGACGCGACGCCCGATGAAGCTGCGCACCAGCGCCGCCTCGACGTCGCGGTCGTAGCCGCTGTCACCGAGCATCAGCTCGTAGCCGGCGGCCCGCAGCGCGGCCGCGAGCCCGTGGACGGTGCTCGCGTAGATCGAGTTCATCAGCGTCGGCACGATCGCGGCGACGACGCGGCTGCGGCGGGTCGCGAGCGCGGCCGCCCCGCCGTCGGGCAGGTAGCCGAGCCGGGCGATCGCGCCGCGCACCGACTGCAGCGTCGCCGGCGCGACCCGTTCGGGGTGCCGCAGCGCCCGCGACACGGTCATGCTGGAGACGCCCGCGGCGCGCGCGACCTCGACCAGCCTGACCGGGGCGGCCGGGGCCTCGTCGCCGTGCCGGCGTGCCGGAGTTTGTGCGGCGTGCCTTGACATGCGGTCAAGCGTATCGCCAAATCGGTGCCGTTGTTAGCGCTAACAGCGTGGGAGCGGGCATGGCCCTGACACCGGATCAGGTCGACGCGTACCGGGCGGACGGCTACGTCGTGGTCCCCGACGTGCTCGACGCCGCGGAGCTCGCGACGATGCGCGCGGCGGTCGACGCGCTGCTCGCGGGCGCGCGGGGCGTCGCGGACCACACCGACCTGTACGACCTCGAGGACACGCACCGGCCCGACGCGCCGCGGGTGCGCCGGCTCAAGCAGCCGCACAGGCACCACCCGGCGTTCGCCGCGCTGCCGCGCATCCCGAAGGTCCAGGCGCTGCTGACCTCGCTGCTGGGCCCCTCGGTGCGCCTGCAGTCGGTGAAGCTGAACCTCAAGACCGCGGGCTACGGTGCGCCGGTGGAGTGGCACCAGGACTGGGCCTTCTACCCGCACACCAACGACGACGTGCTCGCGATGGGCGTGATGCTCGACGACTTCACGCCCGACAACGGGCCGATGATGGTCGTGCCGCGCACGCACCGCGGCGCCATCCACGACCACCATGCGAACGGCGTCTTCGTCGGCGCGATGGACCCGACGCGCGTCGACCTCGACCTCAAGCGCGACGCGGTGCCCCTGCTCGGCCGTGCCGGCTCGATCACGCTGCATCACGCGCGGCTGGTGCACGGCTCGGCGACCAACACCTCGGGCCGCTCGCGCAACTTCCTGCTCTACGAGGCGGCCGCGGCCGACGCGTGGCCGCTGGCCGGCGGGATCTTCGGCAGCCTCGAGGAGTTCGACGCGCGGATGCTGTGCGGCGAGCCCACGCTGAAGCCGCGGATGGTGCCGGTGCCGATCCGGATGCCGTTCCCGAAGGCGCCGGAGGCGGCGTCGCTGTACCAGTCGCAGAAGTACATGCAGAACCGGTTCTTCGAGGTCGCCCGCTAGAGGCGCCCTGCCATCGCCGGCCCGCGCGCCGCGCGGGCGGTGCCGTTCGACGACGACGAGGAGGAGACGATGAGGAGATCCCTGATCAAGGGCCTGGCCGGCGCTGTCGCGCTCGGTGCCGCGATGCCGACGTTCAACGTCGCCCTCGCGCAGCCGGCGCTGGTGTTCGGCGGCTCGGACGCGGTCGGCACGGTGCTCGACCGCACCAACGCGATGTTCACGAGGCTCGTCAACGAGCGCGCCGCCGGCAAGGTGAAGATCAACTTCATCCAGGGCGAGCAGCTCGGCAACGACGTGCAGGTGATCGAGCAGATGATGAAGGGCTCGGTCGCGTTCTACGGCGACGTGCTCGACTGGTACGCGAACTGGGTCAAGGACTTCTCGGTGCTCGCCTGGGGCTTCACGTTCCGCGACAACGACCACTTCCAGAAGTTCCTCGAATCGCCGACCTTCGCGGCGATGGCCGAGGAGCTGCGCACGAAGCAGGGGCTGCGGATCCTCGCCGCGGCGCCGAGCCAGCCGCGGATCCTGTTCGCCAAGAAGGCGGTGCAGACGCCCGACGACCTGAAGGACGTGAAGATGCGCGTCCCGGAGATCAAGACCTACCTGAACCTCTGGCAGGCGATGGGCACCAAGCCGGCACGGGTCGCGTGGGCGGAGGTGTTCCTGGGGCTCAAGACCGGCGTCATCGACGCGGCCGAGGGGCCGATTGGCTCGGCCTACGCGCAGAAGTTCCACCAGGCGGCCACCAGCGTGATGCGCACCGACCACCTGCTCTCGTCGATGCACATCACCGTCAACGACAAGGTGTTCTCGTCGCTGCCGCCGGACGTGCAGAAGATCATGGTCGACGCGGCGCGCGAGGCGGTGACCTGGGGGCGCAAGGAGGCCGAGGCCGAGACCGACGACGTCACGCGCAAGATGGCCTCCGAGGGCGCCAAGGTCGTCCCCGTCAACCGCGCCCAGTTCGCCGAGCGTGCGACCGCGGCGGTCGAGGCGATGGAGAAGGACGGAGCCTGGTCGGCCGGCCTGTACAAGCGGATCGCCGACATCCGCTGACCGGGCGCCGGGATGGACGCGCTGCTCGCCGGCTGGTGGCGGCTGATCGAAGGGCTCGGCCGCGTCGAGCGCGCGCTCGGCGTGCTGCTGCTGTCGACGATCGTGCTGTCGATCACGACGCAGGTGATCACCCGCTACCTGTTCGGCCAGCCGCTGGTCTGGGTCGAGGAGCTGGCGGGCTACTGCTTCCTGTGGGCGGTGTTCCTGGGCGCGTCGCTCGGCGCCAAGGAGCTGCGCCACATCCGGATCGACACCTTCGTCGCCCGGATGCCCGTGCGGCGGCAGGCATGGTGGCGCGCGGCGACCTGGGCGATCGCAGGCGTCTGCTGCGCGACGATCGCGGTGCAGGCCTGGGACATCATGGACGTCGAGTCGCGCAGCCGCACGATGTCGCTGCCGGTCGACCTGCCGAGGCACCTGTTCTACTCGACGCCGCTGTTCGTCTGCGTCGTCTCCACGGGCCTGACGATCGCCTACCTGATCGTCGCCGAGCTGGCGCTCGCGACGAGCGGCCGGCCGGTCGACGCGCAGCTCGCGCGGCTCGCGCGCGAGCGCGAGGCGATGGCCGAGGACGCCGAGGCCGACGCGATCGCCGAGCGGCTGGTCGCCGGCGCGCACGCGGACGGAGCGGTGCGCCCGGCCGCAGGCGACGGGCCGGTCGCGGGGGGGCGTGCGCGATGAGCGTGCTGCCGATGTTCGCGCTGATGTTCGGGCTCGTCGCGATCGAGCTGCCGATCGCGTTCGCGCTGATCGCCGCCGCGCTCGCCTACCTGCAGTTCGGCTCGCCGGTGCCGATGTCGCTGGTCGTGCAGCGGATGAGCTCGGGCATCGACAGCTTCCCGCTGCTCGCGATCCCGCTGTTCGTGCTCGCCGGCAACCTGCTCAACGTGGGCGGCATCGCGACGCGGATCTTCGAGTTCGCGGTCGCGCTGGTCGGCCACCTGCGCGGCGGGCTCGCTCAGGTCAACATCTTCGCGAGCCTGATCTTCGCCGGGATGTCGGGCGTCGCGCAGGCCGACGCCGCGGGCCTGGGCACCGTCGAGATCAAGGCGATGAAGAAGGAGGGCTTCGACGCCGCGTTCGCAGCCGCCTGCAGCGCGGCCTCGGCGATCGTCGGGCCGATCATCCCGCCCTCGGTGATCATGGTCGTCTACGGCGTGCTCGCGCAGGTGTCGATCGGCGACCTGTTCCTCGCGGGCCTCGTGCCGGGCTTCACGATCGGCTTCCTGCTGATGGCGACGGTGTACTGGCTGGTCTCCACCGGCCGCGTCCACGCACCGGTCACGCCGCGCGCGAGCGCCGGCCACCTGGGACGCAGCTTCGTGCGCGCGATCCCCGCGCTGTCGGCGCCGGTGATCCTGGTGGTCGGGCTGCTGTCCGGCGTGGCCACGCCGACCGAGCTCGGCGCCATCACCGTCGTCTACGCGGCGATCCTCGGCTTCGCCTACCGCGAGCTCACCTGGCGCAAGCTCTACGCGTGCATCGGCGAGACGTTCGTCACCAGCGGCGTGCTGATCTTCATCATGGCCGCGGCGGTTCCGTTCGGCTGGGCGATCGCGGTCAACAACGTGCCGGCGAACCTCGCCGCGACGATGCTCGACATCACGACGAACCCGTGGCTGATCCTCGCGATGATCAACGTGCTGCTGCTGGTCGTCGGCTGCTTCATGGAGACCACGGCGATCCTGCTGATCGCGGTGCCGACCTTCCTGCCGCTGATCAAGCTGCTCGGCATCGACCCGATCCACTTCGGGCTGGTGATCATCCTGAACCTGCTGATCGGCGCAACGACGCCGCCGTTCGGGGTGCTGCTCTTCATCGTGCAGGACATCGCCAAGGTGAGCTTCGGCGCGGTGGTGCGGGCGATCCTGCCGTTCTACGTGCCGCTGGGCGCCGCGCTGATCATCGTCACCTACTGGCCGGACCTGTCGCTCTGGCTGCCGCGGGCGCTCAAGTAGGTCGCGGCCGGTTCGACCGTCGGCAACTTTGATCGCGGCCGACGCTTCGATTACAGTCCGGCGCTCCCTTGCACCGCATCGACAGGAGACGCCTGCGTGAACACCATCGACCTGAAGGGCCGCTGCGCGGTCGTCACCGGCGGCGCGGCCGGCATCGGCCTCGCGGTCGCACAGCGCTTCGCCGCGAGCGGCGCGCGCGTCGCGCTGTGGGACCTCGACGAGGCCGCCGCGAAGGCGGCTGCCGCCGCGCTCGGCGACGGGCACCTCGGTATCGCGGTGGACGTCGCCGACGAGCACTCGGTGCAGCGGGCGACCGACGCCACCGCGGCCGCGTTCGGGCGCATCGACGCGCTGGTCTGCAGCGCCGGCATCACCGGCCCGAACACGACGACCTGGGACTACCCGCCCGAGGCGTGGCGCAAGGTCTTCGACGTCAACGTGCACGGCACCTTCCACTGCAACCGAGCGGTGGTGAGGAAGATGCTCGAGCGCGACTACGGGCGCGTGATCAACATCGCGTCGATCGCCGGCAAGGAGGGCAACCCGAACGCGTCGGCCTATTCGGCCTCGAAGGCGGCGGTGATCGGCCTCACCAAGTCGATCGGCAAGGAGACGGCGAAGACCGGCGTGCGCGTCAACTGCATCACGCCCGCCGCGGTGAAGACCGCGATCTTCGACCAGATGACGCAGCAGCACATCGACTTCATGCTGTCGAAGATTCCGATGGGCCGCTTCGGTCTGGTCGAGGAGATCGCGGCGATGGTCGCGTGGCTCGCGAGCGAGGAGTGCTCGTTCACCACCGGCGCGGTGTTCGACCTGTCCGGCGGCCGGGCGGTCTACTGATGGGCGCCGGGTCGACGCCGGAGGGTGCGCCGCCGGCCCGCCACGACGCCGACGCGCTGGTCGCCTGGGCGCAGCGGCTGCTCGAGGCCGCGGGCCTCGAGGCGGCGCTCGCCGAGGACGTCGCCGAGGTACTGCTCGAGGGCGACCTGCTCGGCCACGACACCCACGGCCTCGCGCTGCTCGCCGGCTACCTCGGCGAGCTCGAGAAGGGCTCGATGGCCGCGACCGGCGCGCACGTCACGATCTCGGAGCGCAGCGCCGCCGCGACCTGGGACGGCCGGCGCCTGCCCGGCCCGGCGCTGGTGCGCCGCGCCATCGACTGGGCGGTGCCGCGCGCCCGCGAGCACGGCACCGCCGCGGTCGCGATCCGGCGCAGCCACCACATCGCCTGCCTCGCGGCCTACCTCGAGGCGCCGGTGCGCGCGGGGCTGGTGGTCGAGATCTACAGCTCGGATCCCGCGGTCGCCAGCGTCGCGCCGTTCGGCGGCACGCAGGCGGTGTTCACGCCGAACCCGATGGCGGTGGGCTTCCCGACCTCGGGCGACCCGGTGCTGATCGACATCTCGGCATCGATCACCACCAACGGGATGAGCAACCGGATGAAGGCCGCGGGTCGCCGCGGCGAGCACGCGTGGTGGCTCGATGCGCTCGGGCAGCCGAGCGACGACCCGGCGGTGCTGTTCACGCAGCCGCCGGGCACGATCCTGCCGCTCGGCGGGCTCGACGCCGGTCACAAGGGGTACGGCCTGGCGCTCACGATCGAGGCGATGACCGGCGGGCTCGCCGGCTTCGGCCGAGCCGACGTGCCGGAGGGCTGGGGCGCGACGGTCTGCGTGCGGGTCACCGACCCCGAGGCCTTCGCGGGGCTGGCGCCCTTCACCTGGCAGACCGACTGGATCGCGCAGGCGTGCCGGACCTCGTCGCCGCGCGACCCGTCGCGCCCGGTGCGGCTGCCCGGCGAGCGCGCGCTCGCGAGAAAGCGCGAGCAGCGCACGAACGGCGTGGCGCTGCATCCGTCGATCCTGCCGGCGCTCGATCGCTTCGCGCAGAAGCACGGGCTCCCGGCGCCTCGCGCGATCGGCTGACCGGTCGCGCCCGGTGCGCGCACGCACCGGCGCCGCCCGCGCGGCGGCACGCGGCGCACCAGCCGAGTGCCGTGCGGCCCGGCCGGACCGCGGCCCCGCGGCCCGGTCCCGATGGCACGACGGTTGCAGCGTGACCCAGCGCCGGCGTCCGGATCCGGCCCGCCGTCCCCGAAGGAAGTCTCGAGATGCTGACCACGAAGCAGCCGGTGTTGCGCCGGTTCTGGCACGCGACGGTGCCTCTGTCGACGCTCGCCGACGGCCCGAAGCCGTTCACGCTGCTCGGCGAGGCGATCGTGCTGTTCCTCGGGCCCGACGGCGCGCCGGCGGCGCTGCGCGACCGCTGCTGCCACCGCACCGCGAAGCTGAGCCGCGGCTGGTGCGAGGGCGGTCGGCTCGTCTGCGGCTACCACGGCTGGACCTACGACATCGCGGGGCGCGTCGTGCGGATCCCGCAGCACGAGCCCGACCGCCCGATCCCGCCCGACTACCGCACGACCGCCTTTCGCTGCGTCGCCCGCTACGGCTACGCCTGGGTGGCGCTCGAGGACCCGATCGCGCCGATCCCCGAGGTGCCCGAGTTCGACGACCCGGGGTTCCGCACGATCTTCCAGTTCCACGAGCGCTGGGAGACCAGCCCGCTGCGTGCGCTCGAGAACTCGTTCGACAACGCGCACTTCAGCTTCGTGCACCGGGCGACCTTCGGCGTGGCCGCGCAGCCGAAGCCGAGCCGCTACGAGCTGGTCGAGCACGAGACGGGCTTCCACGCCGAGACCGTCATCGAGGCCGCGAACCCGCCGGCGTTCCGGCGCGTGAGCGGCGTGGACGATCCGGTCACCACGCGCCACATGCGCAACGCGTACTACCTGCCGTTCAGCCGGCGCCTCGACATCGAGTACCCGAGCGGCGTGCGGCACGTGATCTTCAACTGCTTCACGCCGATCGACGACGGCAGCCTGCAG
Source organism: Burkholderiaceae bacterium (assembly GCA_044371545.1). Lineage (GTDB taxonomy): Bacteria > Pseudomonadota > Gammaproteobacteria > Burkholderiales > Burkholderiaceae_E > UBA4615. The sequence goes on from JBILTM010000061.1 coordinate 15,732, forward strand.
CTGTGCCAGTGGCTGTTCCGCAACGACACCGAGTCCGACTGCCCGGCGCGGCTGCTGATCGACTTCGACCACGCGATCACGCGCGAGGACAAGGCGATCCTCGAATCGACCGATCCGGACGCGCTGGTCGACACGCGCCGGCGCGGCGTCGAGTTCTCGATGGACAGTGACCGCCCGGGCATGCTGATCCGCAAGAAGCTGATGGAACTCCTCGCCGCGCACGGCGAGGCCGAGGTCCACCGCTGAGCGCGGCGCCGCGGCGCGCGCGCGACGCGCGACCCGCCCGGCCGCGCGGGCATCGCAGGCGGGCTGGCACGCGCATTGCATCGTCCGAGGGGTCGGGGCCGCGCCCCGCCGTCACGGAGCCGTCGATGAGGATCCCGTCCCGAACGCTGCAGCGTGGCCTGGCGCCCGGCGCACACGCCGCCTCACGCCGCGAACGCACCCAGCGCGCGATCGCGGCGCTCGCCGTGTCGATCGCCACCGGCGCGCGCACCGCGCCCGACGAATCCGGCCGCGCGCCGCAGACGCGCAAGCCGCCCGGCGCCTGAGCCCGGGCGCCTCGGGCGGTCCGCGCGGGCGGTCCGCGGCGCACGGCCGGCGCGACGGGGCCGTCTATACTCCGGCGCCTGTCCACCCGCCTCCGGAGCCCCCGCGATGACCCGTCCCGTCCTGCTGTTGTGCGGCCTGCACGAGGCCACCCAGCGCGAGCTCGAATCGACGTGGCAGGTTCACCGCTACCACGAGGCCGCGGACAAGGCCGCGCTGCTCGCGTCGCTCGCCGGCACCTGCGAGGTGCTCGTCACCTCGGGCGGGCGCGGCTGCGAGGCGGCGGTGATGAAGGCGCTGCCGAAGCTGAAGCTGGTGTCGTGCTTCGGTGTCGGCGTCGACGCGATCGACCTCGGCCACGCGCGCGCCAACGGCATCGCGGTGACCAACACGCCGGACGTGCTGACCGACGACGTCGCCGACCTCGCGGTCGCGCTGATGCTCGCCTCGCTGCGGCAGGTCGTCGCCGCCGACCGCTGGGTCCGCGACGGCGCGTGGGTGAAGCGCGGCACGATGCCGCTGACCACCGCGGTCGCGAAGCGCAAGGTCGGCATCGTCGGGCTCGGCCGGATCGGTGCGGCGATCGCCACGCGCTGCGCGGCCTTCGGCACCGAGATCGCCTACCACGGTCCGAACCGCAAGGGCGTGCCCTACGCGTACTTCGCCGACCCGGTCGAGATGGCGCGCTGGGCCGACGTGGTGATCGCGGCGTGCCCCGGCGGCGCCGCGACGAAGGGGATCGTGTCGCGCGCGGTGCTCGAGGCGCTCGGACCGACGGGCCACTTCGTCAACATCGCCCGCGGCTCGGTGGTCGACCAGCCGGCGATGGTCGAGCTGCTGCGCTCGGGTGCGCTCGGCGGCGCGGGGCTCGACGTGTTCGACGACGAGCCGAACGTGCCGCAGGCGCTGATCGACCTGCCGCACGTCGTGCTGCAGCCGCACCACGCGAGCGGCACGAACGAGACGCGCACGGCGATGGGCCGGCTGACGCTCGACAACGTCGCCGCGCACTTCGCGGGGCGCTCGCTGCTGACGCCGGTCTGAGTCGGACCATCCGGCTCCGACGGCGCCGGCAGCGGCCCGGCGCGGCGGGCCCGCGGCTCAGGCGAAGCCGAGCAACCGGCGCAGCCGCAGCACGAGCAGCCTGAACACGCTCGGGGTCGCCGCGTGCGGCATCGGCGCGGCGGCGCCCGCCGAGCCCCGCCCGGCGGCCACCGCCTGCAGGTTCGCGGCGAAGCGCCGCGAGAGCTCGCTCACGTAGTCGACCACCAGCCCGCTGCGCGAGAACTGCGCGAGCGGGCCCTCGAGGCGGAACGCGAGCCGCAGCGCGAGCCGGCTCGCGCGCTCGCCGTCGGCGTGCACCTCGTAGCGCAGCCGCGACTTCACGCGCGTGCCGCTCAGCCGGTCGGTGCCCTCGGCGTGCATGCGTCCGACGCGGTCGGCCTCGTCGCGGAACAGCTCGGCGCGCATCGCGAACGCCGCGCCGATCGGACCGAAGGCGACGTCGATCGTGCCCTCCGCGCGGTCGCCGGCATGGCGCGAGATCGACGCGCCGGGCAGGCAGCGCGCGACCAGCGGCAGGTCCTGCAGGCGCGACCAGACCTCGGCGGGCGCGACCGGCAGCGTCAGCGCCTGCTCGACCTCGGTCCAGTCGCCGCCGTCGGCGATCTCGATCGGCGTCCAGTCGGCGAGACCTGCGGGATCGGCCGCGGGCGAGGGTGCGGCCGCGGCCGCGCGCGGGGCGCCGGCCGGCGCGGTGCCCGCGACCGCGCGCGTGCGGGCCGGCGCTGGCGCGATCGGCGCGGCCTCGCGCGGCGCGGGCATCGCGAGTTCGCCGCGCGCCTTCGCGGCGAGCACCGACTCGATCGCCTCGACGATGCCGACGTAGCCGGTGCAGCGGCACAGGTTGCCGGCGAGCTCGTGGCGCACGCGCTGCGCGTCGGGCCCCGCCAGGCGCAGCACGATGTCGCGCGCGGTGCAGAGCATGCCCGGCGTGCAGTAGCCGCACTGCAGCGCGTGGTGCTCGTGGAACGCGCGGCGCAGCGCGGCCATCACCGGATCGTCGCCCCAGCCCTCGATGGTGACGACCTCGCTGTCCTCGCACGACGCCGCGAAGGTGATGCACGAGCGCTGCGGCGCGCCGTCGACGAGCACGGTGCATGCGCCGCAGACGCCGTGCTCGCACGACAGGTGCGTACCGGTCAGGCCGAGGTCCTTGCGCAGGAAGTCGCCGAGGTGCGTGCGCGGCTCGCAGGCGCGCTCGACGGCCTCGCCGTTGACGTGGAGCCGGACGACCCGGGTGCTCGGAGAGGCGGTCATGGACGGGCTCACGGGCGGCGGGCGTTCATCGCGTCGATCGCTCGTGCGAGCGCGACCGCGTGCTGGTGGACGAAGACCGGATCGCGCCCCGGCACCGCACGCTCGACCGCCGTCCGGCAGGCCTGGAGCGGGTCGTCGCCGAGGCCGGCGAGCAACGCCGCCGCGTCGGGCAGCAGCACCGGGCGCGCCTCGACGGCGCCGACGAGCACGCGGCAGTGGCCGATCGACGGATCGACGACGACCGCGCCGATCGCGTCGGCGAACTCGCCGACCTTCGGGCAGATCTTGTTCCAGCCCCAGCGCATCGACGGGCCGAAGGCGGGCAGCTCGACCGCGGCGAGCACCTCGCCGGCTCCGAGCGCGGTCGCGTAGGCGCCGCGCACGAAGTCCTCGACCGGCAGGCGGCGCGCGCCGCCGGGACCCTCGAGGCGGACGGTCGCACCGAGCACGAGGGCCGCGTTGACCCAGTCGGCCGCGGGATCGGCGTGGCAGAGGCTGCCGCCGATCGTGCCGCGGTTGCGGATCGCCCGGTAGGCGATCGCACGGGCGACGTAGGGCAGCATCCCGCGGGTGGTGTCGGGCACCGCGCCGTCCTCGATCTCGGCGTGCGTGATCGCGGCCCCGATCCGCAGCACGCCGGCCTCGACGCCGGCGAAGCGCAGCTCGGGCAGGCGCCGCAGCTCGACCAGACGGTCGGCGCGGGCGAGCCGCAGGTTCAGCATCGGCCCGAGCGACTGGCCGCCGCCGATCGCGCGGGTGGCGGGCGCACCGAGCGCGCCGAGCGCGTCCTCGAGGTCGGTGGGGCGGTGCCAGTCGAACGCGGCGGCCTTCATGCGCCGCCTCCGCCCGCGACCGCGACGTCGGGCGCCGGGGTCGGCGCGACGCGACGGGCGCGCCGCCTCGGCAACAGCTCGGCGAGCAGCCGACGCGGTGTCAGCGGCGTCTCGGCGAACTCCACGCCGAACTCGGCGAGCGCCGCGTTGACCGCGTTCAGGATCGCCGCCGGCGGCGCGATCGCGCCGCCTTCGCCGACGCCCTTGATGCCGTGGCGGGTGTGCGGCGACGGCGTCTCGATGTGCTCGATCCGGATCGTCGGCATCTCCGCCGCGCCGGGCAGCAGGTAGTCGGCGTAGGTGGAGGCGAGCGGCTGGCCGGCGCGGTCGTAGGGCATCTCCTCGAAGAGCGCGGTGCCGATGCCCTGGACCGCGCCGCCGATCGTCTGGCCCTCGACCACCATCGGGTTGACCAGCGTGCCGCAGTCCTCGCAGATCGCGTAGTCGAGCAGCTTCACCTGCCCGGTGTCGACGTCGACCTCGACCAGCGCGCCGTGGCTCGCGTAGCTGAACACGCCGGTGTCGACCGCGGGCTTGTAGGCCTCGGTGACCTCGAGGCCGCCGGTGTGCGCGTCGCGCGGCAGCCGCTCGGGCCGGTGGTACCAGGCCTCGCCGATCGCGTCCCAGCCGAGCTCGCCGCCGTCGCCGACGAAGCGGCCGCCCTCGAGCCGGATCGACGCGGGCGTCGAGCGGCTCAGGTGCGCGGCGAGCGGCTTCGCGCGCTCGACCAGCACCTCGCAGGCCTTCGACACCGCGCCGCCCGCCATCACGATCGAGCGCGACGCGTAGGTGCCGGTCGAGAAGGGCGTCTCGTTGGTGTCGCCATGGGTGACGACGATGCGCTCGATCGGCAGGCCGGTCAGCTCGCTCGCGACCTGCGCGAGCGTGGTCTCCATGCCCTGGCCGTGCGAGTGCACGCCGACCTTCACCTCGAGCGTGCCGTCGGCCGCGAGCCGCACGGTGGCGCCGTCGTAGCCGGGCACGATGGGCAGGCCCCAGGACGCGAACACCGAGGTGCCGTGCGCGGCCTGCTCGGTGTAGGTCGCGAAGCCCAGCCCGAGGAAGCGGCCTTCGGCGCGGGCGCGGGCGCGGCGCTCGGCGAAGCCCGCGTGGTCGAGCATCGTCTTCACGCGATCGAGGCTCGACGGGTAGTCGCCCGAGTCGAAGGCCTTGCCGGCGATGTTGGTGTACGGCATGTCGGCGCCGGTCACCAGGTTGTCGCGGCGCACGTCGCACGGGTCGCGGCCGACGGTGCGCGCGATCGCGTCGATCATCAGCTCCATCGCGAACGCGACGCCCGGGCGCGCGACGCCGCGGTACGGCGAGAACGGCGGCTTGTTGGTCGCCACGCCGTAGACGTGGCAGCGGTAGGCCTCCATCCGGTAGGGGCCGGGCAGGTTGCCGATGATCTGGCCGGTCTCGAGGCAGGCGGTGAACGGCCAGACGGAATACGCACCGCTGTCGACGTGGACCTCGGCGTCCAGGCCGAGCAGCCGGCCGCGCGCGTCGACGTAGGCCGACATCCGGTAGTGGTGCTCGCGGCAGTTGGTGCCGGCGACGAGGTGCTCGCGGCGGTCCTCGATCCAGCGGACCGGGCGGCGCAGCGTGAGCGCGAGCCACGCGACCACGACCTCCTCGGGCATCAGGTTGCACTTGTAGCCGAAGCCGCCGCCGACGTCGGGCGCGATGACCCGCAGCTTCGCGAGCTCGAGGCCGAGGCACTCGGCGAGCCCGGAACGGATCATGTGAGGCACCTGCGTCGACGAGTAGACGACGAGCTGCGAGCGCTGGTCGTCCCAGTACGCCAGCACCGCCTTGCCCTCCATCGGCGACATGCTCTGGCGGGCCATCCGGAATTCGCGGGTGACGACGTGCGCCGCGCGCGACGCGACCGTCGACAGGTCCGCCTCGCGTTTCAGGTGGATGAAGAGGTTGTCGTTCCAGTGCCCGTGCAGGCGCACGTCCGAGGCCTTCGCGGTCGCGACGTCGGCGAGCGGCGGCAGCGGGTCGAGGTCGGGCTCGACGGTCGCGGCGAGGTCCTCGGCGCGGGCGCGCGAGTCGGCGAGGCACACGGCGATCGGCTCGCCGACGAAGCGCACCGTGCCCGAGGCGAGCGGCGGGTAGTCGGAGACCTGGTAGCCGGGCAGCGTCGAGCGCGCGGTGATCGGCTTCACCGACGCGGCGGCGAGCTCGGCGGCGGTGAAGACCCGCCCGCGCGCGCCCGCGGGCACCGCCACGCCGCGCAGCCGGCCGTGGGCGATCGGGCTGCGGACGAAGGCCGCCTCGAGCAGCCGCGGGAACGACAGGTCGTCGATGAAGCGGCCGCGGCCGTGGAGATGGCGCTCGTCCTCCTTGCGGAGCACGCGCCGGCCGATGCCGGTCGGACTCGAACTCGTCACGGGGGTCCTCCGTCGGTGGGGACGCCGGGCGGGCGGGTGACCTGCCCGGCCGGGCCGCGTCAGCGCGCCGCCGACACCCCGTAACGATAGCCGTCCAGCGTGTTCTCGGCGACCCGGAACCACGCGTTCTGGTCGTCGCGGAAGCGGCGCCACGAAGCGAGCAGCTTGGAGAAGTCGGCGTTCTTCTCGGCGATCTCGTTGAGCGTGTCCTCGGTGGCCTTGTGGCAGGCGTCCATCACCGCGCGGGGGTAGGCGCGCAGCTGGGTGCCGCCGGCGAGCAGCCGCTTCAGGGCCTCCGGGTTCTTCGCATCGTAGCGGGCGATCATCCAGGCCATCTGCTCGGTGCTGGCAGCCTCGACCATCTCCTGCTGGATCTTCGGCAGCGCGGCCCAGGCCTTCGCGTTGACCAGCAGCGTGATCTGCGCGCTGCCCTCCCACCAGCCGGGCGTGTAGTAGAAGCGGGCGACCTTGTTCAGGCCGAGTTTCTCGTCGTCGTAGGGGCCGATCCACTCGGCGCCGTCGATCGTGCCCTTCTCGAGCGCCGCGTAGATCTCGCCGCCGGGGATCTGCTGCGGCACCACGCCGAGCTTCTGCATGATCGTGCCGCCGAGCCCGCCGATGCGGAACTTGAGCCCGCTCAAGTCCTCGACGCCGCGGATCTCCTTGCGGAACCAGCCGCCCATCTGCACGCCGACGTTGCCGCAGGGGATCGGGACGATGTTGTACTGGCGGTAGAGGTCGCGCAGCAGATCGAGGCCGCCGCCGTGCAGCATCCACGCGGCCTGCTGGCGTGCGTTCAGCCCGAAGGCGAGGCCGGCGTCGAATGCGAGCGCGGGGTTCTTGCCGATGAAGAACGACGAGAACACGTGGCCGGCCTCGATCGTGCCCGCCGAGACCGCGTCGAAGATCTGGCCCGGCGGCACGATCTCGCCGGCGGCGTGCGAGCGAAGGTCGAACGAGCCGCCCGACATCGCGGTCACGCGCTGCGCGAGTGCGTCGGCCGAGCCCTGGATGGTGTCGAGGCTCTTCGGCCATGCGGTCTGCATGCGCCACCGCAGCGCGTTCGACTGCGCCTGCGCCGCGGGCGCGAGCGCCAGGGTGGCGGCCGCGCCGGCCGCCGTCTTGCCCAGAAAACCTCTTCGCTGCATCGATGCGCTCCCTGTGAGGTGAAGCAGGAATCCGACTGGACGGCCGTCTCGCCCGTGCCCGCCAGCAAGGGTGGCGCGCGCGAGTCTTGACGCCGCTCGACGCGCGTGGAACGATGGTTCGCATGCAAACGATAGGCGCGCCCCCCAGGGTTGTCAATCGCGACGGAGACCCCCGGCGAGGGATCTGGGACCGTCCGGGATTCCTCGTGCGGCGGCTCCACCAGCTTCACGTCGCCGTGTGGCTGTCGCAGGTCGCCGACGGCCAGGTGACGCCGATCCAGTACGGCGTGCTGAGCATCCTGTCGATGCACCCCGGGGTCGATCAGTTCACGCTCGGCGAGGAGCTCGGCCTCGATCGCGCGAACGTCACCGGCATCCTGTCGCGCCTCGAGGCGCGCGGCTGGGTGCGGCGCGAGACCGATGCCGCGAACCGCCGGCGCCGGCTGTGCACGCTGACCGCGGACGGCGAGCGTTTCCTGCATGCGCACGACCACGAGATGCAGGCCTCGCAGCGGCGGCTGCTGCAGCCGCTGTCGAGCGTCGAGCGCCGGACGTTCATGGACCTGCTCGAGCGGCTCGTGCGCGGCAACAACGACCTCGGACGCACGGCGTTCGCGCCGGGCGGGCGCTCGTTCGGCGAGCCCGACGACGTGCCGGTCCGGGCGGCCGGGC
>JBILTM010000240.1:0-6924 GCA_044371545.1 Burkholderiaceae bacterium
GGTGGATCCCCGCATCGTCCACGGTCAATCGGATGCTGCTGGAGTACGCAGCCAGGTAGAGCGCTTCGAATCGCTCCGACCACGAATCGCCTGCCACGAGTGTGCCGACGAGGGGCCTGTTCGGATCGCCGGCTTCGACACCCGCATCCACCACGTCCAACCCTTCGGGGCTCACGTCGACCCGGACGTGCCACGCGCCCGCGTCGAAGGCGCGCGCTACGCGCCAGTGGACGATGTGCGCGGCATAGTCGGTGGCGTCGACGGGGCGCTGGCGCCAGGCGTCGCCATCGTCGCCGGCCCGCGGATATCGGCACAGGTACATGCCGGGGCGCTTCCTCATCGACGCCAGGCTGTCGGCATCGAACGCGGCGGCGCAGATCCTCTGGAAGACCACGGTCGGCCTGGCCGTCGACATCACGGCGGCTTCGTGCCTCACCGCGCGCACCGCGTGCGCGCCACTGCCCGGCCCGGCGAGCGCCATTGCCGCGAATGCCCTGACGACGTCGCGTCGCTCCACGCTCAGATCCTCATCGGCATCACGACGTACTTGAACCCGTCGTCGCCAGGCACGCTGATCAGCGCGCTGCTGTTCGCGTCGCCGAACTCCACCTTGACCTGCTCGGTCTTGAGGTTGCCGAGCACGTCGAGCAGGTAGGTCACGTTGAAGCCGATGTCGAGCGGGTCGCCCGCGTAGTCGACGTCGAGCTCCTCGACGGCCTCCTCCTGCTCAGCGTTGGTGGTCTGGACCTTGAGCGAGCCAGGGGTCAGCGTGAAGCGCACGCCCTTGAACTTCTCGGAGGTCAGGATCGACGCGCGCGACAGGGCCCCGCCCCAGGTCTCGCGGTCGAGCACGATCGCTTTCCTGTACCCCTGCGGGATCACGCGCTGGTAGTCGGGGAACTTGCCTTCGACCAGCTTCGACAGCAACTCCACCTCGCCGAAGCGGAAGCGGATCTGGTTCTGCGCGATGTCGATCGAGACCGGCTCGTCGGAGTCGGCGAGCAGGCGCTGCAGCTCGGTGACCGTCTTGCGCGGGATGATCACCTCCTGCTTGCCGAGCTCGGCGTCGATGCCGGAGGCACAGTAGGCGAGGCGGTGGCCGTCGGTCGCGACCACCCTCGCCTGCTTGCCGTCGACGACGAACAGCAGCCCGTTCAGGTAGTAGCGGATGTCCTGCTGCGCCATCGCGAAGTGGACCATCGCGAACAGGTGGCGCAGCTGCTTCTGCGGCATCGTGAGCGATGCGGTCACCGCGTCGCTCGCGGCCACCGTCGGGAACTCCTCGGGACCGAGCGTCTGCAGCGCGAAGCGGCTCTTGCCGGCGGCGATCGTGAGCTTCTTCGAGGCGAGGCTGATGCCGACCTCGACGTCGGGCAGCGAGCGCAGGATGTCGATCAGCTTGCGCGCGTTGACGGTGATCGCCGCGTCGTCCTTGCCGGCGCCGAGCGACGCCGCGGTGCGGACCTGGATCTCGATGTCGGTGGCGAGGAAGGAGACCTGCTCGCCCTGCTTGCGGACCAGGACGTTCGCGAGGATCGGGAGCGTGTGGCGACGCTCGACGATGCCGGCCACCGTCTGCAGCGGGCGCAGGATGGCATCGCGGGTCGCCTTGATCATCATCATCGTCTTGATCCTCTATCTATCTGTTGTTGGTTAGTTGTTGTGGTCGGTGGATATGTGGAGAAGCCCGGCGAGCCGCACCGGTGCTGGCGGCGCGGGCTTCGCGAACCCTGTGCACCGGGCGCGGGTCGGCCGTGTACGGCTGGGGACGAAGAGTGAGAGCCGCGTGAGGGCGTCGGGTTGTTGCACCCGGCTCCACAGCGGGTCCACCGACGATCCACCCGCGCCTCCACGGGCTTGTCCACCGGGTTGTCCACCGCGACCGGTCTTGCGCGTGCCTCACAGGTACTCCCTCAGCGTCTGCTCGAGCACGTGGATCTGGTGGTTCAGCTCCGGCCGGTGCTGGCGCAGCTCGGCGATCTTGCGCACCGCGTGCAGCACCGTCGTGTGGTCGCGTCCGCCGAAGAGCTCGCCGATCTCGGGCAGGCTCTTCTGCGTGAGCTCCTTGGCCAGGTACATCGCGATCTGCCTGGGCAGCGCGATGTTCGCGGGCCGGCGCTTGGAGTACATGTCGGCGACCTTCATCTTGTAGAAGTCGGCGACGGTCTTCTGGATGAACTCGACCGAGATCTGGCCGCGGTTGAACGACAGCAGGTCCTTCAGCGCCTCCTTGACCAGCTCGAGCGTGATCGGCTGGTTGCGGAACTGCGCGTAGGCGAGGATGCGTCGCAGCGCACCCTCGAGCTCGCGCACGTTCTGGCGGATGTGCTTGGCGACGAAGAACGCGACGTCCTCGTCGAGCGGATGGCCGCCGAACTCGGCCTTGCGCATCAGGATCGCGACCCGCATCTCGAGCTCGGGCGGCTCGATCGCGACGATCAGGCCCGAGTTGAAGCGCGAGATCAGCCGGTCGTCGATGCCGGACATCTCCTTCGGGTAGGTGTCCGAGGTGATGATGATCTGCTTGCGCTCGGCGATCAGGTTCTCGAACGCGTAGAAGAACTCCTCCTGCGAACGCTCCTTGCCGGCGAAGAACTGGATGTCGTCGATCAGCAGCAGGTCGAGCGACTGGTAGTAGCGCTTGAACTCGTCGACCGACTGCCTGCGGATCGAGGCGACCATGTCCTGGAAGAACTGGTTCGCGGTGATGTAGCGGATGTTCGCGCCGGGCGCGCGCTGCAGGATGCTGTTGCCGACCGCGTGGATCAGGTGCGTCTTGCCGAGGCCCACGCCGCCGTAGAGGAAGAGCGGGTTGTACGCGCCGCCGGGACGCTCGGCGACCTGCAGCGCGGCGGCGCGTGCGAGGTCGTTGGCCTTGCCGGTGACGAAGGTCTCGAAGGTGAGGTCGGGGTTCAGCCGCGAGCGCTCGGCCGCGGGCGAGACCGAGGGCTGCAGCGCGGAGAAGCCGGGTCGGGGCCCGCGCTCGTCGGCGGCGTGCTCGCTCGCGTGCGAGGTGGTCTGCGCGGCGAAGCCCGGCAGCGTCGTGCCGCCGCCGATCTCGAGCGTGCCCTGCTTGCCGGCGTGCGTGCCGTTGCCGCCATTGCCGCCGTTGTGCGCGGCGGTTGCGTCGGGCTCCGCGCCGGCGGAGATCTCGAAGCTCACGCGGGTCTCGGGATTGATCAGCTGCGCGGCGAGCGCGCCGATGCGATCGCCGTACTGCGTGCGGACCCAGTCGAGCTTCACGCGGTTGGGCGCACCGAGCTTCAGCGTGTTCGCGCCCTCGTCGTAGCCGAGGAACACGAGCGGCTTGATCCACGTCCGATAGAGCTGCGCGGGGAGCTCGCTCTCCAGGTGCGACGCGCAGGCTTGCCACAGGTCGTTCATCGATGTGTTCGGGCGTGGGCCGGTCGTGGGGCGTGATCGTGGAGCGTGATCGTCGAGCGGAACCAGGGCGTGGTCGTTGCGGGCGCTTCGGGTCGGTCGACGGGTGCGGGACGGCGGATGCCGACCGGCGCGGGGACCGGGCGGCGTCGGCGGGCGACGTCGCGAATCGACTGAAAGGAAACGGGAATTTTACCTTATCCACAGGACGGGGGCACGCCGCCCGGCTCGCCCGGACGGGTCGCGGCAGCGCACCGGTTGACGGGGTGTCGTTCCGTTTGATGTAATGGCAGGCTTTTTCCCGAAAGACGACACGCCATGAAACGCACGTATCAACCTTCCGTGGTCCGCCGCAAGCGCACGCACGGCTTCCTGGTGCGGATGAAGACCCGCGGCGGTCGCGCCGTGATCCGCGCGCGCCGGGCCAAGGGCCGCAAGCGCCTGGGCGTCTGACCCGCCCGGAACCCGCCCGGCCGTTCGTGTCCGCAGCGGGTTCGTCCGGCGCCGTCGGAGCGACCGGCACGGCGGCGCCTTCGGCCGGCCGCGCTCGCCGCAGGCCGCCGGACCGCCGGGTCGGTGCCCACTTCGCGGTCGTCGTGCGACGCTCGACCGATCCAGCGAGTCCCCGACTGATGATGGCCATCCCGAAGAAGCTCGTGCCCTCGTCGCCGGTGCGCAACCTCATCCGGCGCGTGATCCGCGAGTCGCATCGCGCCACCCTCGCCCGGCGCCCGGCGCTCGCGGCGCTGTCGGTGCGCGTGCAGCTGACCACGGTTCCGCAGGACCCGTCCTCGCCCGCCAGCGGTCCGGACGGCCGCGCGCTGCGGCCGTTCGCGAGGCGGCCGACCGACGGTGCGCTGAAGCGCGTGGTCCGCGCCGAGGTCGACGGGCTGCTCGCGCAGCTCGCCTGACGCCGCGCCGATGGCCGAGCGCCCCGCCCTGCCCGACGCCCTGAAGCGACTGCCCGCGCGCATCGCGGCGGTGCCGCTCCTCGCGTACCGCTACGGCATCAGCCCCGTCATCGGGCCTCGCTGCCGCTTCCATCCGAGCTGCTCGGAGTACGGGCTCGAGGCGCTGCGCCGCTTCGGCCTCGCGCGGGGCGCCTGGCTGGTCGGCGCGCGGCTGGTCCGCTGCCACCCGTGGCATCCGGGCGGCGTCGACCCGCTGCCCGATTCGTTCGACGACGCCGCGCCATCCCGATACCTCGGTCGCGCGCTGCGCGCCGGCACGCCGAGGCGCGCCGACGCCGACACGACCCTCCCGCGCGACGCGGCGAGCCCGGGGCCCTCCCCGGCCACCGCGCCCGCGTCCCCGTCTTCACGCTCGTAGAGCCCGCGTCCGCCATGCAGACCCAACGCACGATCCTCTGGGTGATCTTCACGATGTCGCTGCTGTTCCTCTGGGACGCCTGGCAGCGACACCAGGGCCACCCATCGCTGTTCGGCGGTCCGGCCCCGACGCAGACGCAGGCGCCGGCGCCGGGCACCGCCGCCCCGGGCGCTGCCGGCGCCCCGAAGGCCGACGCGTCGCTGCCGCAGCCCGGTGCGCAGGCGGCGGTGCCCTCGGGTCCGGCGGTGGTGCCGGCCGGCACCGCGCCCGCGGCGGCCGCGCAGCCGGTGCGCCTCGTCACCGACGTGCTGTCGATCGACATCGATCCGGCCGGCGGCGAGGTCCAGCGCGCCGAGCTGCTGAAGTACACCGACACCGAGGGCGGCACGAGCGCGAACGTCGTGCTGTTCGAGGAGAAGCCCGGCCATGTCTACGTCGCGCAGGCGGGCCTGGTCGGTGCGCCGGGCCAGACGCTGCCCAACCACCGCACGCCGTTCACCGTCGAGCCGGGACCGCGCGAGCTCGCGCCGGGCGCCGATTCGCTGCAGCTGAAGATGTCGGCCGAGCAGGGCGGCGTGCGCGTCGTGCGCACCTACACGCTCGCGCGCGGCTCGTACGCGATCGACGTGAAGACCGAGGTGACCAACGTCGGCACCGAGCCGGTGCGCCCGACCGCGTACATGCAGCTCACCCGCGACAAGAAGGCGCCGTCCAACCTCGCCGGCATCGCGTCGACCTTCGTGCCGATCGGCACCTACGGGCCGGTGGTCTACACCGACGCGCTGAAGTTCCAGAAGGTCGACTTCGGCGCGATCGAGAAGAACTCCCAGGACCACGCGAAGAGCGCGAAGGACGGCTGGATCGGGATGATGCAGCACTACTTCGTGTCGGCGTGGGTGCCGAAGCAGGGCGTCGAGCGCACGATCGAGACCGCGCGGATCGACGGCGACCTGTACACGGTGCGCGTGCGCCAGCCGCTGCCCGAGATCGCGCCCGGCGCGTCGACGCTCGTCGACGCGACGCTGTACGTCGGCCCGCAGGATCAGAAGGTGCTCGAGTCGGTCGCGCCGGGCCTGGACCTCGTCGTCGACTACGGCTGGCTCACCGTGATCGCCAAGCCGATCTTCGAGCTGCTGCAGTTCCTGCACGGCATCGTGAAGAACTGGGGCTGGGCGATCGTGCTGCTCACGCTGATCGTCAAGCTCGCGTTCTTCCCGCTGCAGGCCGCGAGCTACCGCTCGATGGCGAAGATGAAGAAGGTGGGCCCGAAGCTGCAGCAGCTGCGCGAGCGCTTCGGCGAGGACCGGGTCAAGATGAACCAGGCGATGATGGAGCTGTACAAGACCGAGAAGATCAACCCGCTCGGCGGCTGCCTGCCGATCGTCGTGCAGATCCCGGTCTTCATCGCGCTCTACTACGTGCTGTTCGCGTCGGTCGAGCTGCGCGGCGCGCCGTGGCTCGGCTGGATCAAGGACCTCGCGTCGCCCGACCCGTGGTACATCCTGCCGCTGCTGATGGCGGTGTCGATGTTCGTGCAGACCAAGCTCAACCCGACGCCGCCCGATCCGCTGCAGGCCAAGATGATGCTGTGGATGCCGTTGATCTTCTCGGTGATGTTCTTCTTCTTCCCGGCGGGGCTGGTGCTCTACTGGCTGGTCAACAACCTGTTCTCGATCGCGCAGCAGTGGGTGATCACCCGGCGCATCGAGGGCAAGCCGGTGTTCGGCCGGGCACCGGCCTGACGCGCGGGGCAGGGCGGCCGCGCGCCGCCCCGTCCGCGCGGTGCGCGAGCGCCGCATAAGCTCGGGCGCGATGCGCATGAGCTTGCGGTGGGCGCCACCGGCCCCCAGGCTCCGCGCTCCCCCAGTCCGTCCCCACGCACCGTGAACTTCCAGCAGCTGCGCTCGCTGCGCGAGACCGTCCGCCGCGGCCTGAACCTGACCGCCGCCGCCGAGGTGCTGCACACCTCGCAGCCCGCCCTGTCCAAGCAGATCCGCGAGCTCGAGGACGAGCTCGGCGTGCAGATCTTCGTGCGCCACGGCAAGCGCTACACGCAGCTGACCGAGGCCGGCGAGAAGATCCTCGCGGCGGCCGAGCGCGTGCTCGACGAGGCCGCGGCGCTGCGCAAGGTCGGCGAGCACTACGCGGCCGGGCACGGCGGCACGCTGTCGATCGCGGCGACGCACACCCAGGCGCGCTACGCGCTGCCCGCGG
>JBILTM010000062.1:0-23413 GCA_044371545.1 Burkholderiaceae bacterium
CGCGCGCGGGCCTCGCGCGGCGCTGGGGGCCGGCGCTCGTCGAGCAGCTCGACATGGCGCTCGGCCGGCGCGCCGAGCCGCGCCGCTGGTTCGAGGCGCCGCCGCGCTTCGCGCTGCGGCTCGAGCTGCTCGCGCACGTCGAGCACGCCGAAGCGCTGCTGTTCGCGGCGCGCCGGATGCTGCTGCAGCTGGTCGGCTGGCTCGGTGCGCGGCAGGCGGCCACGCGCGAGGCGGTGCTGACCGGCGAGCACGACGGCGGCCGCCACGCGTGCGCGCCCACGGTCGTCGCGCTGCGCCTCGGGCAGCCGAGCCGCGACCCGGATCGCTTCGTCGCGGTGCTGCGCGAGCGGCTCGCGGTGCTGCGGCTGCCGGCGCCGGTGCACACGCTGCGGCTCGAGTGCACGCGCACGGTCGCGCTGCCGGGCACGCACGGCGAGCTGTTCCCCGCGCCGGGCGCCGACGAAGAGGGCCTCGCGCGGCTCGTCGAGCGGCTGCAGGCGCGGCTCGGCCGCGACCACGTGCAGCGGCTGGCGCTCGCGGCCGACCACCGTCCCGAGGCGGCGTACCGCATCGAGCCGGTCGACCGGCCGGTGCGCGGCGTCGACGTGCCGCTGCCCGGGCTGCCGCGGCCGCTGTGGCTGCTGCCCGAGCCGGTGCCGCTCGCCGAGCGCGACCAGCGGCCGTGGTGGCGCGGGCCGCTGACCCTGCTCGCCGGCCCCGAGCGGATCGAGACCGGCTGGTGGGACGACGGCCTCGTGCAGCGCGACTACTTCATCGCCGAGGGCGAGTCGGCGGGCTGGGTCTGGATCTTCCGCACGCGCGCCGGCGACGCGGATGCCGGCTGGTTCCTGCAGGGCAGGTTCGGCTGAGCGCGCACTGCGCGCGGAACGCGCGCGCCGCGCCGCGGCGTGCGTCGGCTGCCGCCGCGCCGCTACACTGCGGCGACCATGCCCCGCACCGACACCCTGCTGCTCGCGCTCGACCAGGGCACCACCTCGTCGCGCGCCATCCTGTTCGACCGCTCGGCCGCGATCGTCGCGATCGCGCAGCGCGAGTTCCGCCAGCACTTCCCGAAGCCCGGCTGGGTCGAGCACGACGCGACCGAGATCTGGGCGACGCAGCGCGCAACGATCTCCGAGGTGCTCGCGCGCGCCGGCGTCGGCATCGATCGCGTCCACGCGATCGGCATCACCAACCAGCGCGAGACCACGCTGGTGTGGGACCGCGCGAGCGGCGAGCCGATCGCACCCGCGATCGTCTGGCAGGACCGCCGCACCGCGCCGCGCTGCGCGCAGCTGAAGGCCGAGGGCCGCGAGGCCTTCGTGCGCGAGCGGACCGGCCTCGTGCTCGACCCCTACTTCTCCGGCACCAAGATCGGCTGGCTGCTCGACCACGTGCCCGGCGCACGGGCGCGGGCCGAGCGCGGCGAGCTCGCCTTCGGCACGATCGACAGCTGGCTCGCCTGGAAGCTGTCGGGCGGCGCGCTGCATGTCACCGACCCGTCGAACGCGAGCCGCACCTTGCTCTTCGACCTGCACACCGCCGACTGGAGCGACGCACTGCTCGCGCTCTTCGACGTGCCGCGCGCGATGCTGCCGCGCATCGTGCCCTCGTCGGGCCCGATCGGCGAAATCGAGCTCGAGGGCCGGCGCGTGCCGCTCGCCGGCATCGCGGGCGACCAGCAGTCAGCGCTCTTCGGGCAGGCGTGCTTCGAGCCCGGCATGGCGAAGAACACCTACGGCACCGGCTGCTTCCTGCTGATGAACACCGGCGACCGGCCGCAGGCCTCGGCCTCGGGGCTGCTGACGACCGCCGCGTGGACGATCGCGGGCGGCCCCGACGCGGGCCGGCGCTACGCACTCGAGGGCAGCGTCTTCGTCGCCGGCGCGATCGTGCAGTGGCTGCGCGACGGGCTCGGGATCATCGCGCGCGCGGCCGACATCGAGCCGCTCGCGCGCTCGGTGCCCGACGCCGCCGGCGTGCACTGCGTGCCCGCGTTCACCGGGCTGGGCGCGCCGTGGTGGGACCCGGACGCGCGCGGCGCGCTGCTCGGGCTCACCCGCGGCGCGACCCGCGCGCACGTCGCGCGCGCCGCGCTCGAGTCGATCGCGTTCCAGAGCGCCGACCTGCTCGAGGCGATGCAGCGCGACGCGGCCGATCCGCTGACCGAACTGCGCGTCGACGGCGGCGCGTCGGCCAACGACCTGCTGATGCAGTTCCAGGCGGACCTGCTCGGCGTGCCGGTGGTGCGCCCGCGGGTGCTCGAGACGACCGCGCTCGGTGCGGCTTGCCTCGCCGGCCTCGCCACCGGCTACTGGGAGGATGCGGCCACGCTCGCGCGCCACTGGCAGGTCGACCGCCGCTTCGAGCCCGCGATGTCGCGCGACGAGGCGACCGCGCGGATGGCGGGCTGGCACGACGCGGTCGCGCGGGTCCGCAGCGGGGCGGCATGAGCGCCGCACGGCGTAGCCGGGGCTTCGGCGAGCACCGCTCGCCGCCGGCGCAGCGGGCGCCGCATGCTTGCGGCGCCCTCCCGCATCGGAGGCGCTCGCTCCCCCTCGGGGGGATGGCGCGCAGCGCCAATGGGGCGGCATGAGCGCCGCGACGAGCCTCGGCCCGCGCCCGATGGACGCGGGCGCGGCCGCGACGATGGTCGGTCTGTGCGCGATCTGGGCGCTCGGCCAGATCTCGATCAAGGTCGCGGTGGAGGGCATCTCGCCGCTGTGGCAGGCGGGGCTTCGCTCGCTCGCCGCCGCGATCGTCGTCGGCGCCTGGACGCTGTCGCGCGGCACCTCGCTCGTGCCCGCGCGGGGCTCGGGCGCCTGGTCGCTCGTGATCGGTGCCGTGTTCGCGATCGAGTTCGTGATGCTCTACCTCGGCATGGCGCTCACCAGCGCCGCACGCGGCTCGGTGCTGCTCTACACCGCGCCCTTCTTCGTCGCGATCGGCGGCCACCGGCTGCTCGCCGACCCGCTGACCCCGTCGCGGATCGCAGGCCTCGTGCTCGCGTTCGCCGGCGTCGTCGTCGCGCTCGCAGATCACGGCGACGGCGTCGCGGCCGGCGACTGGCGCGGCGACCTGCTGTGCCTCGGCGCCGGCGCCGCCTGGGCCGCGACGACGCTGATCGTCAAGGGCACGCCGCTGCGCGCGGAGCCGCCGGAGCGGGCCTTGTTCGTGCAGCTCGCGGTGTCGGCGCCGCTGCTGCTCGCCGCCTCGCTCGCCGCGGGCGAGCGCGGCGTGTTCGCGCCGACGCCGCTGGTCTGGGGTGCGTTCGCGTGGCAGGTGCTCGCGGTCGCGTCGTTCAGCTACCTCGGCTGGTTCGTGATGATCCGTCGACACTCGCCGGCCAAGGTCTCGGCCTTCACGTTCCTGACGCCGCTCTTCGGCGTGGCCTTCGCCGCGCTGCTGCTGCGCGAGCCGATGACGCCGTCGCTGCTCGGCGCGGCCGCGCTGATCGCCGGCGGCATCTGGCTGGTCAACCGCCGCTGAACGCGCGGCAGAGAGGTCTCCCATGCTCCACGGCAGCTGCCTGTGCGGCGGCATCCGCTACGTCGTCTCCGGCCCGGTCTACCGGATGAGCCACTGCCACTGCTCGATGCGCCGCAAGCACCACGGCGCGGCCTTCGGCACCTACCTGAACACGCGCGTCGAGCACTTCGCGTTCGAGCGCGGCGAGGACCTGCTCGGGCGCTACGCGTCCTCGCCCGACGCGACGCGCACCTTCTGCACGCGCTGCGGCAGCACGCTGCAGTGGCTCGGCCACGGCGCGCCCGACGAGGTCGGCATCGCGGCGGGCACGCTCGACGACGACCCGGAGCTCAGGCCCACGATGCACATCTTCGTGGCGTCGAAGGCGCCGTGGTACGACCTGCCGGACGATGGACTCGCGCGGCGCGAGCACTGAGGCCGCTGCAGGCGCACGGCTCCGGTGACGGGCGCGCGCCGCGACCGCGCGGCTCTCGCCGGCCCCCCGCCCGGCGCGCCGCGCCGCCGCCTCACCCCTTCGGATCGACGAACGCCGGCGCCCGCTTCTGCAGGTTCGCCGCCACCGCCTCGACCTGGTTCGCGCTGCCGAGCAGCCTGATCTGCTCGTCCGACTCGGCCTGCAGCACCTCGGCCGGCGATGCAGACTCGGCGAGCTGCAGCAGCCGCTTGCCGGCGCGGATCGCGTCGGGGCTCCTGCCGGCGATCTCGCGCGCGAGCGCGAGCGCCTCGGCGCGCGGGTCGGCGCACACGCGGGTCGCGAGGCCGAGCGCCTGCGCCTCGACGCCCTCGAACACCCGCCCGCTCCAGGTCAGCTCCCGGATCACGTCGGCGCGCGCGAGGTCGCGCATCAGCAGCGCGCCGCCCATGTCGGGCACGAGGCCCCACTTGATCTCCATCACCGACATCCGGCAGTCGGGCGTCACGAAGCGCAGGTCCGCGCCGAGCGCGAGCTGGAAGCCGCCGCCGAACGCGACGCCGTGCACCGCCGCGATGACCGGCACCGGGACATCGCGCCAGACCATCACCGCGTACTGCGCGTCGTTGGAGATCCCGTGCGTGCGCGAGCCGAGCCGCATCTCGTGCGAAATGCCCATGCCGCCGTCGCCCGGCGCCGAGGCCATCTTCTCGAAGCGCCCGAAGTCGAGCCCGGCGCAGAACGCCCTGCCCTCGCCCGACAGCACGACCGCGCGCAGCCCCGGCTCGCGGATCAGCCGCTGCCCGGTCGCGCGCAGGGCGTCGAACATCGCCGGGTCGAGCGCGTTCATCTTGTCGGCGCGCACGAGCCTCACCTCGGCCACGCCGGCCTCGATCGTCACGCGGATGCGGTCTTCCATCGATTCGTCTCCCCCTGGTTCGGGCCCTTCACGGGCGGATCGTGTCGACCGCGTCGGTGATCACGCAGTCGACGCCCCAGCCGCGCAGCAGCGCCGCGCGCACCGGGTCGTTGACGGTGTAGCAGAGCACGCGCAGGCGCTCGGCGTGCGCGCGCGCGACCACAGCCTCGGTCAGCACGCGGTGGTTGGCGTCGAGCGCGACGCAGCCGAGCGCGCGCACCCGCTCGAGCCAGTCGTCGGGCAGCGTGTCGACGAGCAGCGCGTACGGCAGCGTCGGGACCGTGCGGCGCGCGGCGGCGAGCGCGGCCTCGGAGAACGACGACAGCAGCGGCGGCACCGGCGCGTCGCGCCACGCGTGCGCCGCGGCGATCGCGACCAGTGCGCCGGTCTCGACCTCGCGCCCCGGGCTCGGCTTGACCTCGACGTTGGCGAGGTGCCCGTTCGCGCGCAGCCACGCGGCGACGTTCGCGAAGGTCGGCACCGGCTCGCCCGCCCACGGCGCCGAGTGCCACGAGCCGGCGTCGAGCTGCGCGAGCTCGGCGAGCGTCGCGCCGCCCGCCGCGCCGCGGCCGCTGGTGGTGCGCTCGAGGGTCGCGTCGTGCAGCAGGAAGGGCTTGCCGTCGGCGCTCAGCTTCACGTCGAACTCGAACATCGACTGGCCGTGCGACGCGCCGACGCGGAACGCGGCGAGCGTGTTCTCGGGCGCGAGCTTGCCCGCGCCGCGATGCGCGCAGACGGCCGGGTACGGCCACCGGTCGAAGTCCAGCTGCCAGCGGGGAAGCGCGTCGGTCTCGGCCATCGTCGGGCTCGGGTCGTGGATCCGGCGATGTTACCGGAGCCCACGGCCGGGCTCCGGCGCGGCGCGCGACCGCCGCGCCGCGCCGGCGCTCAACGCGGCGCGCGCTCGCGCGCGATCAGGTACAGGCCGCTCGCGACCACGACCCCGGTCCCCGCCACCACCGGCCAGCCCGGCACGTCGCCGAACACCGCCCAGCCGAGCAGCGTCATCCAGACGATCTGCTGGTACAGGAACGGCGCGAGCGTCGAGGCCGGCGCGAAGCGGTGCGCGACCGCGAGCAGCCAGTGCCCGGTGCCGCCCGCGATCCCGAGCAGCGCGAGCAGCGCCCACTCGGTCGCGTCCGCCGGCATGCGCCACGCGGCGATCCCGAACGGCGCGAGCAGCGTCGCCGCGGCGAGCGCAGACAGGAACTGCGTCGCCTCGGGCCGGTCGGTCGCGGCGAGCCGGCGCGTGAGCAGGTTGAAGAGCGCGTAGAGCACCGCGTTGCCCAAAGCCAGCAGCATCGCCGGGTGGAAGCCGCCGGTGCCCGGCCGCACGATCAGCAGCACGCCGACGAAGCCCGCGCCGATCGCCGCCCATCGGCCGGCGTCGAGCCGCTCGCCGAGCAGCCACGCGCCGATCAGCGCGATCAGCAGCGGCACCGCGAACTGGATCGCGCCGGTCTCGGCGAGCTGCAGGTACTGCAGCGCCCAGAAGTTGAGCCCGGTCATCGCGAACAGCATCGTGCCGCGCAGCAGCTGCAGCTTCGGGTGCGCGGCCTTCAGCAGCGCGCGCCCGTGGCGCGGCGCGAGCAGCAGGCCGGTGAACAGCACGTGACCGACGAAGCGCAGCCACACCACCTCCACCACCGGCAGCGTGCGCACCAGCCACTTCGCGGTGGTGTCGAGCACCGCGAAGCACACGAAGGTCACCGACACCAGCCCGATCCCGATGAGCCGGTTGCGGGCGGTGTCCGCCTTCAGCACTCGGAGGGCGACGGGTCGACGCCGAGCCGGAGCGCGACCTCGCGCGCGATCGCGAGCGAGGACGTGAGCCCGGGCGACTCGATGCCGAACAGGTTCACCAGCCCCGCGAGCCCGTGCACTGCGGGGCCCTGGATCACGAAGTCGCCGGCGGGGTCGGAGGGCCCGCCGACCTTCGGCCGCACGCCGGTGTAGCCCGGCTGCAGCGCGCCGTCCGGGAGCTCGGGCCAGTAGCGGCGGATCGCGGCATAGAACTTCGGCTCCAGCCCGTGCTCGAACGTGTAGTCGGGCGCCTCGGGCCAGCGCGTCACGTCGGGGCCGAACTTGCACTGTCCCGCGAGGTCGAGCGTCACGTGGATGCCGAGGCCGGCGTGGTCGGGCATCGGGTAGACCAGGTGCGAGAACGGCGAACGGCCGGCGAGCGTGAAGTAGTGGCCCTTCGCGTAGAACGCCGGCGGCACCTGCGCGGCGGGCATGCCTTCGATCGCGCGCGCGACGCGCTGCGCGGACAGCCCCGCGGCGTTGACCAGCAGCGTGCAGCGCAGGTCCATCGGCTCGTCGCCCCCGGTGCGCAGCTCGAAGCCGCCGTCGACCGCGCGCCCCTCGACCACCGGGGTGTGCACCACCAGCGTCGCGCCCGCGCCCTCGGCGTCGCCGAGCAGCGCGAGCATCAGCCCGTGGCTGTCGACGATGCCGGTGCTCTCGGACCACAGCCCCGCGACCGCGCGCACCGCCGGCTCCAGCCGCGCGACGTCGGCCGCGGACAGCGGCTCGAGCGGCACGCCGTTGGTCGCGGCCTTGCGCGCGTAGCCATCGAGCACCGGGATCTCGGACGCGTCGGAGGCGACCAGCACCTTGCCGATCCGCCGGTGCGCGACGCCGTGCGCCGCGCAGTACGCGTAGAGCATCCGCTTGCCCTCGACGCACAGGCGCGCCTTCGCCGAGCCGCTCGGGTAGTAGATGCCCGCGTGGATGACCTCGGAATTGCGCGACGACGTGCCGGTGCCGAACGCCTCGCTCGCCTCCAGCACCAGCACCTCTCGGCCGCCGAGCGCCAGCGCCCGCGCGACCGCGAGCCCGACGACACCGGCGCCGACCACCACCGCGTCGACCGACTCCATGGCCCGGATTGTAGGGGCCGACGCGCGGCGCCGACTGCGGTAACCTCGCGGCACGCGTCCCGGCCGCCGCCGGCCGGCGCACATCCGGAACGCCGAGGAGACCCCCGATGACCGTCCGCCTGTACTACGCGCCCGGCGCGTGCTCGTTCATCCCGCACGCCGCGCTCGAGCTGGTGAGCGCCGCCTGCGGCGAGACCTTCGACTACGCGCAGGTGAAGTTGCACAAGGGCGAGCACAAGACGCCCGAGTACCTCGCGATGAACCCCGACGGCCAGGTGCCGATGCTGCTCGTCGACGGCAAGCCGCTGACGCAGATCCTCGCGATCCTGTCGTACATCGACGGCCGCTGGCCGAAGGCCGGGCTGCTGCCCGCGGATCCGTGGGCGCGCGCGCAGACGATGTCGATGCTCGCGTGGCTGAACAACACGGTGCACCCGACCTTCACGCACGTGTTCATGCCGGGCAAGTTCACCGATGACGCCGACGCGCAGGCGAAGGTCCGCGCCCACGCGATCGCGACCTACCGCGGGCAGATGGAGCGGATCCAGGGCTGGGTCGACTGCGCGCAGCCGTTCCTGTCCGGCCCGTCGGCCGGGCTGCTCGACGCCTATGTGCTGACGGTGTTCCGCTGGAGCGGCTACGCGGGCATCGACCCGGCGTCGCTGCCGGCGCTGCGCGACCTCGTGCTGGGGGTCGCGCAGCAGCCGGCCTTCGCGGCGGCGATCGCCCGCGAGCGGATCGCCTTCGACACCTACAAGCCCGCCGCCGCCTGAGCGGCGCGGACCGCGGCCGGCGCCTTCGGCGGGCCGCGGCGCACCCGAGACGGGCCTCGACCGCGAGGCGGCCGGCGCCCGTGCGTCGGGCGCTTCAGCCCTGCCCGGGGACGGGCGCCGCCGGATCGGGCGTCGCGCCCGCTTCGCCCTCGGCGGGCGGCAGGCCGTCGTCGGGCGCGTCCGAGCCGTCCTCGGGCTTGCCGGCGGCCTTGCGCGCGGCCTTCTCGGCCTTCTTGGCCTTCTTCGCCAGCTCGCGCTGGCGCTTCTCGTACTGGTAGTTCGGCTTCGCCAAGTGGGTTACCCCCTCGAAACCGGCACCATACCCGATTCCCGGGCGGCGGTCGCCGGCGGGCCGCCGAACGACGGCGCCTTCAGGCGGGAATGACCAGCTGCGTCTGAGTCACCACCGCACACAGCTTGCCGGACTCGGCCCTGACCAGCGTCTGCCAGACCATCGTCGTGCGGCCGCGGTGGAACGGCGTGCATTCGCCGGTGACGGTGCTGCCGACCGGAGCGGCCGCGAGGAACTTGGTCGACGAGTCGGTCGTCGTGGTGCGTGCGCCCGGCGGCAGGTTCACGAAGGTGCCGACCGCGCCCAGCGTGTCGGCGAACGCCATCACCGCACCACCGTGCAGGATCCCGCCGGTCGTGCAGAGGTCGGGCCGCACCTGCATCGTGGCCACGACCCGCTCGGGCCCGGCCTCGAGGAGCGTGACGCCCATCAGGCCGGGCAGCAGCGGGGCGAGGATCGTGCGGATCGCGTCGACGTCGGGCATGGCGGACTCCGTGCGGGGATCGCCCGATTCTGGGATGCCCCCGCGGCGGCGGCAACCGCGCTGTTCCGATCCGGGGGGCGGATGCTATAAACGGGGGGTGCGCGTCCGATCCGGCGGGGATCGGGCGACGCCGCACGGAGGCGGTACCCGATGTCGTTCCTGTGGCCCCAGATGCTGTGGCTGCTGCTGGCCCTGCCGGCCTGCGTGGCCGCGTACCTGTGGCTGCTGCGGCGTCGCAAGGCGGCCGTCTCCTACGCGAGCCTGGCGCTGGTGCGCGAGGCGCTCGGGCCGGCCTCGCGGGTGCGCCGCCACGTGCCGCCGGCGCTGCTGCTGCTCGCGCTCGCAGCCGCCACCGTCGCGATCGCGCGGCCCACCGCGGTCATCACCCTGCCCTCGCAGTTCCAGACCATCGTGCTCGCGATCGACGTGTCGCTGAGCATGCGCGCCACCGACGTCCTGCCCGACCGGATCACCGCCGCCCAGGCCGCGGCCAAGGCGTTCATCGAGGACCATCCGCCGCGCGCCCGGATCGGCATCGTGTCGTTCGGCGGCTCGGCGCAGCTCGTGCAGAAGCCGACCGACCGCAGCGACGAGCTGATCGCCGCGATCGACCGCTTCCAGCTGCAGCGCGGCACCGCCACCGGCAGTGCGCTGGTCGTCTCGCTCGCCACGCTCTTTCCCGACGACGACATCGACGTCGAGTCGGTGGTGTTCGGCCGCCCGGGCGGCGCCGCCGGCGGGCGCGGCACGGCGATCGACAAGCCTCAGGAGCCCAAGCGCGAGCGTCCGCCGCCGGTCAAGCCGGGCTCGTACCCGTCGGGCGTGATCGTGCTGCTGTCCGACGGGCGGCGCACCACCGGCCCCGACCCGATCGAGGTCGCGAAGATGGCGGCCGACCGTGGCGTGCGGGTGTTCACCGTCGGCTTCGGCACCGTCGAGGGCGCGACGATCGGCTTCGAGGGCTGGTCGGCCTACGTGCGGCTCGACGAGGAGACGCTGAAGGCGGTTGCCGAGATCACCCGCGGCGAGTACTACCACGCGGGCACGGCGCAGGACCTGAAGAAGGTCTACCAGGAGCTCAACACGCGCTTCGTGCTCGAGCGCAAGGACACCGAGGTGACCTCGCTGTTCGCGGCGGCCGCGGCGCTCCTCGCCGCCTTCGCCGGGGTGCTGTCGATCGCCTGGTTCGGGCGCTTCGCCTGACCGGCGCCGCGCCCGCGGGCCGTCGCTACAGGTCGGCCGCGTAGCGCACCAGCATCTCGGCCTGCGTCTCCGCGGGCGCACCGTCGCCGATCTGGTCCTTCAGCATCTCGCCCATCGTCGGCAGCGCCGAGCGCGGCGGGTGACGCGAGGGGTCCCACAGCTTCGAACGCATCAGCGCCTTCGCGCAGTGCAGGTAGGCCTCGCGCACGCTCACCTCGACGACGAGCCGCGGCGGCTTCGAGGCCTCGGAGAACCGCGCGAGCAGCGCCGGCTCGGTCGACAGCCGCGCATCGCCGTTGACCCGCAGCGTCTCGTCGACGCCGGGGACCATGAACAGCAACCCGAGCCGGCCGGTCGCGACGATGTTCTCGAGCGTGTCGAGCCGATTGTTGCCGGTCGCGTCGGGCAGCCACAGCGTGTGGGCGTCGGGCGCGAGCACGAAGCCCGGCGCGCCGCCGCGCGGCGACGCGTCCATCGTGCCGTCGGCGCCGGTGCTCGCGAGCACGACGAACGGCGACAGCGCGACGAAGTTGCGGCAGTGCGCGTCGAGCGCGTCGAGCTGCTTCGCGAGCGAGCGCTCCTTGGCGGGCGGGTACAGCGCACGCAGCGCCTCGAGGGTGTCGATCGTCATCGGGTCGGGTCTCCGGAAGCCTCGCCGAGCGGCACGCGCCGCTTCAGCAGGTAGCGCTGGGTGCCGTCCATCACCAGCTCGCCGCGCTGGTTGACGACGCTCGAGCGCATCGCGACGACGCCGGTCGTGCGGCCGGGCACCAGCTCGGCGACCTCGAGCGTGCAGCGCAGCGTGTCGCCGGCGATCACCGGCTTCAGGAACCGGCTGCTCTGGTCGATGAAGCCCTTCATCGAGTCCTCGACCATGTGCGGGAAGAGGCCCGCGCCCGCGGCCGTCTGCACCAGCACCTGGAAGCCGTGCGCGAGCAGCCCCGCGTGGCCGTGCGCGCGGCAGTACTCGACGTCGTAGTGCGACGGGTGGTTGTCGCCGCTGGCGAGCTGGAACGCGGCGAAGAGGGCCTCGGTCATCGTTCGAGACGGCAGCGGGAAGCGCTCGCCGACGCGGAAGTCCTCGAACCAGCGCTGCTCGCAGAGCGCGTGCGGGTCGGTCGTCATCCCGCGACGTGTACCGGAAGCGACGCGGCGCGTCGAGCCGGCGGATCGGGAAGCGCGTGGCGCGCGATCAGCAGCTGCGCGGTGAAGTAGGTCGACAGGATCCAGAACGGCGCGAGCGGCACCGGCGCGACGAAGCGGTCGAGCGCGAGCACCGTGTCCGACGCGACGAAGAGCAGCGCGCCGGCCGCGGTCGCGACCGACGCCGCGTCGCGCTGCACGAGCGCGCGCCCGATCGCCTGCGCGCCCATCGCCGAGATCACCGCGACGTAGGCGGCGACCGGGCCGCGCAGCCCCGCCGGCAGGTGAGGCCACAGCACGGCGAGCATCGCGAGGCCGTAGACCGCCACCGCGAACGCGGCGCTGCGGCTCGGCATCGCGCCGACGCCGCGCGCGAACAGCATCACGTACGCGACGTGCGCGAACAGGAACGCGACCAGGCCGGGCAGGAAGCCGCCGGAGACCATCAGCGCGACGTCGCCGGCGAGCGAGGCGACCAGCGCCGCGAGCAGCAGTGCGTGCGCGCGTGCGTCGGCGGCGTCCGAGGCACGCCAGCGCCGCCACGCCCAGGCAGCCGCGAGGCCGAGCACCAGCGGCTTGCAGGCGCGCCCGAGCGTCGCCCAGTCGAGGCCGCCCGCCTGCGCCGCGGCGAGCGCCGCCCCGGCCGTCGCGCCGACCGCCGCGAGCCCGGCCGCGCCGAGCATCGCGGGCAGCCGGCCCTGCAGCAGCGCGCCCGACAGCCACAGCAGCGCCGTCAGCGCGACGACGCCGATCGCGCGAACCGCGACCGGCAGCGTGTCGGCCTCCCACAGGAACGCGGTGGTGGCGCCGAGCGCGACGACGAAGCACGCGATCGCGAGCGCGCGCGCGGTGGGCGTCGCCTCGGGATCGAAGCGCCCGGGGCGCGCCGGGTCGAGCGTCGCGACCGGGAAGCGCGCGGCGACGTCCGCGGGCCGCCAGCCCGGCCGGCCGAACACCACGCGGGCCCTGTCGCGCCAATCGCGCGCGTGCCACGCGTCTCGCACGATGCCCGCGTAGACCTCGACGTTCGCCCACACCGGGTCCCAGGAGTCGAGCGGCTTGCGCGTGCCGTAGGTGCAGCGCTCGCCCTCCTCGACGAAGGTGCCGAAGAGCCGGTCCCAGACGACGAGCACGCCGCCGTAGTTGCGGTCGAGGTAGCCGTCCTGGATCGCGTGGTGCACGCGGTGGTTGCTCGGGCTCACGAACCAGCGGTCGAACCAGCCGAGCTTGCCGACGTGCTCGGTGTGCACCCAGAACTGGTACAGCAGGTCGACGAGCGCGACGATCGCGAACACCTGCGACGGCACGCCCGCCACTGCCATCGGCAGGTAGAACACCCAGCCGAGCAGCGCGCCGGAGCTGGTCTGGCGCAGCGCGGTCGACAGGTTGTAGTGCCGGCTCTGGTGGTGCACCACGTGCGCCGCCCAGAAGATCGCGCTCTCGTGGCCCGCACGGTGCAGCCAGTAGTAGCAGAAGTCGTAGAAGACCAGCGCGAGCACCCAGCCGAGCGGGCTCGTCCAGAACGCGGCCGCGGCCTCGGCGGGCACGAGCGACAGCGACGACGCGGCCGCCGCGTAGACGCCGACCCGAAGCAGCCGCGTGAATACCGCGGTGTACTGGCTCATGATGCCGAGCGCGATGCTCGACACCGCGTCGGAGAGGCCGTAGGTGTTGCGCCCGGTGCGCCGGCCCCACGCGTATTCCAGCGCGATCAGCGCGAGGAACACCGGCGTGGCGAGGACGATCGCGCGGCCCACCGTCGGACCTCAGCGCGCCGCGGCAGGCCGGCGACCGCTCGCGCCACCCGCCCCGTCCTCGACCCCGTCGTGGCAGGCCGCGCAGAGCTTGTTGCCGTCCGGGTCGCGCACGTACGCGCCGTAGTAGTCGGCGTGGTACTCGGGCCGCGGCCCGGGCGGGCCGTCGCAGGTGCCGCCGTTGGCGAGCGCGGCCGCGTGGAAGCGGTCGACGCGGTCGCGGTCGGTGGCGAGGAAGGCGACCATCTGTCCGTTGCCCGCGTCGTGCGCGAGCCGGTCGTACGGGCGGCCGATCAGGAACAGCGGCCGCGGCCCGCCCGGCGTCTGCCAGCCGGCCCACGGGCGCGAGCGCTCGACGAAGCGCGACGGAATGCCGAGCGCGGCCATCACCGGCTCGTAGAACGCGAGCGCGCGGTCGAAATCGGAAACGCCGACGAACACGTGGGAGAACATCGATCGGACCTCGAAGGCCGGCGCGCTCAGCCCGGGATCTCGGGCTCGACCAGCCGGGCGAGCTGCTCGAGCGACGCCTGCCAGCCGAGGTGGCACATCTCGAGCGGGATCGGCGCCGGGATGTTCGCCTGCTCGATGCGCAGCTCGGTGCCGCAGGACACCGGCTTCAGCACGACCGTGACCTCGATCGTGCCGGGCAGGTTCGGGTCCTCGAACACGTCGGTATGGCGGATGCGCTCGTTCGGCACCAGCTCGAGGTATTCGCCGCCGAACGAGTGCGAGCCGCCGCCGCCGAAGTTCGTGAACGACATCCGGAAGCGGCCGCCGACACGCGCGTCGAGCGCGTGGACCGTGCAGGTGAAGCCGTACGGCGGCAGCCACCGGACGATCGCGTCGGGCTCCAGGAAGGCGCGGTAGACCCGCGACGGCGGTGCGCGCAGGACGCGATGCAGGCGGATGGTGCGGGACGACATGGCGGGGGCTCCCTTCAGTCCATCTTCGCGCCGGAGATCCGCACCAGCTTCTCGATGATCGGCGAGCTGGCCTCGAAGTCGCGCTTGAACTGCTCCGAGCCGCCCTTCACCGCCTCCAGCCCGAAGACCTGGAAGCGCGCCTTCATCGGCGTCGACTGGATGATCGCCATCGCCTCCTTCTCGAGGCGACGCACGATCGGCTGCGGCGTGCCCGCGGGCGCGAGCAGCGTGAACCACGCGACGGTGACGAACTCGGGGTCCGGAAAGCCCGCCTCGGCCATCGTCGGCACATCGGGCAGCTCCGGCAGCCGCTTCGAGCCGAGCACCGCGAGGATCCGCACCTTGCCGGTCTTCAGGTAGGGCAGCGCGGGCCCGAGCGTGCCCATGCCCCAGGGCACCGTGCCGGCCGCGAGGTCCTGGATGTACGGCCCCTCGCTCTTGTAGGGCACGTGGGTCATGCCGAGGTCGCGCGACTGGTTCAGGTACGCGCTCATCAGGTGCCCGGCCGAGCCGGTGCCGTACGAGCCGTAGTTGAGCTTGCCCTTGTTCGCCTGCGCCCAGCCCATGAACTCCTTCATGTTCTTCGCGGGCACGCGCTCGTTGACGGTGAGCACCAGGCTGGTCGCGGCCACCTGCGTGATCATCTCGAAGTCCTTGCGGACGTCGTAGCCGACCTTCGAGAACATGTGCTGCACGTAGAAGATCGGCGTCGAGTACGCGATCAGCAGCGTGTGCCCGTCGGGCGCCGCGCGGGCGACCGCCTGCGTGCCGAGCATGCCCGAGGCGCCGCCCCGGTTGTCGACGACGACCGACTGTCCGAGCCTCTTCGCGAGCTCCTCGGCCATCACGCGGCCGACGATGTCGGTGGCGCCGCCGGGGGCCGCGGGGATCACCACCGTGATCGGGCGGCTCGGCCATTCCTGCGCGCGCACGGCGGGGGCGGCGGCGAGCGCGGCCAGGCCGAGCGAGAACGCGCGCCGCGGGGAGCGGATCGTCATGGTGTCTCCTCCTCGTTCGTGGGCTCAGTATAGGGGGCGGCGCTGCGACCGCGCTGCGGCCGTGCCGCTCAGGGCATCCGTTCGAAGAGCGGCCCCGCCTCGCGCCCGAGCGGCTCGTCCTCGAAGAACACGAGCACCGTCGGCGCGGTCGCGCCCTTCCAGCGCGGCTGCTCGAGCACCCACTTGCGCACGAACTCGGTCACCGTGTGCCGCGCCGACTCGCGCTGCAGCAGCAGCAGCTCGGGCGAGCCCGCCTTCTTCTCGAGCCGCTCGCTGATCGAGCGGCGCAGCGCGGCCACCGCGGCCTCGCCGGTGAACGGCGACCAGACCCCGGCCGAGAAGGCCTCCATCCGCCCGGTGTCGATCGCCACCGGCACGGTCGGCCGCACCTTCGGCGCGACGACGATCAGCGCCTCGCCCGACTGGCGCAGCGTCCACTCCGACGCGAGCGGCACGTGGTAGCGGTAGACCGTGGGCACCCGAACCGAGGCGACCGTGCGCCCGACCGGCACGCCGAGCACCGTGTGCTCGGTGCTCGAATCGAAGCGCTCCTCGGCTGTCACCGTGCTGACCTCGAGCAGCCCGCCCGGCGTGCGCATCACGATCCGCTCGCCGCTCGACTGTGCGGTGCGCGTCGCCCCCGACCCCGTCCACAACCGCCACGCGAGCCACGCGTTGCCCGCGAGGCTGGCGACGACGACGAGGAGGACGAGGAGACGCTTCATCGCCCGCGTTGCGCCGCCGCCCTCGCGCGCCCCGCGGCCGTGAGCGCACCGTCGGCGTGGCGCTTCATCGACGCGATGTACTCGACCCGCCTGAAGCGCAGCGCCGACCAGTCCTCGTCGATCGCGACCTGCCGGACCGGCTCGAAGCCGGCGCGCCCGAGCGCGGCCAGTTCGGGCTCGAACGAGTCGGGCGCGCCGAGCACGTGGACGACGGCGTTCGCGCCGAGGTCGAGCTTCGCGAACAGTGGCGTCATTCAGGCTCCTGTCGTGCGCGCCATACCGCCCTGCTCCACGTGCCGCGCGAAGTTGTCGAGGATCGCCTGCCAGCCGGCGCGCTGCTGCTCGATCGGGAAGACCGTCTCGGCATCGAAGGTCTCGCGCACCATCGTGCCGTCGGGCCCCGGCTCGAACTCCACCACCAGCGCCCGGTCGCCGAACGTCGCCTCGAGCCGCCGCTGCGGCTCGACCTTCGTGTAGGTGCCCTCGAAGTCGAAGCGCATGCTGCCGTCCTTCGCCTCCATCCGCGAGGTGAAGGTGCCGCCCTCGCGCAGGTCGACCGACGCGCGCACGGTGTGCCAGTCGTCCGACGCGGCGTTCCAGCGCACGATGGTGATCTTCATCGGTGGGTCCTCGGTGTGAGGTGGGTTCGCGGCACCTGCCGTCCAGCCACGACGATCGGGCCTGCCCCGTTTCGACACCCGTCGCGGGCGGCTCAGGCCGAGCGTTCGAGCTTCTCGCGCAGCTCGGCCGGCAGCGAGGCCAGCCACGCCGGCTCGCCGCCCGGCTCGGGCAGCACGTTGCCGAACTCGAGCACGCCGTGCGCCGGGATGTCGGAGATGTAGACCCAGACCGCCTGCTCGGAGATACCGAGGATCTCGCTCGTCTCGGCCATGATCCGACGCAGCATCTTCGATTTCTGGGCGGGCGTGCGTCCGGAGCGGATGTCGGCGCGCACCCACACGTGGTCCGGCGACGCCGGCTCGCCCCCGATGAAGATCGAGCCGGGCTCGACGCGGTGGAACACCACCTGCACGAAGTAGCGCGGCGCGGTCGCCTCGACCGCGTGGATCTCGGTGACCGACTCGACGAGTGCGCCGCGCTGCGCGGCGGTCAGCGCGCGGGCAGTGGTGAAGGCGTAGGTGGGCATCCGCGTGGGCTCCGTGGCGTTCGGTGAAGTGACGTTAGCACGGCTCGTCGGACGCTGCGGGTGGCCGGGTCAGCCGCATCGGGAGGAACATCACGCCCTCTCGCACGCGCATCGGCCCGTCCGGCTCGAAGCCGAACCGTCGGTAGACCGGCACCGCCGCGAGGCTGGCGTTCACGGTGAAGGCGTCGGGTGCGCCGGGTTCGAGCGCCTCGGATTCGACGAGGTGCCACAGCCGGCGGGCGAGCCCGGCCCGCTGGAACGCGGGCGCGACGAACAGGTGGAACAGGTGCCGGCCGTCGCGCATCGCGACGACGCCGGCGAGCCGTCCGTCGGACGTCGCCACGTGGTACGAGAACGCCTCCGACGCCAGGGAGCCGCGGATCGCGTCGACGCCGATCGCGGCGAGGAAGGCTTCGGCGCCCTCGCGCGTCGGCGACACGAAGAACGGGTCGGCGAGCTCGCCGACCAGCGCGGCGATCGCCTCGGCGTCGGACTCGGTGGCGCGACGGATCTCCATGCCATGCGATCGTGCCACCCTCGTCCCGGTCGTGTCGATCCGACTTCCGTCCGATCGTCGTGCCGGCGTACCCCTGCGTCCGCACGCCCCGTCCACCTTCCCGAGACCCGCCATGACCTGGAAGATCTTCCTCAGCCTGCCGGTCGCCGACCTCGACGCCTCGATCGCGTTCTATACCGCCCTCGGCTTCGAGCGGCACCCCGCGATGAGCGGCGACGACGCCGCCTGCATGGTCCAGTGCGTGGAAGTCGTCGTCGTCATGACGACGGTCTCGCGCGTTGGGGTCGATGCGGACAGGTCAGCCCTCACTGCGTCGCGACAGCGCCAGCCGAACGGCCAGCCCGAGCATGACAAGCCCGCTGAAGCGGTACAGCCGGACGAGCGCGGCGGGCCGCGAGCGGAACCACGACGAGAGCTGACCGGAGAACACCGCGACCGGCCCCTTGATCACGAAGGTCAGTGCGGCGAAGACGAGCCCCAAGACGAGGATGCTCAGCGTCGGATGGGCCGCATCGTGCGGCACGAACTGCGGCAGGAAGGCGAAGTAGAAGACCGCGATCTTCGGGTTGCTGATGTTCGAGGCCGCGCCGGTCAGGAACAGGCGCCGATACGACTGCGCCACCGACGCCTGGCCTTCCAGCTGGGCACTGCGCGTGAGGAGCAGCTGCACGCCCAGGTACAGCAGGTACGCGGCGCCGACGAGCTTGATCGCGGTGAAGACCCATTCGGAGGTGCGCAGCACCGCACCCAGGCCGGCGGTCGCGAGCAGCGTGTGGCCGACCAGCCCGACGCTGACGCCCGCCGCGGTGGCGACGCCCGCGCGCGTGCCGTGCGTCAGAGACCTGGACATCACGAGGATCATGTCCTGCCCCGGCGTCACGATGACGAGCGCCGAGGCGACGATGAAGAGGAACCACTGGGCGTCGATCACGGGGCGTGTCCTTCGGGATGCCCGACGTGGCCTTGCCCGGGCGACAGCAGGCTACACGTTGCCCGCAAGCGGGGGCAAGTCGAAGCGAGGTCGGTCGAGGTGCGCAACGTCACCGTCCGCTGCACCCTGGCGTCAGACCCGATCCTGCGACGGCACGTTCTCCCGAAGCACTCTGCCCGTGCTGATGCGCGGCTCGACGCCATAGCCGAGCGACCTGTGGAAGGCGGCGGTCGCTTCATTGGACGACAGCACCTGCAGATTGATCTTCATGCAGCCCGCGGCGGACAGAGCGCGCTCGGCATGGCGCACCAGTTCCGACCACGGTTCCGTCGCTCTGCGCAACGAAGAACTGACGTGCCCGAGTTTCTCGTCCCAATAGTTTCTGGAAAGATGGCTCTTCATCCGAAAGGAAGAGCCGATGAGAAAGAGCCGATTCACCGAAGAGCAGATGGTCGAGATCCTGCGTGAAGCGGAGAAGACCTCCGTGGCTGCGGCGGCCAAGAAGAACAAGGTCAGCGAGCAGACGATCTACTCCTGGCGTCAGCACTTCGCGGGCCTCGAGCCGAACGACGTGAAGAAGATGAAGGCGCTGGAGGCCGAGAACGCGAAGCTCAAGAAGCTGCTCGCCGAGCGGGATCTCGAGATCGACGCGATGAAGGAAGTCGTACGCCGAAAGTGGTGAGCCTGCCCGCTCGTCGCCAACAGGTCGGATTGCTCATCGACCGTGGCATCTCGCAGCGACGGGCGTGCAGGCTGATCGGAGTGGCGCGTTCGGCGCTGAATTACGTCTCGACGCTGGAGGTGAAGGACGCGCCGGCGATCGAAGCGATGAAACGACTGTCGGGGATGTATCCGCGATACGGTTATCGCCGCATCCGCATCTTCCTCGGCCGAGAGGGTCATTCGATGAGCCCGAGCCGAGCCGAACGTCTGTGGCGCAAGGCAAAGCTGCAGTTGCCTGCCAAGCGGCGCAGGAAGCGGATATCCAGCTCCAGACCGCGCCCGTTGCCGCCCAGGGCCGCCAATCACGTCTGGGCGTACGACTTCGTCTTCGACGCGTGCGCGAACGGCCAGAAGCTCAAGTGCCTGTCGATCGTCGACGAGTTCACTCGTGAATGCCTGGCGATCGACGTCGCCGGCTCGATCCGTTCGGCCCGTGTCGTCGAGCTGCTCGCGAAGCTGATGAGCGAGCGCGGCATCCCGGCGTTCATCCGAAGCGACAACGGCCCGGAGTTCGTGAGCATGGCGGTGCTGCGCTGGCTGACCGAGAACAGGGTCGAGACCGTCCATATCGACCCCGGCAAGCCCTGGCAGAACGGCACCAACGAGAGCTTCAACGGCCGGCTGCGCGACGAGTGCCTGAACGTCGAATGGTTCCGGACCCGACGCGAAGCACGCATCGTGATCGAGGCCTGGCGGCGGCACTACAACGCCGTTCGGCCGCACAGCAGCCTGGACTACTTGACCCCGTTGGAGTTCAGCCAGCAGCATCGACCCCAGCCCCAGATCCAAAACCGAGCCATTTCCCAGGAATTCGTGGGCCGAGGATCCTAGGGCACGTCAGCACCGGAAAGCAAGAGGATGCCAATCGTCAGTTCGAGAGCAGCCCCTCCTAGGGCTTTAGGGAAGCTACCTTTGTCCAGAACAAGAGAGGGAAACCGGAGGAGACCAGCTCCGAGCCAGGATGCGCCAGCGATCAGGTAGGCGTCCGGAGACCGGATGACGAGGCAGGTCACACCCATGGCGAGGAAGACACCACCGTAGGTCGCCCGGATCTCCGATACGCCGAGACCCCCGACGGGCTCGATTGAGACGAGCTTGGCAGCTCGGTACGGTGCGAGGACTCCCAAGAGCCCCATCGCTGTGCAAAGCACTGCTCCGATGATTGAAAGCATTGGATGTGATGAGCGAAGCAGGTGGCTCAGATCGTGTATAGGCGGACTGGGTCTCGCGCCGTCAGCCTGTGTCTCGTGCAGTCTAACGTTCGAGCTAAGTTGGTACCAGCGGTGGGACGCGCGGGCCAAGTTGGCGAGAATGTACAGGGTACCGCCGCCCTGGCCCGCGTGGCCCGCCGTTGGGGCTCAACTTGAGCGAGGCGTTAGCCCACGCGGCAC
Organism: Burkholderiaceae bacterium; assembly: GCA_044371545.1. Classification (GTDB taxonomy): domain Bacteria; phylum Pseudomonadota; class Gammaproteobacteria; order Burkholderiales; family Burkholderiaceae_E; genus UBA4615. The sequence goes on from JBILTM010000062.1 coordinate 20,710, forward strand.
GGACGTTGAGCGTGCGACCTGTGAAAGCGCCTCGCTGGTAGCCTGAACGGCTGGTGGTGCGCGCGGAGACTAAGAGCTCTGGAAGAGCCACCAAACCAGAAGGCCGACGGACAAGAGATTGTGGACGAGCCAAGTGGCCCGCAGAACCGACCGTGACCTTGGCCCAAGGGCTGCGGATCTTTGGGCAAAGTATCCGCTGGCGGTAGCTGGCAAGAACAAGACACCGAGCCAGAACAGCCATGCGATCCCCAGGTAAGTGCAACTGAAACCTTCGCATCTCGAGACAAGGAGTTTGAGCGCGATGTAGACGGAGTAACTGACTATGGCGAGGAAGAAGACTGCCAAGCCGCGAGCTGCCCAGCGTCTGGGACTGGGGAACTGGGGGTGTACCGGATCAAGAGGCGTGGGTGGCACTGCAGTGCAGATTGCGTGGCCTAACGACGACGCTCAACGGCGCTTGACGCCGGTGACCGGCTGCGACAGCGGCCGGACAGCGAGATCAAGCGTCCGCTGCAGCAACTGGTCATGCGGCGTCCGCAAACTCGGAATCCCATCCTGGGAAGACGAGCACACCCGGATGGCAGCGCAGCGCGCGCGCAAGAACCTTGGCGCGCTCGACTCCCAGCCGCACCCTCTCGTTCTCGATCGCGGAGATCGTGGATTGCGGGATGCCAGTGGCGCGGGCCAAGTCGTTCTGGCTCAGCTCTTGGAGCTCGCGCATCACGCGCACCGACTCCCCGACGGACACCTCGACCCGTCTCCTCGCCGGCTGAAAGTTCCTCATCGCGCCCTCCGATAGTCGTGGGCCGTCACGGCCATGACCAAGATCCGCACCTCAGACGCCTCGGCCAGATAGATCACGCGCCACTGGACCCCCAGGCGCGAGGACCGGTGCCCCGCCCACTGCCCGGACAGCGCCTCGTCGTGGAAGCCCTTGATCAGACGCAGGCCGGGCGGACCGGACAGCGACACGACGTCTTTCCACTTCTCGTACCTGACGAGCACTTCCCGCGGGGCGACGTGCAGTTGGCGATCGACGCGACGATGCTCAAGAACGCGCCACATACGGCATGATGCCTATACCTTACATGGTATGTCAAGACCGGCGTCGAGCAGCATAACGTTCGAGCTAACCGGCCCGCAGCGGCAGGACGTCGCAGGGCCAGAATGAAATAAGGCCCGAAGGTGGCATGCCGTTGCGGTCCGGTTGAGCGAAGGGTTAGGCTGCACCGCACATGGCTTGAGGTAGCTACAGACTTCCTGCGATTGCCAGGACGCCGACAGGAAGGAGCAGAGCCCATTGCGGAAAGCGAAACAGACCTCGCGGACTAGCTAACACCAGCGTTACGAAGAGAAAGACTATGGCGAAAAGCGTCCAGAGAATGCCAAGAAACTGAGCCAGGCCACTACTCTGAACGACAGCCGTTGCAACCAATAGAAGCGCTACAGAGGTAAGTCCCATAGCTGCGGTGACCATGTGCCAGCAGGCGTACATCGTCAGCTTCACCTCTTCAGGGATCTCTGCTCGAAGTAATGGGGAGGCAACGTCTTTGCCGCCTAGGATTGCGTGGATCAGCGTGGTCGCCAGAGCAATGACTGAGGCTGTGAGGAGAATCCAGTTCATGAGGTGTCGGCGGTGTGGAAGATTTTGGGCGTGCAGTGAGCAGTGGCGAAAGATGTGTAGCCTAACGTTTGACATGAGCGGCAGCCAACGGCGCTACCGACCTTGACGGAGCGCACCAGTGTGCCCCGCCGCTGGATGTCCGCTCGATGGAAGGGTTAGCGGTCTGGTGGAGCATAGCTTGCCTTGTACTGAGCCGGGACTTCGACGGGGAAGAGCGCTCCGGCCAATGACAGCACGATGAGCAATGACGCAACCGCGCCGACCGCGGAAGGGATGGTGACCGCGAGGACCCTTGCCACACGAGGACGATCTTGGGCTTGCCAGTAGGCAGCGCACCCAAGGTGCGTGAACAGCGCAGCGACGGCGAGAAAGTAGTAGGGAGCGAAGAAGAACTGGAACGGTGGTACGTGAAAGCCTGCGGCCGCGAAGTAGAAGTTCGTGTCCAGGTTCAGTGCTCCACGCCCGAACAAGACTGCGCCAACGTGAACGACCAGGAAGAACGAAAGATAGCCGCCCGAGATGGCTTGCAGCCAGGGGATGAGACCGTGCCGCTGCTTCCAGCCTTGAACGAGGAACGTGACGCCACTCACGATCTGAAATGCGACGCAGCTCAATAGGGCCAGTTCGACCGCTGGAAAACGGTACACCGACCGGGCGAGTTCCATGAACGCGATGTGTTGCGCTGCTCCAGACAAGCCCGCCAAGTGATTGGCGATATGCAAGCACGCAAAGGCTGCAATGAGCACTGCGGAGAGTGCGTGGAATTTGCGAAGAGTCATGAGACCGCTAACTCACAACTTATCCGCAACTGCGGTATAAACATCAAGTTACCTTCAAAATACTGCAAAACCATATTTTTTGTTGAGTAAATTTTGAATTGAGAAATTTTAAAAATTGTTCTCCATAATTTTATCTCTTTCTATTGACCAGTGCCATTTAACTTAGCTCAAACACATTCCCAAGCGTACTGAATAAGTTGTGTTGGTGTAGTTGTCTGAATTTGTAATCTACAGCCATAAGTCGTATAATCCCTCTTTATAAAAAATATTATAATTAAAGACTGCAAATTAAACAAACCCT
>JBILTM010000241.1:0-6839 GCA_044371545.1 Burkholderiaceae bacterium
GCTGCCCTTGAGCGCCGAGGTCGTGTAGCGGCAGTCGAAGCGCGTCGGGTAGTTGACGAAGTCGAGGATGTCGTCGGGCAGCCCCAGGTCCTTCATCACCGCGCCGCGGATGCGCCGCACCGGCGTGAGCGCCATCAGGCTCTTCTTGACGCCGCGCGGGATGAAGCCGAGCAGCGCCGCGTTCACGCGGATCGTCATGCGCGGCGAGTGCGCGGCCTCGCAGAAGGTGTTCAGCACGTCGCCGACGCGCATCGGCTCCGGGTCGACGAGGTGGTAGCAGTCGGAGTCGTGCTGCTTCGCGTGCGCGATGTGGTCCATCGCGTCGACGACGAAGTCGACCGGCACGATGTTGATCCGCCCGCCCTCGATGCCGATCGTCGGCATCCACGGCGGCAGCGTCTGGCGCATGCGCTGGATCAGCTTGAAGAAGTAGTACGGCCCGTCGATCTTGTCCATCTCGCCGCTCTTCGAGTCGCCGACGACGAGGCCCGGGCGGAACACGAGGAACGGCACCTTGCACTCGTCGCGGACGATCTTCTCGGAGTCGTGCTTGGTCGCGAAGTACGGATGGTCGAGGCCCTCGGCCTCGTCGAACATGTCCTCGCGGAAGACGCCCTCGAAGAGCCCCGCCGCCGCGATCGACGAGACGTGGTGGAAGCGGCCCGCCTTGATCTGGTTCGCGAACTGGACGACGTTGCGCGTGCCGTCGACGTTCACCCGCAGCTGGCTGTCGGCGTCGGCCTTCAGGTCGTAGATCGCCGCGAGGTGGAAGAAGTGCGCGACCTTGCCGTCGTACTTCTTGCGCTCCGCGGCCTTGATGCCGAGGCCCGGCTGCGTCAGGTCGCCCTGCACCGCGACCGCGCGTTCGGGGCCGACGCCCCAGTAGTCGAGCAGCGGCTGGACGCGCTCGGGCGAGGCGTCGCGGATCAGGAAGTGCACGACGGCGCCGCGGCGGGCCAGCAGCTTGCGGACGAGGCGCTTGCCGATGAAGCCGCTGGCGCCGGTGACGAAATACATCATCGCAGGGATCTCCTCGTGTGTCCGTGTTCTTCGAGCCGACGCGGGGCGGCGCGCGGAGCCCGGATCATCGCACCGCCCGTCGCGCGGCGGCAACCCGGTGCGGTTCGCGCGCCCGCGAACGGTCGTGCGATTAGTGTGCGGGCTCTAGGGACCTTGCCTAGACTGCTTTCATCGCCCCGCCCCGAACCGCGTGGCGCGCCCAGACAACCCGCTTCGCAGGAGCAGAACACATGGTCAAGAAGACGAAACCGGCGGCCCAGGTCACCGCGGACAACGGCCAGCTGGCCGCGGCGGTGAAGGACTCGGCGCAGCAGATCTGGCTGGCGGGCCTCGGCGCGTTCGCCAAGGCGCAGGAGGAAGGCAACAAGGTCTTCGAGGCGCTGGTCAAGGAAGGCAAGGGCATCCAGAAGCGCACCCGAGCGATCGCCGAGGAGAAGCTCGGCGTGGTCACCGGGCGCGTCGGCCGCGTCGCCGGCGACGTCTCGAAGCAGGCGACCCAGTCGTGGGACCGCCTCGAGCAGGTGTTCGAGGAGCGGGTCGCCCGCGCGCTGAACCGGCTCGGCGTGCCGACGAACGCGGACGTCCAGGAGCTGATCGCCCGCGTCGAGAAGCTGCACGCCAGCGTCCAGGCGCTCGGCGGCAAGCCGGCCCGCGCGCCGCGCGCCGCCGCGACCCGCAAGCCCGCGGCGAAGGCCACGAAGGCGACCCGCGCGCCGCGCAAGGCCGCCGCGAAGAAGGCCGCGAAAGCCTGAGCGGAGCCTGACGCGCGGGCCGCCCCCGCGGCTCGCGCCGGCCCGACATGACCCCCATCCGTCGTCCCGTCGCCCCGGTCGGCATCGCGCTGGCCGGCGGCGGCTTCCTCGGCGCCGCCTACGAGCTCGGCGCGCTCGCCGCGCTGTCCGAGTCGATCGACGGGCTGGACCTGACCTCGCTCGATGTCTACGTCGGCGTCAGCGCCGGCGCGTTCGTCGCGGCCGGCCTCGCCAACGGGCTGTCGCCGCACGCGATGGTCCGGATGTTCGTCGAGAGCGAGGTCGACGACGGCCCGTTCGACCCGGCGTCGCTGCTGCGGCCCGCCTGGGGCGAGCTGCGCGAGCGGCTCGCGGTCGCGCCGTCGGTGCTCGGCGACCTCTTCGACGAGATGCGCCGCGGGCTGCTGCACGGGGGCCTCGGCACCGCCGTCTGGCGCGGCCTCGACCGCGCGGCCTCGCTGCTGCCCACCGGCGTGATCGACGCCGCGCCGGCCGAGCTCAAGCTCGCCGCGCTGCTCGGCGAAGCCGGCCGGACCAACCGGTTCGACCAGCTGCGCGCCACGCTGCGGATCGTGGCCACCGACATCGACACCGGCGAGACGGTCGCCTTCGGCGGCCCCGGCACGCCCGAGGTGCCGATCTCGCGGGCGGTGCTCGCTTCGGCCGCGGTGCCCGGCCTGTTCCCGCCGGTGAAGATCGCCGGGCGCTGGTTCGTCGACGGCGCACTGAACAAGACGCTGCACGCGTCGATCGCGCTGCAGGAAGGCGCGCGCCTGGTGCTGTGCCTGAACCCGCTGGTGCCGTACGCCGCCGGGCCCGAGGGCCCGCCCGCGGCGATGGCCCGGCGCGGCCTCGGCGCGGTGCTCGCGCAGACGGTGCGCACCGCGATCCGCTCGCGGATGACCGTCGGCCTCGAGAAGTACCGCGTCACCCACCCGGACGCCGACGTGCTCCTGTTCGAGCCGCGGGCCGACGACGCGACGACCTTCTTCACGCGGATCTTCAGCACCTCGAGCCGGCGGGGGCTGTGCGAGCACGCCTACCGGCGCACGCGCGCGGACCTGCTCGAGCGCGCGCCCTCGCTCGCGCCGGTGCTCGCGCGGCACGGACTGCGGCTGAACGTCGAACGGCTCGCCGACCCGGCGCACGCGCTGGTGCGCGAGCCGACGCGCCCGCCGCCGCGCGCGGGCCGGCTCGCGGTCGCGACGCGCCGGCTCGGCCACACGCTCGACGACCTCGAGCGCGTCGTCAGGCTGTCCGGACGAGGCTGAGCGCCCGCGGGGCCGGTGCTATCCTTGGCCGCCGCGCCCGACGCGCGAGCCGCCCGCCGGGAGATGACGGATGCAGACGCAGCGCAAGGCGCCGCGACGCACGCGCGAACGGATCCTCGAGCTGTCGCTGCGCCTGTTCAACGAGCAGGGCGAGCCGCAGGTCACGACCAGCGCGATCGCCGACGAGATGAACATCTCGCCCGGCAACCTGTACTACCACTTCCGCAACAAGGACGACATCGTCAATGCGCTGTTCGAGCAGTACGAGCGCGAGATGGAGGGCCTGCTGCGACTGCCCGGCGAGCTGCCCGCGGACGTCGAGGATGCCTGGCTGTTCCTGCACCTGCTGTTCGAGACGATCTGGCGGCACCGCTTCGTCTACCGTGACCTCAGCGACCTGCTGACCCGCAACCGGCGCGTCGAGACGCACTTCCGCACGATCCTGGAGGGCAAATCGCGCGCCGCGCGAGGGCTGTGCGACGGGCTGGCCGAGGCGGGGCAGCTGCACGCCACCGACTTCGAGATCGACGCGCTCGCCACCAACATGGTCGTCGTCGCGACCTGGTGGCTGCAATACGAGTACGTGCTCGACGCGCGCCGCTTCGGCGAGCCCGAGCACCAGGCGGCGGCGCTCGCGCGCGGCGCGTTCCAGGTGCTCGCGCTGACCGGCGCCTACCTGAGCGGCGACGCCCGCGCGCTGTTCGAGCGACTGGCGCGCGAGTACCTGCGCGTGCCGGACGACCGCGGCTCGCGGCCGCCTCAGCCGACGAAGGGCAGCAGCCCGCCGGTGCGCCGCCGATAGGCGGGGTGTTCGCCGGGGAAGCGGGCCGCGAGCAGCGCGTCCTCGAAGCGGTGCTTGACGACGAGCACCGCGGCGAGCGCGACGCCGACCGCGACCGACGCCGGCGGGCCCGACAGCGCCGGGGGCAGCACGAAGGCCAGCAGGGCGGTGTACATCGGGTGCCGCACCCAGCGGTACGGCCCGTCGACGACCAGCCGCTCGTGCGCGTCGGGCAGCGGCGTGATCGAGAACGCACGGCGCTGGCGCAGCGTCATCCAGACGCCGGCCCAGGCGCCCAGCGCGACCCCGACGAGTTGCACCGCGACGCCCGCCGGATGCGGCGCGACCCACGGCCCCTGCCAGAGCCACGCCGCGAGCCCGCCGAACTGAGCGGCGACGAGCACCCTCCCCTTCGCCGCGTCCCGCACCGCGCCGCGCCGGCTCAGCGCACGAAGCCCATCGGCTTCGAGAAGCGCACGTCCGGCTTCGCGCGGTGCTCGCGCTCGAGCTGCTCGACGAAGGCCTCGGGGTCGGGCAACTCGCCGAGCAGCGTCGCCTGCCGCTTCACCACCGCGAAGTCACCCGGCGCGAGCAGCTCCAGCCGCCCGAGCCGCTCGGCGAGCGCCGCCGGTACCGCGCCCGCCGCCGCGGCGTCGAGGGCCGCGGCGTCCGCCCCTTCGGCCGGCTCCCAGCCGAGCGCCTCGACCGCGAACATCCGCAGCCGCTGCGCCGCCGACAGCGGCAGGAAACGCAGCTTGAACGAGAAGCGCCGCAGCGCCGCCTCGTCGATCCGGTCGAACAGGTTGGTGGTGCAGATGAACACGCCGTCGAAGCGCTCCATCCCCTGCAGCATCTCGTTGACCTCGCTGACCTCGTAGTTGCGGACCGCGAGCTGGCGGTTCTGCAGGAACGAGTCGGCCTCGTCGAGCAGCAGCACCGCCTGCTCGCGCTGCGCGTCGGCGAACATCTTCGCCATCTGCTGCTCGGTCTCGCCGACGTACTTGCTCATCAGGTCGGAGGCGCGCTTGATCATCAGCGGCCGCTCGAGGCTGCGCGCGACGTGCTCGCCGAGCGCGGTCTTGCCGGTGCCCGGCAGGCCGTAGAAGCACAGCGTCGCGCGCGGGCGCGCCTGCAGCGCGGCGATGATCCGCTCGACCGGATGGCGGGTCTCGACGTTGAGGAGGCCGAGGTCGTAGCGGGTCGGCGACGGCCGGAACTCCGGCTCGTCGCCGGCGCGGCCGAGCGCGCGGTCGGCACGCTCGAGCTGGCGCTCGATCAGCGCCTCGACCGGGTCGCCGACGCTGTCGCGGGTCAGCCGCGCGAAGCGCGCCGCCGACTGGATCTGCGCGGGCGTGACCTGCTTGCGCGCGGCGATCCTAGCGACGAACGCGTCGGAGACGCCCAGCTCGGCGAGATGCTTGCGGGCGATCGTCTCGCGCACGCGCTGCGGCGGGTTCGACAGCTCGAGGTGGAACTGGAAGCGGCGCCGGTAGGCCGGGTCGATCTGGCCGATCGAGTTCGACACCCAGATCGTCGGCACCGGGTTCTGCTCGAGCGTCTGGTTCACCCAGGCCTTGCCGTTGACCGCCGCGCCCCGTGCCTCCTCGGCGCCGAACAGGTTCAGCACCGGCTCGCTGATCGGCGGGAACACGTCCTCGACCTCGTCGAACAGCAGCGCCGCGCCGTGGCGGCCCTTCAGGAACGCCTGCGACACCTGCAGCGAGCGGTAGCGCTCCTTGCCCGACAGGCTGTTGCCTTCGCGGTCGAGGCAGTCGACCTCGTAGAGCTCGCAGCCGGCGCGCTGCGCGACCAGCCGCGCGAACTCGGTCTTGCCGGTGCCCGGAGGCCCGTAGAGGAGCACGTTGACGCCCTTCTCGCGCCCGCGCACCGCGGCCTGCAGCAGCGCGACCAGGTAGCGCGCGTCGTCGCCGACGTGCGGGAAGTCCTCGATCGACAGCGCGCTCGGCGTGGCCGGCCGCGTGAACGCGGCCATCATCTCGCCTTCGGAGGCGTACTCGGCGGTCAGCACCGCGAGCAGCTTGTCCGACACGCGCATCAGGTCGCCGAGGTCGGTGACCGCGTGTTCGGCAATCGGCGTCTCGACCAGCCCGAGCGACTCGAGCCGCCCGCCGGCGCGCAGCGCAGCCGCGGTCTCTCCCGCCTGCTGGCCGAGCACCTGCGCGAGCATCCCGTAGGCCTCCTGTGCGCTCGCGGCCTTGCAGTCGACGAGCACCGGACGCAGGTCGCGCTGGTACTTGCACAGCGACGCGTGCAGCAGGATCGCGCGCTCGCAGTCGGACAGGCCGAGCACGCGCGCGAGCAGGTCGACGTTGTCGACGAGGCGTACGCGCTGCTTCGCGAGCCGCGCGTCGAAGCGCTCGGCGCTCAGCTGGAAGACGCGCAGCAGTTCCTTGCCGTGCAGCTTCACGAACTCGTCGAGGTAGTAGTGGATCGCGGTGTCGTCGTACAGACCGTTCCAGGCGCCGTGGCGCGCCATGAAGTCCTCGAGCGCCAGCTCGCCCGAGCCGGCCCAGGCCGGCGCCTCGGCGCAGCGGCGCGCGACGTAGGTCTGCAGCCGCGCGAGCGTCGCACGGGGCCACACCAGCCAGCGGCCGGTCAGGGTGACGACGTTGTTGATGTCGCGGCGCAGGTTGAAGCGGGGCCCGAGCGCGAGCACGGTGCGCAGCGCGAAGCGCGCGCACATCAGGTCGAGCGCGCTCGCGTGCTCGAGCGCGGGCGGGTCGATCGTCGGCTCTTCGTCGACGGGGTGCGCGGGGACGGACATCGGAGCGACCTCCCGGAGGATGGGTGACGTCGATGCTAACGCGCGGATCGACACAACGGCCGACCTAGTGTAATGTGTTCTGTATACAGTATTCGCCCCGCTCCGCATTCAGTCCCGTCCAGCCACCCGACCCCGATGCCCCCCCGCCCCGCCGAACCGCGCCTCGCCGCGCTCGACGCGAGCCCCGCGCTCGCCGAGCGCGCCTACCGCGCGCTGCTCGACGCGATCGT
>JBILTM010000242.1:0-6780 GCA_044371545.1 Burkholderiaceae bacterium
TCGGCGCAGCCGACCTTTAGGAAAAAAACTGTCTGAGGTCGGCCGCAGGCCGGCCGAGTTTTTTTCCCGGCCCGTCGGACGTCCGCACGAGGCGGGAACCCCTCGGGCCGCAAGGCCCGAGGGGTGCGGCCCTCGGAGCAAGCATCGGCCCCCCTGCACCGGCGCCGCCGCGCCAACCGTAGAGAAGAACCGAAACCAGACCCCCTCAGAACCGAACTGCCGGCAACGCCGCCGCCTCCAGCCCCGCCAGGATCTCCGCGACGTGCGCCTCCCCCCGCGTCTGCACGATCACCTCGACCGCCGCGCGCTCGGCCGACAGCGCGCCGAAGATCCGCTGGTGCTGGATCTCCTCGATGTTGGCGCCGGCGCGCGCGAGCTCGGTGGTGATCGCGGCGAGCGCGCCCGGCCGGTCCCGGATCTCGATGCGCAACCGCGCGAGGCGGCCGCTGCGGACCATCTCGCGGCGCACGATCGCCGCGAGCAGCAGCGGGTCGATGTTGCCGCCGCAAAGGACCAGGCCGACCCGCCGGCCGGCGAAGCGCGCGCGGTCGGCGAGCAGTGCGGCCAGGCCGGCGGCGCCCGCGCCCTCGACGACCGTCTTCTCGATCTCGAGCAGCGCGACGATCGCGTGCTCGATCTCGCCCTCGGTAACCAGCACGACGTCGGCGACGCGCTCGCGCGCGAGCCGCGCGGTGATCTCGCCCGGCAGTCCGACCGCGATGCCCTCGGCGATGGTGCCGGTGCCCTGCGGGTGCACGGTGCCGTGGAAGGCGTCGTACATCGCCGGATAGCGCTCGGTCTGCACGCCGATCACCTCGAGGCCGGGTCGGCGCCCCTGCGCCGCGACCGCGATGCCGGCGACCAGCCCGCCGCCGCCCACCGCGATCACCAGCGTGTCGAGCCCGGGGACCTCGTCGAGCATCTCGAGCGCGATCGTGCCCTGGCCGGCGATGACCGCGGGGTCGTCGTAGGGGTGGACGAAGACCAGCCCTTCGTCCCGCGCGAGCGCGAGGCCGTGCGCGCGCGCGTCCTCGAGGGTGTCGCCCTCGAGCACGATCCGCGGCCCGAACGCGCGCGTCGCCTCGACCTTCACCGACGGCGTGAAGCGCGGCATCACGATCGTCGCCGGGATGCCGAGGCGCTGCGCGTGCAGCGCGACGCCCTGCGCGTGGTTGCCGGCCGAGACCGCGAGCACGCCGCGCGCGCGCTCGGCGTCGGTGAGCTGCGCGAGCCGGTTCAGCGCACCGCGCTCCTTGAACGACGCGGTGAACTGCAGGTTCTCGAACTTGAGCCACACCTCGCAGCCGACGATCGCGGACAGCGTGCGCGAGTGCAGGCACGGCGTGCGCACGACGCGGCCCTCGAGCCGGCGCGCGGCGGCCTCGACGTCGGCGAGGGTGACGGTGCGTTCGGTCATCGGGCGAGGATGGCAGCGGCCCTCAGGTGTCGAGCAGCCAGCGCTCGACGTGCCGCGCGAGCGTCGCCCCGGGCGTGCCCAGCATCGGGCAGTGGCCGGCGTGCGGGACCACGTGCGCGACCGCGTCCCAGGCGGCCGCGGTGCGGCGCAGCGCGGCCGGCGTCACCAGCGGGTCGTCGCGGCCGGACAGCACGAGCACCGGCACGCCGCGCGGCGGCGGGGCCGCGCGCGGGCGCAGCCACTCGAGGCAGGCGAGGTACGGCTCGTCGCGCAGCGCCGTCGCGACGCGGTCCACCAGCGCATCGGGCGCGCGTGCATCGAGCAGCAGCGCGCGCACGCGCTCGCGGTCGGCGTGCCCGGGCTCGCCGAGCAGCAGCAGCGGCCGCCGCGCGAGCAGCGCCCGAGCGAGCGCCATCGGCCAGTGTGCCGCGAGCCCGCGTGCCGGCGCCAGCAGCCCCTCGGGCGGCGTCGGCGAGATCAGCACCGCGCCGTCGTGCAGCCCGCGCTCGACGAGCGCCTCGACGACGCGCGCGCCGAGCGAGTGGCCGACGAGGATCTTCGGGCCGCGCACGCGGGCGAGGGCAGCGTGCAGCCTGTCGGTGTAGCGAGCGATCGACACGCGCGCGACCGCCGGCGACCAGTCGGCTCGCGGCCAGGCCTCGTGCAGGTCGGGCGCGAAGCAGCGCAGCCCGATCGCCTCGAGCCGGGGCACGAGGTGCTCGTCCCAGATCCAGGGGCCGACGCAGGGCCCGTGCACCAGGACCGCGGTCGCGCGCGGGGCGCGGGAGCCGCCGCCACCAGCCATCGTCGGGGGTCCGCTCAGGTCGCCGGCGCGCGCCGGTGCACCGGCACGCCGTGCGCCCAGGTCTCGCGCACCGCGCGGTCGTCGCCGAGGGTCGAGAGCGCGAAGAACGCGTCGAGCGGGTCGTCGCGCAGCGCGGTGCGCCGCGCGAGCAGCGGCGTCGCCGCCGGGTCGAGCACCGCGAGGTCGGCGTCGCGGCCGGGCACGAGGCTGCCGATGCGATCGTCGAGGTACAGCGAGCGCGCGCCGCCGAGGGTCGCGAGGTACAGCGCGTAGGCCGGGTGCATCGAGGTGCCGAGCAGCTGCTGGACCTTGTAGGCCTCGCCGAGCGTGCGCAGCATCGAGTACGAGGTGCCGCCGCCGACGTCGGTGCCGAGTCCGATCCGGTTGCCGGCCGCGATGCCCCGGCGCAGGTCGTACAGGCCGCTGCCGATGAAGAGGTTCGAGGTCGGGCAGAACGACACCGCGCTGCCGGACGCGGTCATCCGCGCGCGGTCGGCGTCGTCGAGCCAGATGCAGTGCGCGTAGACCGCGCGCTCGCGCAGCAGCCCGTGGTGGTCGTAGACGTCGAGGTAGCTGCGCCGCTCGGGGAAGAGCCGCGCCACCCAGGCGACCTCGTCGCGGTTCTCGGCGACGTGGCTCTGCACGTGGACCGTCGGGTGCTCGGCGGCGAGCCGGCCGGCGAGCGCGAGCTGCTCGAGCGTCGAGGTGACCGCGAAGCGCACGGTGATCGAGTAGCGGGCCCGGCCGCGGCCATGCCAGCGCTCGATCAGCGCGCGGCTGTCCTCGACGCCCCCCTCGGCGGTGTCGCGCAGCCCGTCGGGCGCGTGGCGGTCCATCAGGCACTTGCCCGCGACCATCAGCAGCCCGCGCGCCTCGGCGGCCGAGAAGAACGCGTCGACCGAGCCCGGGTGGACCGTGCAGAACGCGCTCGCGGTGGTGGTGCCGTTCTCGAGCAGGCGGTCGAGGAAGAAGTCGGCCGCGGCGCGCGCATGCGCGACGTCGACGAAGCGGCGCTCCGCGGGGAAGGTGTAGCGCTCCAGCCAGTCGAGCAGCTGGCTGCCGTAGCTCGCGATCACGTCGACCTGCGGCACGTGGACGTGCGTGTCGACGAAGCCGGGCACGACGAGCGCGCCGCGGCGGTCGTGCAGCACGACGTCCGGCCCGAGCGCCGGCAGCAGCGCCCCCGCCGGCGCGAGCCGCTCGATGCGGCCGTCGCGGATCACCAGCACGCCGTCGCGCACGTGCTCCACCGCCGACGCGTCCGAGCCGTCGAGGCCCGGGTCGCGCAGGCAGTGCAGGAAGTCGGCCCGGATCGCGACGGCGCCCATGCGGCTCAGCCTTTCGGCACCCGGCCGACGACGCCCTCGACCAGCCAGTCGATGCGGTTCAGCGCGTCGTCGCCCATCGTGCCCTCGCGCAGGCGCATGAGGCCCTCGTTGTCGCGGATCGGCCCGGTGAACGGATGCGCGCGGCCGGCGACCAGTTCGGCCTGCCGCGCGCGCACCAGCGCGACCGTGTCCTTCGCCACGTCGGGCGCGATCGGGTCGACCCGGACCATGCCCTCGCGGATCCCGCCCCAGGTCGAGCCGGTGCGCCACGTGCCGTCGAGCACCGCCTGCGCGCGCTGCGTGCAGTAGCGCCCCCAGTGGTGGGACACGGACACGAGGTGCGCCTTCGGCGCGACGGCGCTCATGTCCGAATGGTAGCCGACGACCCGCAGGCCGCGCGCCTCGGCGGCCTGCGGCACCGCGGCCGAGCCGGTATGCATCGCGAGCACGTCGGCGCCCTGGTTGGCGAGCGCGATCGCGGCGTCGCGCTCGCGGCCCGGGTCGAACCAGGCGCTGGTCCAGACGACGCGGACCTCGGCCTTCGGGTTGGTCGCGCGTGCGCCGAGCGTGAACGCGTTGATCCCCTGGAGCACCTCCGGAATCGGGAAGCCGGCGACGTAGCCGATCGCGTTCGCGGCGGTCGCACGCCCGGCGACCATGCCGGCGAGCCAGCGGCCCTCGTAGAAGCGCGCGTTGTAGACCGCGAGGTTCGGCGTGGTCTTCCAGCCGGACAGGTGCTCGAACGCGACCTCGGGGAACTCGCGCGCGACGCGCAGCATCGGCTCCATGTAGCCGAAGGAGGTGGCGAAGACCAGGCCATGTCCGCGCGAGACGAGGTCGCGGATCACGCGCTCGGCGTCGGGGCCCTCGGGGACGTTCTCGACCCAGGTGGTGGTCGCGCGGCCGGCGAGGGCCTGCTCGAGTTCGCGGCGCGCGGCGTCCTGCTGCGGCGTCCATCCGACGCCGGCGACCGGGCTCACGTAGACGAAGCCGACCTTGAGCGGCGGGGTCGCGGGGCCCTTCGGCTGGGCGGAGGCGGCGGCGGGCGTCGCGGCGGCGAGCGCGGCGGGCAGCCGGCGGGCGGCCGCCGAGAGCGCGGCGGCGGCGACGGGACGGAGCAGGGCCCGCCGTGGCGGGGCGGCGGGCCCGGCGACGGCGAGGTTTTCGACGAGTCGGTCGTCGTTCACGTGGTTGGTCCTCGAACACGGCTGCAGGCGGGCCGGCTGCAGCGCCCGGTGGCCCGGCGCGGGCGGGCGCCCGGTCGGGCGCAGGGCCGCGATTCTACGGGGCGCCGGAAACGAAACGGGCGCGGCCTTCGCCGCGCCCGCTGCCCGTCGGTCGGCCCCCGGGGGAGGCCCGGAGATCAGTTCCGCGCCTGCAGCGCGGCGATCCGATCCTCGATCGGCGGGTGGCTCGAGAACAGCGCCATGATCCCGCTCGGGCGACCGTTGATGCCCATCGTCTGGACGGTCTTCGGCATCTCGCCAGGATCGAGCCCGCCGAGGCGCGCGAGCGCGCCGATCATCGGCTCCTTGCGGCCCATCAGATCGGCGGCGCCGGCGTCGGCGCGGAACTCGCGCTGGCGCGAGAACCAGGCGACGATGATCGCGGCGAGCACGCCGAGCGCGATGTCCAGCACGATCGTGGTCACGTAGTAGCCGATGCCGGGCCCGTCGTTCTGGTTGCGCAGCACGACCTTGTCGACGAAGTAGCCGACGATCCGCGAGATGAACACGACGAAGGTGTTCATCACGCCCTGGATCAGCGTCATCGTGACCATGTCGCCGTTCGCGACGTGCGCGACCTCGTGGCCGATCACCGCCTCGACTTCCTGGCGCTGCATCGACTCGAGCAGGCCGGTCGAGACCGCGACCAGCGCCGAGTTCTTGAAGGCGCCGGTCGCGAACGCGTTCGCCTCGCCCTCGTAGATCGCGACCTCGGGCATCTTGATGCCGGCCTTGTCCGAGAAGCGCGCGACAGTCTGCACGATCCACATGTGGGTGGGATCCTGCGAGTCGTTGATGACCTGGGCGCGGGTCGACCACTTGGCCATCGGCTTGCTCATCAGCAGCGAGATGAACGCGCCGCCGAAGCCCATCACCAGCGAGAAGCCGAGCAGGCCGCCGACGGACAGGCCGTTGGCACTGAGGAAGCGGTTCAGGCCGAGCACGTTGACGACGACGCCCAGCACGAGCATCACCGCGAGGTTGGTCAGCAGGAACAGCACGATGCGCTTCATCGACATGTCTCCATGATCCAGCGGCCGATCCGGGCCGCGCGAGCGGGATCCTATATCAGTGCGCCGGGCCGACTTTCAATCCCCTAGGGACCGCCGGCATTGGCCGACGCCCGGACGCCACCCCGACGGGCGGCGCGCCGACGCCCGGCCGGACCCGATCGGCGCCCCGGCGCCCGGTCTGGGTCGGCCGGAACGTGGCGATCCTGACGCCAGGGGCCACGCGCCGGCCGCGGTCGCCCGCCGGCCCGTTGATCGACGGCCGCGCGGCTCCTACACTGGGCCGCCCCCTCCCGACCGGCGAACCGCCATGATCGAGCCGCGCGACCGCCTCCACCGACCGGCCCTGCTGGTCGTCGACATGCAGAACGACTTCGTGCGCGCCGGCGCGCCGATGGAGGTCCCCGACGCCCGGGCGACGATCGCCGCGCACCGCGCCCTGATCGACGGCTTCCGGGCGCGCGGGCTGCCGGTGCTGTTCACCCGCTTCATCGCGTTCCCGTCGCCGTCGCTGCTGTGGCACTGGTCGCCGCAGGTGCATCCGCCGACCCGCGCCTGCTGGAAGGGCCACCCGAGGCGGTACGCGGACATCGAGGGCGAGCGCGACTGCAGCGCGGTGATCGACGAGCTCGCGCCCGCGCCCGGCGAGCACCAGGTCGAGAAGTTCGGCTACGGCGCGTTCCACGGCACCGCGCTCGACGTCACGCTGCGCGCGCTCGGCGTCGAGTCGCTCGCGGTGACCGGCACGGTCACGCAGATCTGCGTCGAGGAGACCGCGCGCGAGGCCTTCCACCACGGCTACCGGACGACGATCGTCTCCGACGCGGTGTCCTCGTACGTCCCCGACCTGCACGCGGCGACGCTGAAGAACTTCGCGCACAAGTTCGGCTGGGTCGAGGACAGCGCGACGGTGCTGCGCACGCTCGGCTGAGCCGCGGGGCCCGCGGCGGGCCGCTCAGCAGGTGCCGTAGCCGACGCCGGCCCGCTTAAGGTA
>JBILTM010000064.1:0-22959 GCA_044371545.1 Burkholderiaceae bacterium
GCGGCTCGTCGGGCCCGACGAACTTCATCCGCGAGCGCAGCACGCTGCCGTCGCGCGCCACCGCGCCGTCGAGCAGGTAGCCCATCGCGCCGAAGCGCACGCTCTGCGCGTTCTCCTGGATCAGGCCGGTCGGCTTCCAGATCACCTTGTCGAGCGTCGTCGCGTTGCCCGGCTTCACGTAGCGGGTGCAGGTCGTCGCGGTCTCGGGCAGGAGCGGGTCGCAGACCTTGACGCGGACCTGCATGTCCTGCACGTCGGCGCTCAGCCCGGAGTTCGAGGCCGAGCGCATCGAGATGTTGCGGCCCTGGATGTCGATGTAGAGCTCGGCCGTCGCGTACGGAGAGACGGTGGACGGGACGATGCCCGGCACCGTCGAGACGAGCGTGCGGATCCGCTTGATCGGGAACTGTGCCGTGCCGCCCTGGCCGTCGTGTCGCGCCTTCTGCACGACCGTCAGGTCCTCGGTGTCGATCACGCGGTCACCGCCGGTCATCGCCCAGCGGAAGATGTCGATGGTCTGGCTGGTCGCCCAGTTGAGGAAGTTGCCGCTCCACTGGCCTGCGCAGCTCGCGAGCGAGGTCACGGGCTGGTCGGTCGGCTTCTTCAGCGGGTCGTAGCCGATCGTGTAGCCGGTCGGCACGAAGTACTGGTGTGCCGAGTCGTAGTCGTAGCACTTGAACGGATCGAAGTTGCCGATGTAGGGCAGCGACGGGGTCGCCCTGTACAGCGGGTTCGACGCGTTGGCCGCATTCGCGCGCGCCGCGCGCTCGGGTGGCGTGAAGTAGCAGACCGAGAAGCCGCCGTCGTGGCCCGGGCAGCCGTTGAACACCTCGTCGTTGTAGGCCTGCACGTTGCCGGTCGGCCACTCCACCGACAGGTCGAGCATCAGGTTCGCCGGCACGTTCTGCACGACCCGGGTCGGCTGGTCCGACAGGTCGGCGAGCCCGGTCGGCTGCGCGTGCAGCGTCGGCGTCCAGGTGGTGCACCAGACGCCCGCGACCCAGGCGAGCCGGGCGAAGCGCGAGCGGCAACGGCCTGCGAGGGAGGTGTCTGTCTGCTTCATGCGGCACTCCATGGCAATCCGGCGAGTGGGTCGACCCCGGGGGTCGGCCCCGCGCTCATTCCATCGGCAACGAGAACGTGGTCTGCGAGAACGCCTCGACCCCGCGCGGGCCGACCGTCCGCGCCGAGACGCGGAAGATCGGCGCGAACGGCGTCGACGCGGTCGAGCAGCGCGAGCAGGTGTCGGGCGCGCGGCTCACCGACACGACGCAGTGGTTGTCGGCGGCCGGCCCCTCGATCGAGCACAGGCGGTCGATGACGTAGACGGTGGTCATGCCCTCGCCGGTGGTCGCGGCGCTCGCGGCGGCCACGGCGCCGAACATCGCGGTGAAGGCCGCGTTGTCGCGAAGCACCAGCGGCACCCCCGAGGCATCGGTCGGCAGGGCCGTCGCCCGGTACGGCATGTTGCTGCCCACGCCCGCGGCGTTCGTCGCAGTGTTGTCGAGGTCGCGGAACCACCGGCTGGCGGCGCTCTCGAACTCGCGCATCGCGCGACGCAGCACCACCTCGTTCCGATTGATCGCGTCGCGTTGGAAGGAGGTGTTCCGGGCGAGCAGCGTCGAGGTGTCGACCGACTTCATCAGGCCGATGGCTGCGAGCGCCATTGCGATCAGCAGCACCAGCGTGATCGGCAGCACCGAGCCACGCGCGAGGCGACGCAGCGTGTCGACGCCGCGTCGCCGCACCGGCGGCACTCGACGCGCGGCGCTCACGAGCAGGTCCCCACGGCGGGCACGCCGTTAGCGCGCCGGGCCTCGGTGCACAGCGCGATCCACTGATTGCGAAGCGGAATCACCAGGTCGTGGACCTGGCGCCCGTAGACGCGGTCGGCCGCCGGGATCGGCACGCGCACCTGCAGCGCGGCCGGCATGTCCTGGAACAGGACGGTCTCGGCCGGACCGACCCGCTGGGTCGGCTCGGAGGAGCGCACCACCATCGCGATGCGGATCGCCTTGACCTGCAGCGCGGCGTTGCCGCCCGCGATCATCGCGGCCGCGGTGAACGGCGCGGTGCCCGGCGCGACCCAGCGGTCGACCACGTTGTCGTTGGCCGTGCCGCCGACGCCGTCGTCGACCCCGAGCAGCACCTGCAGGTTCTCGACGTTCTCGGCCTGGACGGTCGACGCGCCGATGCCCGCCGGGTCGAGCACGTCGTACTGGACCAGCGAATTGTTGACCACGCCGTACATCGCGACCGACGGCGCGGAACCGAGGTTGAACAGCGAGTAGTCGCCGGTCGAGGGCAGGCCGGAGAAGCCGTTCGGTCCGTTGTAGCCGGTGCTCGGCGCGCCGACCGGCACCGCCCTGGGGGCGGGCACGCCGGCGGGTGCGACGTAGGCGGCGTCCACCTGCCCGAGCTGGCAGTCGCCGACCGCCGACATGTCGGTCATCAGCAGCAGGTCCTGCGCGCGGAACGCGACCGAGGTCGGGACGCTGACCTGCGTGCTGCTGACCACCGAGGCCGGCAGCGGGGCCGCGCCGGCGCCGCTGCGGGCGGACGAGACCAGGATCGCATCCGAGGCGGCGCCGCCGCCGTCGACGACCGCGATCGGCGTCAGGCGCAGCGCCGACGGGAACGCGGCGAACGGCGCCGGCCACGCACCCGCGCGCGGCAGCAGCTGCGCGCCGCCGCGCCAGACGAGCATCTGGCAGCCCCACAGCGTCACGCCGTGCTGCAGCCCGCTGCCCGCCATCCGGATGTCGCGCATCATCCGCCACGAGGCGATCATGCCGGCCTGCTGCGCGTCGGCGCCGCCGGCGGTCGCGCGCCGGTGGGCCTCGCTCTGCGAGAAGACCTGGACGATGACCACCGACGCGATCAGTCCGATCGTCATCCCGATCATCAGCTCGAGCAGCGTCACGCCGCGCTGGCGGATCCGGGCTGTGAGGAAGGGGCGCATCGGGGCGGTCAGTTGTAGAGGGCCGAGACGGTGACGTGCTGCCGGGTCGCCGACACCGAAGCGATCGCGCCCCCCGTGTCGGCTTGCGCTTCGCGCGGCGGCGTCCAGGTGATGACGATCCGCACGGTGTTCGGGTCGCCGCCGATCGCGCCGAAGACCACCGTCGCGTTCGCCGCGGGCAGCCCGCTGCCGGGCGCCTGGAGCCGGTTCACCAGCCAGTTCCGGAACTGCACGCCCCCGGTCTGGAAGTCGGCGGCGACGGTCGCGCGGTTGGACGACTGCATCCGCGCGAGCAGCTCGTCGGCGGCGGCCGCGGCCTCGGTGCGGAAGCGCGCGTCGGTGGCCACCCGGCTCGAGACGGTCTGCATGCCGACGAGTCCGAGGATGCCCACCGCGAAGACCACCATCGCGATCAGCGACTCGATCAGCGTGAAGCCGCCCTGCAGCCGCACGGGCGCGATGCGACGGCGCGGCATCTCAGCAGGCTCCCGCGGGCAGGAACGGCACGCACGAGGCGCCGGATCCGGCCGGCCGGCCGGGGTCGCAGACCCGCACCGAGCCGCCGGTCGCGCTCGCGAGCTGCGAGCGCAGCACCTGCTCGCTGTACTGCGGGACCGCGACGCCGGCGAGGATCGCGACGACCGCCAGCGCGATCATCAGCTCGATCAGCGTGAAGCCTGCGTGGCGAAGGACTCTGGAGGACACCGGAAACGCTCTGCTGTGCCTTGGAATGAAGGGCACTCTAGGCAGATGGATCGGTACCGCCCATGGAGACCGGACGGACGGCGGCACTGCCCCAGTCGATGGGCGCGCCGTGACAAAGCGCCGCGGACCGACGGGCTGCGCCGACCGCCGGACGGCACGGCTCGCGGTCGGCCCCCGGGGAATGGCGCGGACGATCGTCTCAGCCGCGCGCGCACCTCGATCGCGCGAACAGCCCGGCCGCGTCCGCGCAGATCGGCGCGCCGGCACGGAATCACCCACGGTTTACCCTCGCCGGCACGCGTGCTACCGTTGGCCGCACACCCCTGGACGTGCACGGCTGGAGCGCCCTTGATCCGACGCGGGACGAACGACGCACGCACGGCGCGCGCCGCGGCGCTGCGGAGCGCGCGGGAAGGCCGGCGATGAAGCGCCGTGCCCTCTACAGCGCCTCGCCGGACGTGCAGGCCGAGCCCGCCGCCGATGCGGCCCGCGCCGATGCGCCGAGCGGCTCGGGCCCCGGCGCCGCGGGCTCCCGCGCCGCGCCCGGCCCCTCGCCGCGCCCCCGCCCCGCCCTGCGCGCGCCCTCCCCCTGGGACCGCCCCCTCGGCTCGGCCCCGCGCGCCGCCGAGCCCCCCGCCCCGCCCCCGCCCAAGCCCGTCCGCTTCGCGAGGCTGCGCGGCTGGGCACGCCGCGGCGAGCGGGTGCTGCTGGTCGCGCTCGGCGTGATCGCCGCGCTCGCCGGCGTGGCGCTGCAGAAGGGCATGACGCCGCCGCCCCGGGCACTCACGCAGGAGGACATCGATGCGGCGGTGCTGCGCACGATGGAGACCCAGCCGCTGCCCTCGCAGGCCGCGAAGGCCTGGGAGATCATCCGGCCCTCGGTCGTGCGCGTGCGCCGGATCGGCCCGCCGGGCAAGGACGGCAAGCCCGGCGAGGACATCGGCGTCGGCAGCGGCGTCGTCGTGGTCGAGAACGGGCTGATCCTCACCAACCTGCACGTCGTCGCCGGCGCCGACTCGATCAAGGTGGTCTTCGCCGACGGCCTGGAGTCCGACGCGGTGATGGTGCAGGCGCAGCCCGAGCAGGACCTCGCGGTGCTGCGGGCCAAGACCCTGCCCGACGACCTGCAGGCCGCCACGATCAAGTCGACCGCCGACGTGCGGCCCGGCGACGTCGTCGTCGCGGCGGGCTTCCCGTTCGGCATCGGCCCGTCGATCACCTCGGGCGTGGTCTCGGGCCTGAAGCGCGAGTTCCGCTCGCCGGAGGGCCAGCGGCTGCTGACCAACCTGATCCAGTTCGACGCGGCGGTCAACCCGGGCAGTTCGGGCGGGCCGCTGGTCACGCCCGAGGGCGAGGTCATCGGCATCGTCACCGCGGTGCTGAACCCGACCGAGCAGCGCGTCTTCGTCGGCATCGGATTCGCGGTGCCGATCGAGGCCGCCGCCGCCGGCGCCGGCATGTCCCCGTTCTGAACCCCCTCCCCTCACGCACGGAAGCCCGCATGAACGAGACCCCGACGACCGGCACCGAGGTGTCCGCGCTGATGGAGCGGATCCTGTTCGAGGTGAAGAAGGTGGTGGTCGGCCAGGACCACTTCCTCGAGCGCGTGCTGGTCGCGATCCTCGCGCAGGGCCACCTGCTGGTCGAAGGCGTGCCGGGCCTCGCCAAGACGCTGACGGTGAAGACGCTGGCCACGACGATCCGCGGCCAGTTCAAGCGGATCCAGTTCACGCCCGACCTGGTGCCGTCGGACCTGGTCGGCACCCGCGTCTACAGCCAGAAGACCGGCGAGTTCTCGACCTCGCTCGGGCCGGTCTTCACCAACCTGCTGCTCGCCGACGAGATCAACCGCGCGCCGGCCAAGGTGCAGAGCGCGCTGCTCGAGGTGATGCAGGAGCGCCAGGTGACGATCGCCGGCGCGACGCACCGGGTGCCCGACGCGTTCCTGGTGATGGCGACGCAGAACCCGATCGAGACCGAGGGCACCTATCCTCTGCCCGAGGCGCAGGTCGACCGGTTCATGATGAAGGTGCTGGTCGGCTATCCGAGCGAGGACGAGGAGTTCGTCATCGTCGAGCGGGTGACCGGCCCGCCGATCACGGTCGCGCCGGTCGCCACCACCGAGCAGCTGAGCGCGCTGCAGCGCGAGTGCCGGCGCGGCTACGTCGATCCCACGCTGATGCAGTACGCGGTGAAGCTGGTGTCGGCGAGCCGCGAGCCCGAGAAGTACGGCCTCGGCGAGCTCGGCAAGTTCCTGACCTTCGGCGCGAGCCCGCGGGCGTCGATCTCGCTCGTCGAGGGCGCGCGGGCGCTCGCGTTCCTGCGCGGTCGGCGCTATGCGCTGCCCGAGGACGTCGCCGACATCGCGCCCGACGTGCTGCGCCACCGGCTGGTGCTGTCGTACGAGGCGCTCGCCGAGGGCCTGTCGGCCGACCGGATCGTGCAGCGGATCATGCAGGCGGTGCCGCAGCCCGCCCGCCCGCTGCAGACGCACGTCTCGGTCGGTGGCGATGGCGACGCGCGATCCTGAGGCGCTGCTGCGCCGCCTCGAGTGGACGGTGATCCGTCGGCTCGACGGCCTGCTGCACGGCGACTACCGGACGCTGTTCCGAGGCTTCGGGCTGGACCTCGCCGACCTGCGCGAGTACCAGTTCCACGACGACGTGCGGCGCATCGACTGGAACGTCACCGCACGGATGCAGACGCCCTACGTGCGCGAGTACCACGAGGACCGCGAGGTCTCGGCCTGGTTCCTGGTCGACCTCTCCGGTTCGGTCGGCTTCGGTTCGGGCGGGCGCACCAAGCGGATGGTCGCGACCGACTTCGTCGCCGTCGTCGCGCGACTGCTGACCCGCCACGGCAACGCGGTCGGTGCGATGGTCTACGGCGACCGCGTGCAGGGCATGATCCCGGCGCGCACCGGCCGGCGGCACCTGCTGCACGTGATGCAGCGGGTCGAGGGCGACGGCGCCTCGCCGCAGGCGCGCGCCGGCGGCGGCACCGACCTCGGCGTGCTGCTGTCGGCGGGCGCGGAGGCGATCCGTCGCCGTTCGCTGGTGTTCGTGCTGTCCGACTTCATCAGCGCGCCGGGCTGGGAGCGACCGCTCGCGCGGCTCGCGCAGCGGCACGAGGTGGTCGCGATCCGCATCCACGACCCGCTCGAGTCGAAGATGCCCGACCTCGGGCTGGTCGTCGTGCAGGACGCCGAGACCGGCGAGCA
Source organism: Burkholderiaceae bacterium (assembly GCA_044371545.1). Classification (GTDB taxonomy): domain Bacteria; phylum Pseudomonadota; class Gammaproteobacteria; order Burkholderiales; family Burkholderiaceae_E; genus UBA4615. The sequence goes on from JBILTM010000064.1 coordinate 6,888, forward strand.
GCTCTTCGTCGACACGCACGACCGCGGCTTCCGGGACCGCTTCGCGAAGGCTGCGCAGCAGCGCGAGGCCTCGCTGCGGCGCTCGCTCGCGCAGGCGGGGGTCGACACGCTGGAGGTGTCGACCGCCGACTCGCTCGCCGACGCGATCGTGCGCTTCGCCGACCTGCGCAAGCAGCGCAGCCGACTGTCCGGCGGCGCGATGCCCTCGCACCTGAGGGCGAGCAGCGGGGTGGTGCGATGAGCTTCGTGTGGCCGCAGATGCTGTGGTCGCTGCTCGCGGTGCCGCTGCTGGCCGCGGGCTACGTCGCCTGGGTGCGCCAGCGCTCGTCGGCGCGTCGCGAACTCGGCGGGCTGGTGATGTCGGCCGGCCCGGGGCGCGGCCGCTGGCGGCACCTGCCGCCTGCGCTCCTCCTGCTCGCGATCACGCTGCTGCTGGTGTCGGTCGGCCGCCCGGCGGCGGTGGTGACGCTGCCCGCGCAGCACGAGACGGTCATGCTCGCGATCGACGTGTCGGGCAGCATGCGCGCCACCGACGTCAAGCCGACTCGGCTCGCGGCGGCGCAGGAGGCCGCACGCGCCTTCGTGCAGACCCAGCCGCGCACCACCCGGATCGGCATCGTCACCTTCGCCGGCACCGCCTCGCTGGTGCAGCCGCCGACCGAGAGCCGCGAGGACGTGTTCCAGGCGATCGACCGGCTGCAGCCGCAGCGCGGCACCGCGATCGGCAGCGCGATCGTGGTCTCGCTCGCGACGATCTTCCCCAAGGACCGTATCGACCTGCGGATGGTCGGCCGCAAGCCGGAGGGTCCCGCCGAGGGCAATCGCGAGCAGCGACGCGACGCCGCGCGGGCCCGCGGCGGCGATCCGGTCGAGGACGCGACGAACCAGTCCCAGCAGCCGAAGGTCGCGCCGGGCTCGTACGACTCGGCGGTCGTCGTGCTGCTGTCCGACGGCCAGTCGACGACCGGCCCCGACCCGGTCGCCGCGGCGAAGCTCGCCGCCGAGCGCGGCGTGCGGGTCTACACCGTCGGCGTCGGCACCGCGAAGGGCGAGGTGCTGCGCACCGACGGCTGGTCGATGCGGGTCTCGCTCGACGAGGCGCAACTCAAGACCGTCGCCGACGTGACCCGCGGCGAGTACTTCCAGGCCGACAGCGCCGCCGAGCTCAAGCGCATCTACCAGTCGATGAGCAGCCGCTTCGTCATGGAGAAGAAGGAGATGGAGGTCGGCGCGCTGTTCGCGGCGGGCGCGGCGCTGCTCGCGCTGCTCGCGGCCGGCCTGTCGGTCGCCTGGTACGGTCGCGTGCTCTGAGCCGGCGCCGCGGCCGGGCCGCCCTCAGCCCGACTTGTGCACGAACGACGCGCGGACCACGTCGCTGATCCACACCATGCTGTCGCCCGGCGCGCCGGAGGACAGGCAGGCGACGACCGCGTCGTAGAGCGGCCCGGCCGCCTCGTCCGGCACCACCATCTCGATGCGCCAGCGTGCGACGTGGTCCGTCAGCTCCTGGCGGATCGACGCGCGCGCGCGCAGCGACGGGGCCGGGTAGCTCTCGGCCTTCGACACCGTCATGCCGGGAAAGCCCGGCACCGCGCGCAGCGCCGTGTGCAGCGCCGCGAGCTTCTGCGGACCGAGCACCGCCTTGATCTCCTTCATCGCTTCCGATCCTTCCGGGCGTCGGGCCCGACCCGGGGGGTCAGGCCTCCTCCGCGCGCACGTCGTCGAACCACTTGTAGATCGCGGGCAGCACCACCAGCGTGAGCAGCGTGCAGCTGATCAGGCCGCCGATCACCACCACCGCGAGCGGGCGCTGCACCTCCGAACCCGGCCCGGTCGCGAACAGGAACGGGATCAGCGCGAGCCCGGCCACGGTCGCCGTCATCATGACAGGCCGGAAGCGCATTGCGGCGCCCACGATCACCGCCTCGGCCACCGCCATGCCCCGGGCGCGCAGGTCGCGGATGTAGCTGACCAGCACCACGCCGTTCAGCACCGCGATGCCCCACAGCGCGATGAACCCGACCGACGCCGGCACCGACAGGTACTCCCCGCTGAAGAACATCGCGACGATACCGCCGAGCGAGGCGAACGGCAGCACCAGGATGATCAGCGACGCGGTCTTCACCGAGCGGAACAGCAGGAACAGCAGGAAGAAGATCGCCGCCACCGTGATCGGGACGATGATCGACAGGTGGCCGAGCGCGCGCTCCATGTTCTGGAACTGCCCGCCCCACTCGAGCCGGTAGCCCGGCGGCAGCTTCACCTCGGCGGCGACCTTCTGCTGCAGCTCGGCAACGTAGCCGCCCAGGTCGCGCCCGCCCACGTTGATGCCGACCACGACCCGCCGCTTGCCGAGCTCGCGGCTGATCTGGGCCGGCCCCTCGGCGACCTCGATCTTCGCCAGCCGCGCGAGCGGCACCTGCGCGCCGTTGCGTGCGGTGATCACCAGGTTGCGGATCGACTCGACGTCGTCGCGGAACTGCTCCGGCAGCCGGACCACCGCGTTGAAGCGGCGCTCGCCCTCGTAGATCTCGGTCGCGACCTTGCCGCCCACCGCCATCTCGATCTTCTCGTGGATGTCGCTGACGTTCAGGCCCACCCGCGCGATCGCCTGCCGGTCGATCGCGATCTGCAGGTACTGCTGGCCGGTGATCTTCTCGACCCGCAGGTCGCGCGAGCCCTGGATGCCGGCGGCGACCCGCGCGATCGCGTCGGCGGTCTCCTTCAGCGTGTTCAGATCGTCGCCGAAGATCTTGACCGCGATGTCGGCGCGCACGCCGGTCACCATCTCGTTGACGCGCTGCGCGATCGGCTGGGTCAGCGCGATCGTGACGCCCGGCAGGACCTTGAGCTTCTCGCGGATCGCATCGGCGATGTCCTCCTGCGTCCAGCCCTCGGGCCACTCGTCGCGGGGCTTGAGCGAGACGATCGGGTTGGACTCGTTCTGCGCCTGCGGGTCGGCCGGCGACTCGCCGCGGCCGATGCCGGCCACCGCCATCTTGACGCCGGGCACCTGCATGACGAGCTTCATCGCCTCCATCTCCCTGCGGATCGACTCCTCCATCGAGATGTTCGGCGCGCGGGTGATCGACGGCGTGATCGAGCCTTCCTGCATCTCCGGGATGAACGAGGTGCCGAGGAACGGCAGCAGCGAGATCGAGCCGGCGAGCAGCGCCACCGCGGCGATGCTCGTCGACTTCGCATTGCCCACGGCCGCGCGCAGCATCGCCATGTACGGCTTCTTCATCTGGCGGACCATCCAGGTGTCGTGCTCGTCGTCACCGTGGTGCGCGCCGTGTCCGTGATCGGGACCGGCCTCGACGACCTCGACGCCGTCCCCCGACCGGGCCCCGTCGTCGCCGTCGAACCGGGCGCCCGCGGCGGCGAGCACCGGCGTCGCGCCCTTCGCGCCCTTCGCGGGCTTCGGCGGCTTGACCTTCAGCAGGTAGGTGCACAGCACCGGCGTCAGCGTCAGCGACAGCACCAGCGAGATGGCCAGCGCGATCGCGATGGTGAACGCGAGCGGCGAGAACATCTTGCCTTCCATGCCGGTCAGCGTCATCAGCGGCAGGAACACCAGGATGATCACGCCCACGCCGAAGATCACCGGCGTGGCCACCTCGGTCACCGCCTCGAAGATGATCCGGATCCGCGATTCACCGGAGTTGGCCTTGCGTGCGAGGTAGGCGAACGCGTTCTCCACCACCACGACCGAGCCGTCGACCATCAGGCCGATCGCGATCGCCAGACCGCCGAGCGACATCAGGTTCGCCGACAGCCCGATCTGGTTCATCGCCATGAAGGTGAGCAGCGGCGTGAGCACCAGGGTGGCCACCACCACCAGCGACGAGCGGATGTCGCCGAGGAAGAGGAGCAGCACGACGACGACCAGGACGATGCCCTCGATCAGCACCTTGCCGACCGTCCACAGCGCCGAGTCCACCAGCTCCGAGCGGTCGTAGAACGGCACGATCTTCAGCCCGTCGGGCAGCTGGCCCCGGGCGTTGATCTCCTCCACGCGCTCCTTGATGCGCCCGACGATCTCCTTCGCGTTGCCCGCCCGCAGCATCATCACGATGCCGCCGACCGACTCGGTGACGCCGTCCTTGACGATCGCGCCGACCCGCACCGCGGTGCCGATCTGCACGGTCGCGACGTCGCGGATGTACACCGGCGTGCCGCCCGACTCCTTCAGCACGATGTTGCCGATGTCGTCGACCGTCTGCACCAGGCCGATGCCGCGGATCAGGTACTGCTCGGCGTACTGCGGCAGGATGCCGCCCCCGGAGTTCGCGTTGTTCGACGCGAGCGCACGCCAGACCTGGTCGATCGTGATGCCGTGGTAGCGCAGCTTGTCGGGCGCGACCAGCACCTGGTACTGCTTCTCGTAGCCGCCGAGCGAGTTGATCTCGGCGATGCCCGGGATCGAGCGCAGCATCGGGCGCACCACCCAGTCCTGCACGGTGCGCCGCTCGGTCAGTTCCTCGACGCTCAGCGCACGCTGGCCGTCGTCCGGGCGCTCGAGCGTGTACTGGTAGATCTCGCCGAGCGCGGTCGACACCGGACCGAGCACCGGCACGATGCCCTGCGGCAACCTCGGCGTGATCTCGAGCAGCCGCTCCATGACGAGCTGGCGCGCGAAGAACACGTCGGTCTTCTCGGTGAAGACCAGCGTGATCAGCGACAGGCCCGGCCGGTTGAGCGAGCGCAACTCGACCAGGCCCGGCAGGCCGGTCATCCCGATCTCCAGCGGCACGGTCGCGAAGCGCTCGACCTCTTCGGGCGAGCGGCCCGGCGCTTCGGTCGCGATCTGGACCTGGACGTTGGTGACGTCCGGGAACGCGTCCAGCGAGAGCTTCCTCGCGGCGTCGAGCCCGAACGCGAACAGGACGGCCGCGATGACCGCGACGATCAGGCGCTGCGCGAGCGCCCCCCTGACGAGCGACTCGATCAAGAGCCCTCCGTCTGCGCTCGCAGGCGCTCGCTGTTCAGGTGAAACGCGCCGTCGACGACGATCTGCTCGCCGCCCTTGAGCCCGGACTGCACGATGCGCAGGCCGTCGGTCTCGTCGGCGAGCGACACGCGGGTCAGCCGGAAGCGGCCGTCGCCAGCGCGCACGAACACGTGCTCCTGGTCGTTCTCGCGGACCACGGCCGACGACGGCACGACCAGGCGCTCGACCGGCTCGGGCGAGATCGACACGTTCGCGAGCATCTCGGGACGCAGCTGGCGCTTCGGGTTGGGCACCTCGGTGCGCACCGTCACCGTCCGGGTCTCGGGGTTCACCGTGTCGGCGACCCACGCGACGCGGCCGGTGACCGGATCGGGCACGCTGGTGACCTCGACGGTGACCGCCTGGCCCGGCTGCACGCGGCCGATCTGCGACTCCGGCACCTGCGCGATCACCCAGACCCGCGCGAGGTCGGCGACGATGAAGATCACGTCGGCAGGCTGCACGACCTGGCCCTTGTTGACCTTGCGCTCGACGATCACGCCGCCGACGGTCGCGACCACCGACGAGGTCGACGTGATCGCGCCGGTCTCGATCGTGCGCTCGATCTCGCGCGGCGACATGCCCATCACGCGCAGCTGGTCGGCGGCTGCGCGCTTCTCGACCTGTGCGACCTGCAGCTCGTTCTCGCGGCGCTGCAGCTCGGCCGAGCCGATCACGTCGGCGGCGAGCAGCAGCTTCGCGCGCTCGACCGCCTTGGAGGCGAGGTCGCGCTGCGCGTTGGCCTTCAGGTAGCCGAGCTGCGCCTGGCCGAGCTCGGTGCTGTGCAGCTGCGCGAGCACCTGGCCGGGCCGAACGCTCTGGCCGACGGCGCCCTGGAGCTCGGTCACGCGACCGGTCACGCTCGCGCCGATCCGCGCGATCGACTGCTCGTCGAAGTCGATCCGGCCGACGACCGACAGCGGCTCGCTGACCGGCCTGCGCTCGACGGCCGCGACCTTGACCCGCTCTAGGAGCGAGGGCGGCGCGACGACGAGATTCGGGTCCGACGCCGGCTTCGCGGCCGCCTTGGCGGCGTCGGCGGTCGCGCCGGCCTGGGGCGCTGCGGGCTTGTCGCCGCACGCGGCGAGCGCGGCGGCGAGCGCCGCGGCGAGCGCGGCACGCCGCAGGACGGAAAGGCTGGGGAGACGGGCGATCATGGCGTTCACTCGCTTTCGGCGCGCAGGCGCTCGAGCTCGACCAGCGCGGCGCGCAGGTCGTACCGGGTGGTGTTCAGTTCGCTGCGCAGCATGCGGAACGTGCGCTGCGCATCGAGGAAGTCGAGGATGCCGCGCTCGCCGAAACGGTAGGCGGCCTCGGCGACCCGAAGCGCCGCCTCGGCCTCGCGCAGGAGGCCGGACTCGTAGGCGGCGACCTGCCCGAGGGCGATCCGGTAGCGCTGCCAGGCCGACTCGAGCGACTGGTTCAGGAGCAGCTCGCGGTCGGCGAGCAGCAGGCGGGCGCGCTCGGCCTCGGCGGTCGCCTCGGCGATCGGGCCTTCCCGGCGGTCGAACACCGGGATCTGCATGACCAGGCCCAGCCGCGCGTCGTTGGCCTCGGGCAGACGCTCCATCGTCGCGCGCACGCCGAACGAGGGCTTGCGCCGCTCCTGCTCGAGCGCGATGCGCGACTCGGCGGTGCGGACCGCGGCCCGCGCGGCGATGATCTCCGGATGGCGATCGAGCATCGCCGTGCGGATCGCCTCGAGGCTGAGCGGCGTCACCGGCGCGTCGGCGATGTTGCCGTCGACGGTGAAGTCCGGCGGCAGCTGGGGCCCGACCACTCGGCGCAGGTCGGCGCGCGCCAGGTCGATGCGGGCGGCCGCGGCCTGCACCGCACGCAGGGCGTTCAGGCGCTCGGTGTCGGCGCGGATCAGCTCGAAGCGCGGGGCCTCGCCGGTCCCCACGCGGACCTGCACCCGCGTTCGGATCTGCTCGGCGATCGACAGGTCCTCCTCGGCGAGCCGCGCGGCCGCCTGCAGCCGCAGGATGTCGAAGTAGCGCAGCTTGAGATCGGCGAGCAGGTCGCGCTCCGCGACGTTCGCCTCGGCGCTCGCCGCGTCGACGCCGGTCACGGCGACCTCGCGGCGCGCGGCGCGCAGCCCCGGGCGCTCGATCGGCTGCAGCACGCCGATCTGGCCGCTCGCACCCGAGGGCGTGCCGTCGGCGCGCGAATCCTGGCGGCCGCCCTGCACCTCGATCTCGGGGTTCGGGATCGCGCGGGCGGTGATCAGGCCGCCCCGGGCGACGTCGATCCGGGCGCGCGTCGCGGCCAGCCCCGGGTTGTTGCGCTTGGCCAGCTCGATCAGCCCGTCGAGCGTGATCGTGGGAGGCACCACCGAGGCGGCCGACGGATTCGCAGAAAGGCGGAAGGTCGACAGCGGCAGCGTCGAGGGCTCGGCGGCCGGTGCCGGCGCGGCGCCGCGGGCGGGCGCCCCCCCCGGCGCAGGCGTGCGGCCCGGCGACGGCGTGGTGGCCGCCGGTGGCTTGGCCGGCGTGGTCACGGCCGGCCGCGGCGGCGTCGCGGTCTGCGCGGCGGCCGGCTGGAGCACGGCCGGCATCGCGACGATCGCGAAGGCCAGCGCAGCGGCGAGGGGCACCGTGCGGAGATGCGTCGAGGTCATGAGGAGCACGTGGGTGATGGATCGGAGCGGTCGGCGCGGCGAGGCATTCCGGCCCGGCCGGGATTGCGACGTCGCGGTTCCACGCGAGCGGCGGGCTCGCGGCATGCGCGCCAGGATCGGCGCGCGGGAGCGCTCAAGCGCTCGGCGGACGCAGCGGCCGTTGCAGCGGCGCCTGTCGCGGGCTGGGGTCGGAAGCGACCACGATCGTATCGCGCTTCGGCACCGGCACGGAGCTGGCGACGACCCGCGGCGGCTCCACCTCCGTCGGATCGCCCGCGCCCCTCGACAGCTCGCAGCCGAAGGAGTCGGCGGCGGGCAGCCCGGACAGCAGAAGCGCCCGGCAGGTGCCCGTCGCCGCGAGCGGAGGCGATACGTCGGACAGGCCCGTCTGCGCTCCGACGAACGCCGCAGCCGATGCGTCCGCGGCCGACGCGTCGAAGGCGTCGTGGGACTCGACCCACGCGAGCAACTCGCCGTCGGTCGCGTGCGAGGCCTGCGGCGCCGGCGGCTGCGCGACGAGCGCCACGAGGCTCGCGACCGTCGCCAGCAGCGCGAGCACGACGCGCGACGTCCACGACGCGGTTCGCGTCGGGGGCGTGCGGTCGGCGGTGCGGCGGCGGGAGGCGGTCATTCGGGTCGGAGGACGGAGCAGGCGCGATTGCCGACCGGAAGTGGTCGCTGCAGTGCACTAGACCTTACGAAACAACGGCTTCCGATGCGCCGTCGGGACGTTTCGCAGCGTCCGTCCGGCGGCCGGGACCGCCGATGCGCCGTCCGTCGCCTCAGATCGACCGCCGCCGCGGGGGCGGCCGGCGCTTGACCCACTCGTAGTCGGACGCCGGGTCGGCGACACCGCCCTGCCCCACGTGCCCCGGATCCTCGGTCGCGATCGTCACGAACGAGACCGCCTCGCCGTCGCGCCGGCGTCGGCGCAGCGCCTCCGCGAAGGCGAGCGCCTCGGACAGCTCGGCCGTCGCGAACGCCCTCGTGCGGGGCGCCGTGTCGTCCATCCAGTACACACGGTGCATCGTGCCGCGACTGTAGCGCAGGGAGCGCCCGCGTGCCCGAAGCGCCCGGCGTCGGTGCGCGCCCTGCCGCGCAGGCAGGACGCGCACATGGACAGTCGATCAGATCGGGCGGATCCGCACCGAGCGGAACTTCACCGTCCCGCGGCCCCACTGCAACGCGAACGGGCCGCTCGCGAGCTTCGAGTCGGTCACTTCGACCATCGTCTGGCCGTTGAGCACCACCACCAGCCGCGAGCCACGGACGATCAGGTCGAAGGGGTTCCACTTGCCGCCCGCACGCGGCGCCGGCTGCGCGACCGGCGCGACCTTCACGATCGCCCCGGTGGCGAAGGTCTGGTCCGGGCGCTGGTCGAAGAAGTTCGCCTCGGAGCAGTTCTCGTCGGTGATCTGCGCGCGGTTCCGGCAGCGCATGAAGATCGCGCTGTTCGCGTCGTCGCTCGCCCAGAACTCCACGCGCATCTCGAAGGCGCGATAGCTCTGCTTCGAGACGAGGTACGCCGGATCCTTGCCGCCCTTGGTCGCCCGGATCGCCCCGTCGACCCCGGCCGCGGTCCGCTGCGCGGATCGGAGGACGCCGACTTGGCGCGGCCGCACGGCGCCTGTCATCCTCGTCGGTCGCACTGAGGCGACGGCTGCGACGGATCGGACGCCGACCCGCGAAGCGCGTACAGTCCGACGCGCCCACCACCCGAGGAGACGCCGTGCATCCCCCCCCTTACTTCGACCAGGGCGCCGACCGGGTCCTCTTCTGCGTGGAGATCGGCGATGCGCTGGTCGACGCCAGCGTCGGCCGGGCGACGCTCCACTACCGCTACCACCCGGGTGCGAACGCGGACGATCCGCTCGCGACCTACGTGCAGCACGCCGCCGAGATCGACGCCGCGGTTCGCCGGCGGATGCAGGCCGGTGCGCGCGCGCCGGTGATGCTGCGGGACGCAGACCTGAAGCCGCAGGCGGGGAGCTGAACGCGCAACGTCCCAAGCGGGACGGCGCGGACGCGTCGAGACGAAAAAAAAGCCCCCTTGCGGGGGCTTCTGGCGGAGACGGAGGGATTCGAACCCTCGATGCGCTTTTGGCACATACTCCCTTAGCAGGGGAGCACCTTCGGCCTCTCGGTCACGTCTCCAATCGGGTCGATGGTACCACGCGGCCCCCGGGCCTTCCCCGGCCGGCCGCCCCGCGCACGGCCCCGCTCAGGCGACCGGCTGCTCCAGGTCGAAGGCCTTGTGCAGCGCGCGCACCGCGAGCTCGAGGTACTTGTCCTCGATCACCACCGAGATCTTGATCTCGCTGGTCGAGATCATCTGGATGTTGATGCCCTCTTCCGACAGGGTGCGGAACATCCGGCTCGCGATGCCGACGTGCGAGCGCATGCCGATGCCGACGACCGAGACCTTCGCGATCTTCGGGTCGCCGACGATGTCGCCGGCCTTGAGCTTCGCCTTCACGCTGCCGTTCAGCACCTCGAGCGCCTTCTGGTACTCGCCGCGGCTCACGGTGAAGGAGAAGTCGGTCATGCCGTTGACCGACTGGTTCTGGATGATCACGTCGACGTCGATGTTCGCGTCGGCGACCGGCCCGAGGATCTGGTAGGCCACGCCCGGACGGTCGGGCACGTTCATCACGGTGATCTTGGCCTCGTCGCGCGCGAACGCGATGCCCGAAATGACGGCCTGTTCCATGCTCTGCTCTTCCTCGAACGTGATCAGGGTGCCGGAGGCCATCTCCTCGGCCAGCGGCATGTCGGGCGGGGTCAGGCTCGACAGCACCCGGGTCTTGACCTTGTACTTGCCGGCGAACTCGACCGAACGGATCTGCAGCACCTTGGAGCCGAGGCTCGCCATCTCGAGCATTTCCTCGAAGGTGATGCGCGCGAGGCGCCGCGCCTCGGGGACGATCCGCGGATCGGTGGTGTAGACACCGTCGACGTCGGTGTAGATCAGGCACTCCTCGGCGCCCATCGCGGCCGCGACCGCGACCGCGGAGGTGTCGGAGCCGCCGCGCCCGAGCGTCGTGATGTTGCCCGCGGGGTCGACGCCCTGGAAGCCGGTCACGATGACGACGCGACCGGCCTCGAGGTCGGCGCGCACGCGCGCGTCGTCGATCGAGGTGATGCGCGCCTTGGTGTACGCGTCGTCGGTCTTCACCGGCACCTGCCAGCCGGCGTAGCTGACCGCGTCGACGCCGATCGCCTTCAGCGCCATCGCGAGCAGGCCCACCGAGACCTGCTCGCCGGTGGAGGCGATCATGTCGAGCTCGCGCGGGTCGGGCTGCGCCTGGATCTCGCGGGCGAGCGCGATCAGGCGATTGGTCTCGCCGGACATCGCCGACGGCACGACCACCAGGCGATGGCCGGCCGCGTGCCACTTGGCGACGCGCCGCGCGACGTTCCGGATGCGCTCGACCGAGCCCATCGAGGTGCCGCCGTACTTGTGAACGATCAGGGCCATGGTTCGGGTACCACGTGCGTCCGGATGCTCCGGACGAAACCCACGATCATAACATTGCCGTTCCGCCGGTCGCCCCGCCGGTCCAGGCGGCACGCGGATCCGCGGGATCGTCGGGGCTCCAGCGCAGCGCGACGGTGCGGCCGTCGCGCGGCCAGCCGGCGCCGCGGTCGGTGCCGAACGGCGCGACCGCGAGCAGGCGGCCGTCGACGCGCACGGCCGGCATCGCGCGGCGCAGCCAGGTCGGCACGCCGGCCTCCTGCCACAGGTTCTTCAGCGTGCGCGACGGCCCGTCCGCGTGCGTGCGCAGCCGCTCGGCGCCGCCGGGCGCGCCGACCTCGATCGGCCGTGCGCGCAACCAGTCGGCCGACACGCCGGCCGGGTCCGCGACCATCGCGAGCCGGCCACCGGCGAGCGCGATCGGCGCGTCGTCGGCGGGCCAGCGCAGCGTCGCGGCGTCGACCGGCGCGGGCACGGCGTCGCGCGGCACGGCGACGATGCGCTCGCGGTGGCGCAGCAGGCGCCACGGCCCGAAGCCGACGTCGCCGTGCGCCGCGTCGCCGTCGACGAGCTGCGCACGCATCTCGGCGAGCGCACCGCGCGTCGGCGGCGGTGCGCCGAGGCCGACGAGCCACGCGCGCAGCGCGGCGTCGGCGCGCGCCGGGGGCAGCGCGGCGAGCGCGGCGCGACGCAGCGCGGCGCCCTCGTCCCTCGCCGACGCGAGGTCCTCGCTCGCAAGCGCATCGAGCGTCGTGCGCGCCGCAGCGAGCAGCTCCAGCGCCTCGGGCAGCTGCGCGACGAGGCCGGGCAGCGCGTCGCGCAGCGCGGGCATCGCGCGCGCCCGCAGCGCGTTGCGGGCGAACGCGGGATCGGTGTTGCTCGGGTCCTCGATCCAGGCCAGCCCGCGTTCGCGGGCATCGGCCTCGAGTGCCGCGCGATCGATCGCGAGCAGCGGCCGCAGCAGCGTCACCCCGCCCCGGCGATCCCGCGCGGCGATACCGGTCAGCCCGTCGAGGCCGCTGCCGCGCGCGAGCGCGAGCAGCACGGTCTCGAGTTGGTCGTCGGCATGGTGCGCGGTCAGCAGCGCGGCAGCCCGGGCCTCGCGCGCGGCCTCGAGGAGCAGCCGGTAGCGCTCGCCGCGCGCCCAGCGCTCGACGCTGTCGCCGCGCGCCGGCGCCCCGCGGGCCCGCAGTGCGTGGAACGCGACGCCGAGCCGGGATGCGACCGCCTCGCCGTGTGCGACCCAGGCGTCGGCCGCCGGCAGCAGCCCGTGGTGCACATGCAGCGCGAGCACGCGCGCGGGCCCCGCGGCGCGGACGACCGCGTGCAGCAGCACGGTGGAGTCGAGCCCGCCGCTGAACGCGACGGCCCATGGACGGGACGGATCGGATGCGGCGAGCGCCGCACCGATCAGCTCATCGACCGACTTCCTTGACCTTGCCATAGGCCAGGATGCGCTGGCGGCGCTGCTTGAGCAGCTCTCCCGGCTCGACGTCCTTGAACTGGCGCAGCGCCTCGCCGAGCGCGCGCTTGAGCATCTGCGCCATCTGCGCGGGGTCGCGATGCGCGCCGCCCAGCGGCTCGGCGACGATGCGGTCGATGAGCCCCAGTGCCTTCAGCCGGTGCGCGGTGACGCCGAGCGTCTCGGCCGCCTCGGGCGCCTTCTCCGCGGTCTTCCAGAGGATCGACGCGCAGCCCTCGGGCGAGATCACCGAGTAGATCGCGTGCTGCAGCATCAGCACGACGTCGGCGACCGCGATCGCGAGCGCACCGCCCGAGCCGCCTTCGCCGATGATCGTGGTGACGATCGGCACGCGCAGCTCGGCCATCGTGTAGAGGTTGCGACCGATCGCCTCGGACTGGCCACGCTCCTCTGCGCCGATGCCGGGGAACGCGCCCGGCGTGTCGACGAAGGTGACCACCGGCAGGCCGAACTTCTCGGCGGTGCGCATCAGCCGAAGCGCCTTGCGGTAGCCCTCGGGGCGCGGCATGCCGAAGTTGCGGTAGCCGCGGTCCTTGGTGTCGCGGCCCTTCTGGTGGCCGATCACCATCACCGGCTGGCCGTTGAAGCGCGCGAGGCCGCCGACGATCGACGGATCGTCCGCGTAGGCGCGGTCGCCGTGCAGCTCGTGCCAGTCGGTGAACATCGCCGCGACGTAGTCGAGCGTGTACGGGCGCTGCGGGTGGCGGGCCACCTGCGCGACCTGCCACGGCGAGAGCTTCGCGTAGGTGTCCTTGATCAGGGACTCGCTCTTCTTCTCGAGCCGCTGGATCTCGTCGGCGATGTCGACCGCCGAGTCGTCCTGAACGAACCGCAGCTGGTCGATCTTCGCCTCGAGCTCCGCGATCGGCTGCTCGAATTCCAGGAACGTCGTCTTCATCGTGTGCTCAGTAGTCCACCGGCAGGGGATCGAGGCTGCGCCACAGGTACCAGGTGGCGAGCGTGCGCCACGGTCGCCAACGCTCGCCCAGCTCCGACGCCTCGGCCTTGGTGACCGGCCGCCCGTCGTTGTAATGGATCGAGATCGCCTTCAGCAGGCCGAGGTCGTCGAGCGGATAGACGTCCGGCCGCAGCAGATTGAAGATCAGGAACATCTCGGCTGTCCAGCGGCCGATGCCGCGCACCTGCACGAGCTCCTCGATCACCGCCTCGTCGTCGAGCCCCGGCCAGTGGGCCGGATCGACCGCGCCGCTGACGAAATGCGAGGCCAGGTCGCGGACGTACTCGGCCTTGCGGGTCGAGAGGCCGGCCTTCGTCAGCGTCGTCAGTCGCATCCGTGCAACACGCTGCGGGGTCACGGTCACCGCCGCGGCCTCGAAGCGGTTCCACACCGATTGCGCGGCCTTGACCGAGATCTGCTGGCCGACGATCGAGCGCGCGAGCGTGGTGAACGGGTCGCCGCGCGAGCGCAGGTGGCCGTGGCCGGTCCACTCGGCGATCACGCGGCCCATCGTCGCGTCGGACGCGGCGAGCGCGCCGCTCGCCTCGCGCCACCAGTGCGGCGCCTCGCCGACGGGCAGCGTCACCGCCACGCGGCCCCCGCGCCGTCGCGCGCCACCGGGCTCAGGCGCGCCGCCATCGGGTTCCGCCGGCGCCGTCCTCGAGGACGACGCCCTGCGCGAGCAGCTCGGCGCGGATGCGGTCGGCCTCATCGAAGCGGCGGGCCTTCTTGGCCTCGGCGCGCTGCGCGACGCGCGCGTCGATGTCGGCGTCGGCGAGGCCGGGCGCCGCGTCGCCGCGCCCGCCCAGCCCCGCGCGCAGCACCGCGTCGCGGTCGCGCCCGAGCAGCCCGAGCACGCCCGCGAGCGCGCGCAGCTGGCGCTCGGCGGCCGCATCGCGGCTGCGGTTGACCTCGTTGGCGAGCTCGAAGAGCACCGACACCGCGACCGGCGTGTTGAAGTCGTCGTCCATCGCCTCGCGGAAGCGCGCGCCGTCGTCGCGCGTCCAGTCGAGCGCGGCGGGCGCGGGCATGCCCGGCGACAGCGCGGTGTAGAGGCGCAGCAGGCTCGCGCGCGCGTCGTCGAGCGCGGCGTCGGAGTAGTTGAGCGCGCTGCGGTAGTGCGCGCGCAGCACGAACAGGCGCAGCACCTCCGGGTCGTAGCGCTCGAGCACCTCGCGGATCGTGAAGAAGTTGCCGAGCGACTTCGACATCTTCTCGTCGTCGACCCGCACGAAGCCGTTGTGCATCCAGTAGCGCACGAAGGTGCCACCGTGCGCGCCCTCGCTCTGCGCGATCTCGTTCTCGTGGTGCGGGAACTGCAGGTCGGCGCCGCCGCCGTGGATGTCGAAGGTGTTGCCGAGCAGCGCCGAGGACATCGCCGAGCACTCGATGTGCCAGCCCGGGCGGCCCTCGCCCCAGGGCGAGGCCCACTTCGCCTCGGTCGGCTCCTCGGGCTTGGCGGCCTTCCAGAGCACGAAGTCGAGCGGGTCCTGCTTGCCGTCGGCGACCGCGACGCGCTCGCCGGCACGCAGCTCGTCGAGCGACTTGCCGGAAAGCTTGCCGTAGCCGTCGAACTTCCTCACCGCGTAGTCGACGTCGCCGTCGGCGGTCCGGTAGGCGAGCCCCTTGCGCTCCAGCAGCCCGATGATGTCGAGCATCTGCGGCACGAACTGCGTGGCGCGCGGCTCGTGGTCGGGCCGCAGCACGCCGAGCGCGTCCAGGTCCTCGTGCATCGCGTCGATGAAGCGCTGCGTGAGCGCGCCGATGGTCTCGCCGCGCTCGACCGCGCGCCGGATGATCTTGTCGTCGATGTCGGTGATGTTGCGCACGTAGGTGAGCGCGTAGCCGCTCGCGCGCAGCCACCGGGCGACGAGGTCGAACACCAGCATCATCCGCGCGTGGCCGACGTGGCAGTGATCGTAGACGGTGATGCCGCAGACGTACATCCGGACCCGTCCGGGCTCGAGCGGGACGAAGTCTTCCTTGCGGCGCGTCAGCGTGTTGTGGATGCGGAGCATGCGGAGCCGGGTAGCCGGGCGAAGGGAGGCCCGGGTCTCGGTTGCGGGGCTCGGACGGGCCCTCGGGCCGGATTGCTAGAATGGCCGGATGAGACCGGCTCCTGACGTGGCCCGCACGCCGTCCGCGGCGAATCGGCCGAGTATAGCAGCGGGCCCGTCCGCGGCCGGCCGGGCCCCCGCCCCCCCCGAGAGCCGCTCCGCGGGCCGTGCCGCGGCGCGCCCGGGGCTCGCGGCGGCGCTGCTGTGCGCGGCGCTCGCGGGTCCGGCGGCGCTCGCGCAGACCGTGCAGGTCCCGCCCGGCACGGTGCTCACCGTGCCGCAGCCCGGCCCCGCGAACCAGCTCGGCGCGCCCGAGCCGATGCGCCCGACGCTGAGCGTGCCGTACGACGGCGCGCTCGTCGCCTGGCGCGCCGGTCGCGTCGACGAGGCGCTGTCGATCGCCGAGAAGGCGCTGCAGGGCGACCCGCGCAACCCGCAGCTGCGCTTCCTGCGCGGCACGATCCTCGCCGAGCGCGGGCGCATCGA
>JBILTM010000065.1:0-22853 GCA_044371545.1 Burkholderiaceae bacterium
GCTGAGCCGGCGGCGGGGAGCCCGGTCGGACCCCGACCGGACCCTGAGCCGATCCCGGGCATCGACCTTCCCACCGTGGGAAGGGGCACGATGTGCCTCACGGGCCCGGCGGTCCGGCGGCCCGCACCCGACGCGAGGCGCCACCGGACACCTGCCGTGCTGCCTATAATCGGACCGTGCGCCGCATCCTGCTGATCCTCCTCGTCGCGTTGCTGCCGCTCCAGTGGTCGGGCGCGGCGGCGGCCGTGGGGGGGGGGGGGCGCGCCGGCGGGGGCGCGCGCCGCGCGACCGGCCACGATCGCGCGGGGCACGTGCACGCAGCGCACCACGGTCACGGTTCGCACGATCACGCGTCGCACGATCACGCGTCGCACGATCACGCGTCGCACGGCCTCGGCTCGCACGCCGATCCGCACGGTGCCGACCCATCGACCCCGGCCGATGGCACGCTCGCGGACCTCGGCGATTGCGGCCACGCCGACTGCGGCGGCTGTTGCCACGGCGGTGGAACGCTGCCGGCCGCGGTGCAGCGCTTGCTCGTGGCGCCAGCCTTCGGCGCGCCGCCCCCGGCCCGCGTCGACGCGTCGCCGGCGTCGCCGGCGCTCGACGGCCCGTTCAGGCCGCCCCGGGTCCGGTCCGCCTGACCGGCGGGCCGTCCGACCCCGATCCCGTCGCGCGCCGGCTCCCGGCGCGCACCGCGAGGCGAGCCGCTCGCCCGACGGACGTCGACGACCCGTGTCCGCTCACCGACACGCGACCCCTGAACCATGCGATTCGCCCTCGCGGCCGTGCTGGCCGCCTTCACCGTCGTCGCCGGCGCACAGCCGCCGGCCGACGCGCCTCGCCCGGCCCCGCCGCCCGCAGGCGTCGCCGCGACCGGCCTCGCCGAGCTCGTCGAGCGCGCCTGGACGATCGCGCGCCGCGGCGACGTCGAGCGGGCCCGTGCGGCCGAGCTGGACGCTCGCGGCGTCGCGGTCCGCTCGCCGTTCGCCGGCTCGCCGACGGTCGGCCTCGACGTGCGTCGCGACCTGCCGGTCTGGGTCTCGCCGTTCGGCACCGAGCCGTCGTCCGAGCGGGGTCGCAACGAGGTGGATTCCGGCATTTCGGCGCCGATCTGGCTGCCCGGGCAGCGCGACGCGCAGCGCCGCGTGCTCGAGCGCGAGCGCACGCAGCTAGGGGCCGCGGTGCGGGCCGAGCGGCTGCAGCTCGCCGGCGAGGTGCGCGAGGCCGCGTGGGCGGTCGTGCTCGCCGATGTCGAGCGCCGCGTGCAGCGCGGTCGCGAGGCGTCGGCCGCGGCGCTCGAGGCCGACGTCGAGCGGCGCGTCGGCGCGGGCGACCTCGCGCCGGTCGACCGGCTCGCCGCGCGCGCCGAGCGGCTCGCAGCCGTCGCCGCGGCGCGCGACGCCGACGCGCGCGCCCGTGCCGCCGCGGCGCGGCTGCGCGCGCTCGTCGGCCTCGAGGCCCCGGGCGCGATCGACGAGGCGGCGCGCGACGGCGCGCCGCCCGATGCGCACCCCTCGGTCGTGCTCGCGCGCGAGGCGGTCGACGCGGCCCGCGCGCGCCTCGACGCCGCGCGCGCGACGCGCCGCGACAACCCGACGGTGTCCGCGGTCGCGCGCTTCGAGCGCGACGTGTACGGCGCCGACTACCGCAACACCATCCGCTTCGGCATCGCGGTGCCGCTCGACACCGAGGCGCGCAACGCGCCGCGGCTCGCCGCTGCGGGCGCCGCGCTCGCCGAAGCGGAGGTCGCGCTCGCGAAGGAGACGCGCGAACGCGGCGCCGAGATCGAACGCGCGCGGATCGCGCTCGATGCGGCGCTCGCGTCGCTCGAGGCGGGCACCGAGCGCGCCGCCGCCGCACGCGATGCCGCCGCGGCGCTCGAGCGCGCGTTGCGCGCCGGCGAGCGCGGGTTGCCCGACGTGCTGCGCGCGCGCCAGCAGGCGCTCGAGGCGGAGCTCGCGGGCTCGCTCGCGCGTGCCCAGCACGGCCTCGCGATCGCGCGGCTGAACCAGGCCCTGGGAATCGAGCCATGAACCTCATCCACTGCGCGGCACGTGCGCGTGCCGCCGCCATCCCCGTGATTCTCGCCACGCTCGCGATCGCCTCGGGCGCGTCGGCCCACGACGGCCACGACCATGCCGACCCGAAGCCCGCGGCGGTCGAATCCTCAGGCGGCCCGCGCTTCGCGACCGCGGCCGGCCCCTTCGAGCTCGTCGGCGCGCTCGACGGGCGGCGGCTCGTGCTCTGGCTCGATCGCGCCGACGACAACGCGCCGATCGCCGGCGCGTCGATCGAGCTCGACGTCGGCGGCCGGTCGCACACCGCGCGTGCCGAGGGCGACGTCTATGTCGTCGAGCTCGACACGGCGCCGGCGCCCGGTGTGGTGCCGATCGCCGCGACGATCGTCGCCGGCGGCGACGCCGACCTGCTGGCCGCGGAGCTGCGCATCGAGGCGCCGCGGCCGGCGGCCGACGCGGACCACAGCGCCCACGGCGCCCTGCTGCCGCCGGACACGCTGCGGCTGGTCGCGGTCGCCTCGATCGCGGCCCTCGTCGCGGGCCTGGTCGGCTGGCGCGCGGGGCGCCGACGCGACGGGGCGCGGGCATGAGCGCGCCGCGACACGACGAAGGCGACGCGGTCGCGACGCCCGCCGGGGCGCGTCCCGAACGTCGGGCCGTGCGTGCGGTCGCTGCGCTGCGCACGGTGGCTCTCCTCGTCGCGGCCGCGGGCCTCGCGCTCGCGCCCGCCGGCGCGCCCGAAGCCCACGAGGGCCACGACCACGGCGACGCGGCGGCTGCCTCGCCCGCACCCGGGTCGGGCGCCCCCAGGCGCCTGCCCGACGGCTCGCTCTTCCTGCCCAAGGCCTCGCAGCGGCTGGTCGGCGTGCGCACGGTCGTCGCGACCGAGGGCGAGCAGTCGCGCTCGGTCGAGCTGCCCGGCCTCGTCGCGATCGAGCCCGATGCGGCGGGCCGCGTGCAGTCGACGGTGCCGGGGCGCATCGAGCCGGGGCCACGCGGGCTGCCGAGCATCGGCCAGAAGGTCGCGCGCGGACAGGTGCTCGCGATCGTGCGCCCGAGCATCGATCCGGTCGCGCGCTCGAACCAGGCCGCGGCGCTTGCCGAACTGGAGGCCTCGCGCACGCTCGCCGCCGCGCGCGTCGAGCGGTTGCGCGGCCTCGCCGACACGGTGCCGCGCAAGGAGATCGACGCGGCCGCGAGCGAGCTCGCGAGCCTCGACGGACGGATCCGTGCGGTATCGGGAGGGCTCGCCGCCGCCGAGCCGTTGCTCGCGCCGGTGGCCGGTGTCGTCGCACGTGCCGACGCGGTCGCGGGCCAGGTCGTCGACGCGCGCGAGCTGCTGTTCGAGATCGTCGATCCGACGCGGCTGCGGATCGAGGCCACCGTCGCCGACGTCGCGATCGCCGCGCAGGTCGCCGACGCGAGCATCGCGCTCGGCGGGCGCACGGTGCCGCTCGCCTTCGTCGGCGCGGGGCGCGTGCTGCGCGAGCAGACGGTGCCGCTGGTGTTCCGCGCCCGGGGCCCGGCGATCGCGTCGCTCTCGGTCGGCCAGCCGGTCGCGCTCACCGTGCGGCTGTCGGGCACCGCGCGCGGCGTCGCGCTGCCCGCGTCGGCGCTCGCGCGCAACGCGTCGAACGAGCCGGTGGTCTGGGTGAAGACCGCGCCCGAGCGCTTCGAGCCGCGGCGCGTGCGCGTCGAGCCGCTCGACGCCTCGCGGGTCCGCGTCGTCGAGGGCCTCGCCGGCGGGGAGCGCGTCGTGACCGACGGCGCGCCGCTGCTCGGCCAGTTCCGCTGAGGTCCGCGCGATGTTCGCCCACATCCTCGATGCCAGCCTGCGCAATCGCGTGCTCGTGCTCGCCGCCGCGCTGCTGCTGGTCGTCTGGGGCACCTGGCAGGGCATGCGCACGCCGGTCGACGTGTTCCCGGACCTGAACAAGCCGACGGTGACGCTGATGACCGAAGCGGGCGGCATGGCGCCCGAGGAGGTCGAGCAGCTGATCGCGTTCCCGCTCGAGACCGCGATGAACGGGCTGCCTGGCGTCGAGTCGGTGCGATCGGTGTCGGCCGCGGGCCTGTCGGTGGTCTACGTGACCTTCTCCTGGCGCACCGACGTCTACCGCGCGCGCCAGTTCGTCGCCGAGCGGCTCGCGACGGTCGACGCCGAGCTGCCCGGCGGCGTGGTGCCGAAGATGGGTCCGGTCACGTCGATCATGGGCGAGATCCTGCTGATCGCGCTGCCGATCGACGCGTCGAGGACGACGCCGATGGCGGTCCGCGAATACGCCGACTGGGTGCTGCGGCCGCGGCTGATGGCGATCCCGGGCGTCGCGCAGGTGATCCCGATCGGCGGCGAGGTCCGCCAGTTCCAGGTGCTGCCCGACACGCAGCGCATGGCCGAGCTCGGCGTGACGCCCGAGGCGCTGCGCGCGGCGCTCGCCGCGTTCGCGTCGAACACATCGGGCGGATTCCTCGCGGTCAACGGCCGCGAGGTGCTGATCCGGCACGTCGGCCGCACCGCGAGCCTCGACGACCTGCGCGGCGTCGCGGTGGCGACCGGCGCGCGCAGCGGCCAGCCGATCCTGCTGTCGCAGGTCGCCGAGGTGCGCTTCGGCCCGGCGGTGCGCCGCGGCGACGCCGGCCTCGGCGGCCGGCCCGCGGTGATCCTGTCGGTGCAGAAGCAGCCGAGCGCCGATACCGTCGCGCTCACGCGCACCGTCGAGGCCGCGCTCGCCGACGCGGCCCGCTCGCGGCCGGCCGGCGTCGACGCGCCGCGGGTCACGTTCCGGCAGGCCGACTTCATCGAGGCGTCGATCGGCAACCTGCAGGGCAAGCTCGCCGCCGCCGCGGCGGTGGTCGCGGTCGTGGTGCTGCTCTTCCTCGGCAACGCGCGCACCACGCTGATCTCGCTGACCGCGATCCCGCTGTCGATCCTCGTCGCGATCCTGGTGTTCCGCGCGCTCGACGTGTCGATCAACACGATGACGCTCGGCGGCCTCGCGATCGCGATCGGCGAGCTGGTCGACGACGCGATCGTCGATCTCGAGAACATCGTGCGGCGGTTGCGCGAGAATGCGGCGGGCACCGCGCCGCGACCTGTGCTCGCGGTCGTGCGCGACGCGAGCCAGGAGGTGCGCGGCGCGGTGATCTGGTCGACGGTGATCGTCGCGCTGGTGTTCGTGCCGCTGTTCGCGCTGCCCGGCATCGAGGGGCGGCTCTTCGTGCCGCTCGGCATCGCCTACGTCGCCTCGATCCTCGCGAGCCTGCTGGTCGCGGTCACGGTGACGCCGGTGCTGGCCTACTACCTCGTCGCGCGCCGGATCGACCGGATGCCGCACGCCGAGCCGCGCCTCGTCCTGGCGCTGAAGGCCGGCTATCGCCGCGCGCTCGAGGCGGCGCTCGACGCACCGGCCGTGCCGATCGCCGTCGCGCTCGCCACGCTCGCTGTCGGGGTCGCGCTGCTGCCGACCTTCCCGAGGACCTTCCTGCCGCCGTTCAACGAGGGCTCGGCGCTGGTGTCGGTCCGGCTCGACCCGGGCACGACGCTGGAGCAGTCGAGCCGCATCGGCGCGGCCGCCGAGCGCGCGGTGGCCGGCGTGCCCGAGGTGCTGCACGTCGCGCGGCGCACCGGGCGGGCCGAGCTCGACGAGCACGCCGAGGGCGTGCACGTCACCGAGCTCGAGCTCGGGCTCGCGCGCTCGGACCGTCCGCTGGAGGTGGTCCACGCCGACCTGCGCGCCGCGCTCGCCGGGCTGCCCGCCAGCGTCGCGATCGGCCAGCCGATCTCGCACCGGCTCGACCACCTGCTGTCGGGCGTGCGCGCGCAGATCGCGATCCGCATCGTCGGCGACGACCTCGACGTGCTGCGCGCGCAGGCGGCTGCGCTGCGCCAGCGGCTCGCGGGCATCCGCGGGCTCGCGGACCTGGAGATCGAGAAGCAGGTGCTCGCACCGCAGATCCGCGTGCGGATCGATCACGCCGCCGCCGCGCGGCTCGGCGTGCCGGCCGCGAAGGTGCTCGCCGACCTGCAGTCGCTGGTCGAGGGCGAGCGCATCGCGCAGGTCGTCGAGGGCAGCCGACGCTTCGACCTGGTGCTGCGGCTGCCCGACGCGGCGCGCGCGATGCAGGGGCTGGAGCGCATCCGCATCGACACGCCCTCGGGCTTCGTGCCGCTGTCGCGGCTCGCGACGATCGAGGAGGCCGACGGCCCCAACCAGGTCTCGCGCGACGACGGTCGGCGACGCATCGTGATCTCGGCGAACGCGCAGGGGCGCGCGCTGTCGGACGTCGTCGCCGACATCCGTGCGGTCGTCGACGCGACGCGGCTGCCCGAGGGCTACTTCGTCACGCTCGGCGGCCAGTTCCAGGCGCAGGAGGAGGCGAGCCGGCTGATCGGCGGGCTCGCCGCGATCTCGGCGCTCGGCGTGTTCGTCGTGCTGTACTCGCGCTACCGCTCGAGCGCGCTCGCGCTGCTGGTGATGGCGAACGTGCCGCTCGCGCTCGCCGGCGGCATCGTCGGACTGAAGCTCTCGGGCCAGCCGCTGTCGGTCGCCTCGCTGGTCGGGCTGGTGACGCTCGCCGGCATCGCGACCCGCAACGGGATCCTGAAGGTCGGCCACTGGATCCACCTGATGCGCGTCGAGGGCGAGTCGTTCGGCCGGCCGATGATCGTGCGCGGTTCGCTCGAGCGCCTGTCTCCGGTGCTGATGACCGCGCTGACCGCGGCGCTCGCCCTGTCGCCGCTGCTGTTCGAGGCCGAGCAGCCCGGCACCGAGATCCTCCATCCGGTCGCGGTGGTGATCTTCGCCGGCCTGATCGGCTCGACGCTGATCGACGCGTTCCTGACCCCGGTGCTGTTCGCGCGGATCGGCGAACGGCCCGCCCGACGCCTGCTCGACGAGCCCGACGCGCGGGTGCCCTGATCCCCCCTGCCTTCGAAGCGGAGTCCGCCATGACCTTCATCCGTCCGTCCCGTCCCGCCGCCGCGGCGGCCCTCGCGCTCGCGGTCGCCGCGGGGCTCGCCCTCGCGCCCGCACCGGCACGCGCCCACGCCGAGCACGGCAAGCCGCAGCACGGCGGCGTGGTCGCCGAGGCCGGCACCTTCCAGGGCGAGCTGGTCGCAGGCCCGAAGGGCGCGACGCTCTACATCACCGACCACGGTGCGCCGGTGCCGACGGCGGGTGCGTCCGCGAAGCTCGTCGTGCTGTCGGGCGCGCAGAAGGCCGAGCGCGAGCTGGTGCCGGCCGGCGACAACCGGCTCGCGGTCGCCGGCGACGCGCCGCTCGCGAAGGGTGCGAAGGCGGTCGCGACCGTGAAGCTCAAGGACGGGCGCAGCGGCGCGCTGCGCTTCGACGTAAAGTGAGCGGATGCCGCTCGACTACCACGCCCTGAAGTCCGCCCCGATCGCCGAGGTCGAGCACCGCTACGACGCGCGCGACGCCATCCTGTACGCGCTCGGGGTCGGCCTCGGCGCCGACCCGCTCGACGAGGCGCAGCTGCGCTTCGTGCTGGAGGACCGGCTCGTCGCGCTGCCGACCTTCGCGACGGTGCTCGGCTTCCCGTTCATGTGGTTCGACGATCCACGCTTCGGCGTCGACGGCGCGCGGATCGTGCACGCCGGTCACGCGCTGCGGATGCACGCGCCGCTGCCCGCGGCAGGCACGGTGCACGGCCGCACGCGCGCCACCGTGGTGTCCGACAAGGGCGCCGCGCGCGGCGCGCTGCTGGTGTTCGAGCGGACGCTCTCGCTGACGCCCGACGGCCCGCCCGTCGCGACGCAGACGATGACGCTGATGGCCCGCGGCGACGGCGGCTTCTCCGAGCGCCCCGGTAACGGCCCGCCCGGCGGCGACGCGTTCGCGGCGCCGCGCGCGGCCGCGCCCGACGGCCCGCCCGACGCGGTCGTCGAGCTGGCGACGCTGCCGCAGTCGGCGCTGATCTACCGGCTGGTGGCCGACCCGAACCCGCTGCACGCGGACCCGGGCTTCGCGCGCGCGGCCGGTTTCCCGCGGCCGATCCTGCACGGGCTGTGCGCTTACGGGATGGCGGCGCACGCGATCCTGCGCACCTACGCGGGCATGGACGCGGCGCGGCTGCGTGCGATCGCGCTGCGCTTCGCGGCGCCGGTGTTCCCAGGCGACGCGCTGCGCTTCGAGCTGTGGCGCGACGGCGCCGCGGTGCGCTTGCGGGCGACGGTGCCGGCGCGCGAGGGGCTCGTCGTGCTCGACGGCGGCGAGGCCGAGCTCGGCTGAGGCTGCGGCCCGAACGGCCTCGGGCCGTACGGCCGCGGGCCGACGGGTCCGGACGGGGCCGTCGCGGTGCCACTGGCGTTCCGAGGCGCGGCGCGCCGCGTGGCCGGCCGCCCCGATCCGGCCGAAGATGCGTGACCCGACCGATCCGGAGCACCCGTGAGCACGACCTTCGAGACCATGACCCTGACCGAGCCGGAGCCCGGCGTCGCGCTGCTGACGCTGAACCGGCCGGACCGGCTCAACGCGATCAGCCGCACGATGATCGACGAGTTCCACGCGGTGCTCGACCTGCTCCAGGCGCACCCGAGTGCCCGCGTGCTGGTGCTGACCGGCGCGGGCCGCGGCTTCTGCGCGGGCACCGACCTCAAGCAGATCGCGGCCTCGGGCGATGCGCGGCCGGGCGTCGAGGCGGGCTTCGACGGGCAGCTGAAGCTGTCGAGGATCGTCTCGGGCCTCAGGCGCATCCCGCAGCCGGTGATCGCCGCGGTCAACGGCGTCGCCGCGGGCGGCGGCTTGTGCTTCGCGCTCGCGGCCGACGTGCGCGTCGCCGCCGAGAGCGCACGCTTCATCGGCTCGTTCATCAACATCGGGCTGTCGGCCGGCGAGATCGGCAGCACCTACCTGCTGCCCCGGCTGATCGGCGTCTCGCGCGCGGCCGAGATCCTCTACACCGGCCGCGAGGTCGGCGCCGCCGAGGCCGATCGCATCGGCCTGGTGTCGCGGGTCGTGCCCGACGGGGAGGCGGTCGGCGCCGCGCTGGAGATCGCGCGCACGATGCTCGGCAAGAGCGCGTTCGGGCTGCGGATGACCAAGGAGGTGCTCGACCTCAACGTCGACGCGCCGAGCCTGGAGGCCGCGCTGCAGCTCGAGAACCGCACGCAGCAGCTCGCGGTGCGCACCGACGCGTTCGTCGCCTCGGTCGAGGCGTTCGCGCTGCGCCGGCGTCCGGCCTGACGGTAAGATCGCCCGCACCCAACGCCACGGAACGCGACACCGATGCAGATCCCGATCCGACCCGCGTCCGGCATGCCCGGCACGACCCGTTATCCGCACCTGTTCTCGCCGCTCGACCTCGGCGTCGCGACGCTCAGGAACCGGGTGCTGATGGGCTCGATGCACACCGGGCTCGAGGAGGCGCCCGACGGCTTCGCCCGGATGGCCGCGTTCTTCGCCGAGCGCGCGCGCGGCGGTGTCGGCCTGATCATCACCGGCGGCATCTCGCCGAACGCGGAGGGCGGCTCCGGTGCGAAGCTCTCGACGCCCGAGGAGGCGGCGGGGCACCGGATCGTCACCGACGCGGTGCACGCGGCCGATCCGGAGGTGAAGATCTGCATGCAGATCCTGCACTCGGGGTCGCTGGCGGGCACCCCGGCCTGCGTCGCGCCGTCGGCGGTCAAGTCGCGGATCGGCCGCTTCGTCCCGAACGAGCTCGACGAGGCCGGCATCGAGAAGCAGATCGCCGACTTCGCGAACTGCGCGCGGCTGGCGCGCGAGGCGGGCTACGACGGCGTGGAGCTGATCGGCTCGGCCGGCTACCTGATCAGCACCTTCCTGGTCCGCAGGACGAACCTGCGCACCGACCGCTGGGGCGGCGAATGGGAGAACCGGATGCGTTTCGCGATCGAGATCGTGAAGCGCGTGCGCACGGCGATCGGGCCTGACGCCATCCTGATCTTCCGGGTCCCGGCGATGGACATGCTCGACGGCGGCCTCGCGTGGGACGAGGTGGTCTCGCTCTCCCGGGCGGTCGAGGCGGCCGGCGCGAACGTGATCAGCACGCATTTCTGCTGGCACGAGGCGCCGGTGCCGACGATCGCGACGATGGTGCCCCGCGCGGCGTTCGCGGGCGTCACCGGACGGCTGCGTCGCGAACTCACCGTGCCGGTGATCACCAGCAACCGGATCAACATGCCCGACGTCGCCGAGGCGGTCCTCGCCCGCGGGGACGCCGACCTGGTGTCGATGGCCAGGCCGATGCTCGCCGACGCCGAGCTGGTCCTGAAGGCGGCGCAGGGCCGCGAGGATGAGATCAACACCTGCATCGCCTGCAACCAGGCGTGCCTGGACCACACCTTCGGCGGACGCAAGCAGGTCAGCTGCCTGGTCAATCCGCGCGCCTGCAACGAGACGCTGCTGCGCTACGAGCCGACCCGCGCGCCGAAGCGCGTCGCGGTCGTGGGTGCCGGCCCGGCGGGCCTCGCGTTCGCGACGGTCGCCGCCGAGCGCGGCCACTGCGTGACGCTGTTCGACGCGGCCGACGAGATCGGCGGGCAGTTCAACCTCGCCAAGCGCATCCCCGGCAAGGAGGAGTTCACCGAGACGCTGCGCTATTTCCGCCGGCGGCTGGAGGTCACCGGCGTCGACGTGAGGCTGCGCACGCGCGTCGACGCGGACGCGCTCGCCGCGGGCGGTTTCGACGAGGTCGTCGTCGCGACGGGCATCGAGCCGCGCCGGCCCGAGATCCCGGGCATCGACCATCCGATGGTCGCCGGCTACATCGACGTGATCACCGGGCGGCGCGTGCCGGGCCGCCGGGTCGCGATCGTCGGGGCGGGCGGCATCGGCTTCGACGTCGCCGAGCTGGTGAGCCACGACGGCCCGTCGGCCGCGCTCGACCGCGACGTGTTCGCGCGCGAGTGGGGCATCGACTTCGAGAACCACCCGCGCGGTGGCGTCACCGGCGTCGTGCCGCGGGTCGATGCGGCCGAGCGCACCGTGTGGCTCCTGCAGCGCAAGACCGATCCGGTGGGCAAGACGCTCGGCCGCACGACCGGGTGGACACATCGGATCACGCTGTCGCGGCGCGGCGTGAAGATGGTCAACGGCGTCGAGTACGTGCGCATCGACGACGCGGGGCTGCACGCGCGCGTGAACGGCGAGCCGGTGCTGTTCGACGCGGACACGGTGATCGTCTGCGCCGGCCAGATGCCGCTGCGCACGCTGCACGACGCGCTGCGCGCGCGCGGCGTCGCGGCGCACCTCGTCGGCGGCGCGTTCGAGGCGGCCGAGCTCGACGCCAAGCGCGCGATCGACCAGGCGAGCCGGATGGCGGCCGAGGTCTGAGCGCGGTGCGATTCGACGACGACGTCCGCTTCGCCCCGGCGGGCGAGGGCCGCTGGGCCGGGCGGATCGACCCCGGCTACAACATCGGCGCGAACCCGAACGGCGGCTACCTGCTCGCGGTCGCGAGCGCCGCGATGCGCGCGGCGCTACCCGCGCAGCCCGACGCGCTCTCGGTGACCGCGCACTACCTGAAGCCCGGCGTCCCCGAGGCCGACTGCGCCGTCGACGTCGCGGTGCTGCGTACCGGGCGCTCGCTCAGCACCGTGCGCGCGACGCTGACGCAGGACGACGGACCGCGGCTCGAGCTCCTCGCCGCGATGGGCAGGCTCGCCGACGCCGATGCCGAAGAGCCCGCCAACGCGACCCTCGAACCCGCGCCGCCCGCGATGCCGCCGCCCGATGCCTGCACGCCGCGCTCGCCCGGCGAGCAGGGTGTCGCGCTGCCGATCCTCGACCGGCTCGACGTGCGGCTGCATCCCGACGAGGCCCGCGCGGGCGCGGCCGGGCGCGCGCAGGTGTCGGGCTGGATCCGCTTTCGCGACGGCCGCGAGCCGGACGCGCTCGCGACGCTGCTGTTCGCCGACGCCTTCGCGCCCGCGGTGTTCGGGCTGCTGGGCGCGGTCGGCTGGGTGCCGACGGTCGAGCTCACCGTGCAGGTGCGGCGTCGCCCCGCACCGGGCTGGATGCTCGCGCAGTTCCGCACGGTCGACCTCGCCGACGGCCGGCTGATCGAGGACGGGCTGCTGTGGGATGCGCGCGGGCGGCTGGTCGCGCAGTCGCGCCAGCTCGCGCTGGTGCGGTTGCCGGGCGGCGCGCGCTGAGGCGTCCGCCTCCGTGGCTCGACGGGCACACTGCCGGCCACGGCCGTCGCCTGCCGTCCAGCCTGGGCCGGCGATCCGTCGGCTGCGGTTTGCCGGGGCGACCCCGGACCGCTACCGTTGCATCGAGATGACCCGCCGACGCCCCGACGCAGCCGCCCGCACGTCCGCAGCAAGGGCGCGCGGCCTGCGGCCCGCCGCCGCGCTGCTTGCCGCGTTCGCGTGCGTCGCCGCCGCCGCGCCGGTCCACGCGCAGCCGGGCGCCGGGACCGCGTCGGGCACGGTGCCGGCGCCGGCCCCGGACGCGCCTCCGACCCGAGCCTCCGGACCCACCGCGCCCGCGGCGGCGCTGCCCAGCTTCCGCGAACTCGAGGCCGCCGGGGCGCGGATCGGCAAGGTCCGCATCGTCACGCTGAACATCTTCGACACCGACGACCCGGCCGAGAACAACGCGCTGTTCCGGCTCGCCAACCGGCTGCACATCGTCACGCAGCCGAAGGTGATCGAGCGCGCGCTGACGTTCAAGGAAGGCGATCCGGTCCGCGTCGCGGTGATCGACGAGGCCGAACGGGTGCTGCGCACGTTCCGGTTCCTGTTCGACGTCCGCATCCGGCCGGTCGCCTACGCCGACGGCGTCGTCGACGTCGAGGTCGTGACCCGAGACACCTGGACGCTCGATCCGGGCATCGGCGCCAGCCGCGCCGGTGGCGCGAACTCGAGCTCGGTCTCGCTGCGCGAGGGCAACCTGCTCGGCACCGGCACCTTCCTCGGCATCGGCGCCTTCCGCAACGCCGAGCGCTCGGGCAGCGAGTTCTCGATCGGCAACGAGCGCGCGTTCGGCGGCGCTCTGTCGGCCGAGTACGCGCTGCAGGACAACAGCGACGGGCAGTCGCAGACGCTGCGGCTCTTGCGGCCGTTCTGGACGCTCGACACGCGCTGGGCCGCGGGCGTGACCGCGACGAGCCTCGACCGCATCGAGAGCGTCTACCGCCGCGGCGAGGTGACGACGCAGTATCGCCGCCGCGACGACGTCGCCGAGGTCTTCGCCGGCTGGTCGAGCGGCCGTGTCGACGGCTGGGTCACGCGCTGGAGCGCCGGCGTGTTCGCGCGCGACGAATCGTACGCGCGCGAGCCGGGCATCGCGTCGCCGCCGGTGCTGTCGCCCGACCAGACGCTGGTCGGCCCGTTCGTGCGCTGGCAGCTGATCGAGGACCGCTTCGAGAAGACGGTCAACCGCGACCAGATCGGCCGCACCGAGTTCCTCGCCTACGGCCTGCAGACGACCGTGCAGCTCGGCTACGCGTCGACCGGTCTCGGCTCGACGAAGGACGCCTGGGTCTACCAGGCGAACGTGAGTCACGCGTACGAGCCGCTGCCCAGGCAGACGCTGGTGACGAGCGGCTCGCTGCAGGGGCAGCTGGCCGACGGCGGCGTCGAGCGCCAGCGGGCGGGGGCGCGGCTGCAGTACTACCTGCCGCAGTCCCCGCGCTGGCTGTTCTACACGTCGCTCGCGGGCGACGTGCTGACGAACCCGGCGCCGCTCGACACGCTGTACGTCGGCGGCGACAACGGCCTGCGCGGCTATCCGCTGCGCTACCAGAGCGGATCGCAGCGCGTGCTGCTGACGTTCGAGGAGCGGATGTACACCGACCTGTTCCTGTTCCGGCTGTTCCGGGTCGGGGGCGCGGGGTTCTTCGACGTGGGGCGCGCGTGGGGCGGTCCGACCGCCGACCCGACCAACGACCGCTGGCTCGCGAACGCCGGCATCGGGTTGCGGATCTTCAACGTGCGCGCGTCGTTCGGCAACGTGCTGCACGTCGACCTGGCGTTCCCGCTGAACGGCGATCCGGACGTGAAGAAGGTGCAGCTGCTGGTGAAGGTCAGGGCGAGCTTCTGATCGCCTCGGCCGGGCGGACGTTGCCGGTGCGGCCGAAGCGACGGATCATCGTCGATCGGCCATGCTCGGGACGTACGGTCCATGGGCCTCCTGATCCTTCCGGTACCGCGATGGACGAGGCCGACTGGCGCGAGCACGTCGCGTTCCACGCCGACCGGCTCGAACACCCCGACCCGTTCGTCGCCGAGGTCGCCTGCGGCGAGATCGCGCGGGCGCCGTATGCCGCGATGCGCACGCTCGCCCCGAAGCTCGACGCGCGCCGCGTCGAGCGCTGGCTCGACGACCCGGCGCTCGCGCGCCGCCGCGGCCTCGCGCGACGCCGACAACCTCGGCGCGGTGCTCGTCGCCGAGCTCGAGCTGCGCGGGCCCTCCCGGCTCGACTGGTTCGAGCGGACCTGGCTGTCGGGCACGGGGCGTTCGCTGCCCGAGCTGCAGGCCGCGTTGCAGGCGCTGTCGGTGCAGGGCGGCGCCGACGCGGCCGTGCCGAGGGCGCGCGTGGTCGGCGCGTACCGCGGCTTCGTGCGCTCCGGCCACGCGCTCGCCGGCTATCCGGCGCTCGACCTGCTGTCCTGGCGCGCGTGGGACGCGGTGCCCGACTATGTCGCGCTGCTGCGCGCGCGCACGCCGCAGCATCCCGCGTCGGTCTACGCGATCCTCGCCTACCTCGACGGCGCGCCGCGACCCGTCGCCGCGCTATCCTCGCGCCCTTGACCGCATCCACGGGAGGGCAACCCATGCACGAGACACGGAGCGCGACGCGATGAGCGCGCGGCTGGACGCGACCCACGACCCGGCGCTGCGCAGCTGGGTCGCCTCGGCGAACGCCGACGACACCGACTTCCCGATCCAGAACCTGCCGTTCGGTCGGTTCCGCCGCGCCGGCAGCGCGGAGCCCTGGCGGATCGGCGTCGCGATCGGCGACCAGGTCCTCGACCTGCGCGCGCTCGCCACGGCCGGCGGCTGGACCGGCGAGGTGGCTCGGCTGCTCGAGCCGCTCGCCGCCGGCGACCTGCCGGCCTTCATGCGGCGCGGCCCGGCCGCGCGGCGCGCGCTGCGCACCGAGCTGTCGCGCGCGCTCGCCGCGGGCAGCGCGCGCGAACGGGCGCTCGCGCCGTGCCTCGTGCCGCAGGCGCGCGCGGAGACCGCGCTGCCGTGCGAGATCGGCGACTACACCGACTTCTACACAGGCATCCACCATGCGACCACGGTCGGCAAGCTCTTCCGGCCCGACAATCCGCTGCTGCCGAACTACCGCTGGGTGCCGATCGGCTACCACGGCCGCGCGTCGTCGATCGTGCCGAGCGGCACGCCGTTCCGGCGCCCGCGCGGGCAGCTGAAGGGCGCGGCCGACGCGCCCGCGCTCGGGCCGAGCGCGCGGCTCGACTACGAGCTCGAGCTCGGCGTGCTGATCGGCGCCGACAACGCCCTCGGCGAGCCGGTGACGATGGCGCGCGCCGATGAAGCGATCTTCGGGATCACGCTGCTCAACGACTGGTCGGCGCGCGACCTGCAGGCCTGGGAGTACCAGCCGCTCGGGCCCTTCCTCGCGAAGAACTTCGCGACGTCGCTGTCGCCGTGGGTGGTCACGCTCGACGCGCTCGAGCCGTTCCGCGTGCCCTTCGAGCGCGGCGAGGGCGAGCCCGCGCCGCTGCCGTACCTCGACTCGCCGGACAACCGCGCGCGCGGCGCGTTCGACATGACCGTCGAGGCGTGGCTGCTCACGGCGGCGATGCGCGAGCGGGGCGAGCCGGCGGTGCGGCTGTCCCGCGCGAACGTGCGCGAGGCGGCGTACTGGACGCTGGCGCAGCTCGTCGCGCACCACACGGTGAACGGTTGCAACCTGCGGGCCGGCGACCTGTTCGGCTCGGGCACGCTGTCGGGCCCGCGTCCGGAGGAGGGCGGTTCGCTGCTCGAGCTGAGCCAGGGCGGCAAGGCGGCGATCGCGCTGCCCGACGGCGAGTCGCGGACCTTCCTGCAGGACGGCGACTCGCTGGTGCTCAAGGCGTGGTGCGAGCGCCCGGGCGCGCGGCGCATCGGGCTCGGCGCCTGCGAGGGCACCGTGCTGCCGGCCGGCTGAGCCGGCGGCGCGCCGCTCAGGCCGCGCGCGCGGTGAGGCTCGCGAGCGTGCCGGCGAGCCGCAGCGCGGCGGTCCGCCGGAAGCTCGTGCGGCGGTCTGCCGGTGCCTCCGCCGCGGCGGTCGCGGGCGCGGCGGTCGGTGCCGCCTCGGTCGGCATCGCGCGCCTCGAATCGGCCTCGCGGGCCGTCGCATGCGGTCCGTCGGCGACACGGGGTCCGGCCTGCCCCGGCAGGGCGCGCGTCGCGAGCACGAGCGCCTCGGGTGCGTCGGCGGGCACGAGGTCCGCGCCGAGGTCGGCGTGCAGCGCCGGCCAGCGCGACAGCGCCGGCCCGCCGGCCATCGTCGACACCGACGGGTTCAGCGACGCGGCGCGCAGCCTCGACAGCAGGTCGCGGACCGGCTCGAAGTCGCGGTCGAGCGCGACCGTCAGGCCGATCACGTCGAAGCGCACGGTGCGGACCATCTCGAGCAGGTCCGCCTCGATCGCGCAGGGATCGAAGTGCACGTCCCAGCCCGCGCGGCGGAACGCGTCGGCGACGATCACCGGGCCGAGCATATGGTCCGAGCCGGGCAGCTTCGCGATCAGCAGGCGGCCCGCCGGGGCGGCGGCCGCGCAGGGCGCGTCGTCGCCGAGGTGGTGCACCAGCGACTGCAGGCGTCCCAGGCCGATCGAGACCTGGGCGAAGTCGCACAGGTCGTCGTCCCAGCGTTCGCCGAGGCGTCGTGCCGCGGGCGCGATCAGCGCGTCGCGCAGGCGCGGGGCGTCGATGCCGGTGGCGCGCAGCGCGTCGATCCAGTCGAGGCAGGCGTCGAAGTCGTCGTCGAGCAGCAGCTCGACCAGCGCTTCGACGTCGGCGTCGACCGGCACCGCGGGCGGCACCGCACGCGCCGCCGCCAGGCCCGGCCGGTCGGCCAGCCGGGGCACGAGTTCGGATTCGACGAGCTGCCGGAGCCAGTCGGGAGGAGGTTCACCGACGGACCTGGACCGACGTA
Organism: Burkholderiaceae bacterium; assembly: GCA_044371545.1. GTDB lineage: Bacteria > Pseudomonadota > Gammaproteobacteria > Burkholderiales > Burkholderiaceae_E > UBA4615. Next base: position 17,118 of record JBILTM010000065.1, read on the forward strand.
TCGGAGGTTCTGCATCGGGTTGCGACGACGGGGCGCGGCGGACTGAGCCCGAGGTGGAACGTTGCATGGCCATGCCCTCCCGCCCATCGGCGCACCCATCGCGGCGCGCCAGCGTCGCGCCGTGCGGGTCCCCGCCCTCGACGCGGTCGCGTCGTCTCCCGGCAGGGCCCGGTGCATCGCGCCCGCTTGCCGCGCGACGCACCTTTCGCCCCTAGACTACGCCGATCCGGGCCACCGTGCTCGTGTTCCGTCAAACATTTCCGCGCCGAGCCGTGTCGTGGCGCGTCCGCCTCGCTCCGTGCGCCGATCCGAGCCCATCGTGTCCAGGACACCGTCCACGCCCTCCGACTCGCTGCTGCTCGCCCGCGACCTCGTCATCGCGCGCGGCGGCGCGCGGGTGATCGACCGGCTGTCCTTCGACGTCGGGCCGGGGCTCACGCTGGTGATCGGCGGCGACGGGCGCGGCAAGACGACGCTGCTGCGGGCGATGGCGGGCACCCTCGAGCCCGCGTCGGGCACGCTGCGCGTGCGCGGCACCGCGCCGTATGCGCCCGAGCCGAACGACGCGGCGCACGACGAGGCGGTCGCGCGCGACTGGCTCGCCCGCGAGCGAGCGGCGCACGCGGCCTGGGACGTCGCGCTCGAAGCCGACCTCGTGGAAGCCTTCGCGCTTCGCGAGCACCTGGACAAGGAACTGTTCCGGCTCTCGACCGGATCGCGGCGCAAGCTCGGCCTGGTCGCGGCCTTCGCCGCGGGCGCGGCGCTCGCGCTGCTCGACACGCCGTTCGCCGGGCTCGACGGGCCGTCGCGCGCTGTGCTCGGCGAGCTGCTCGCCGACGCTGCCGGACACGCGACGCGCGGATGGGTCGTCGCCGACCACGCGCTGCCGCCGTCGATCGCCGGCGTGCGGCTCGCCGGGACGATCGACCTCGGCGAGTGAGCGGGCGGCCTCGGGCCTAGGCGCCGCCGCGCCGGCGCGCGCGCAGCGTCGCGGCCCGCCCGGTCTGGCCGAGGCTCGCGCAGGCCGCCACCGCGGTGCGCAGCGCGAGGTCGCGCTGGGCGCGGCTGCCGCCGATCCGCACGACGTCGTCGAGCACCGGCTCGATCAGCTCGACGGTGCGCGCGCGATCGCCGTCGCGCCACGCGGCCGCGGCGCGCGCGAGCTGCGGCACGACCGCGCCCGCGGCGAGACGGCCGGCGGCGAGCGCCTCGTCGAGCGTCGCGACGTACGCGTGCAGCGCGTCGGTGTCGCCGCAGCCGGCGAGCGCGAGCGCGTGGTGCACGTCGACGAACACGCCGGGCCTGGGCCAGTGGCGCTCGCCGAACGCGCGCACCGCGCGCCAGTGCACGGCATCGGTCGACAGTCCGGCGACCGACATCCGCCACAGCAGCGACACGCCGTCGGTGTAGGTGTTGAGCGGCAGGCTGCGCGACGCGTCGGGCAGCAGCTCCTCGACGAGGATCGCCGCGACGCGATCGGCGCGCCCGGCGCCCAGCTCGCACAGCGCGGCGTGCCACCACAGGTGGCAGGCGAGCGGCGACTCGCGCGGGTAGCCGGGCAGCCACGCGTGCAGCTCGCGCAGCGTGCGCGCGTCGTCGTCGGCCTCGTAGAGGGCGTGAGCGAGCACGTGAGCGGCGTGCGCGTTGCGCGGCGCGATCGCGATCGCCCGCTCGGCCATCGCGAGCCCCGCATCGATGCGGCCGGTCTCGACCAGCGCGAACGCGTGCATCGCGAGGAACCAGCCGTCGCCGTCCCAGTGCGGCGCGAGGCGCTCGAGCAGCGCCAGCTGCTCGGCCTCGCGATCGGGGCGGCCGGAGAAGCCGATCAGGCCGAAGACGCTCGCGCAGGTCGACAGCACCAGCGCATCGCGTGGCCACGCGGCGAGGTGCTCGCGCGCGGCGGCCAGGCCGCCCGGGGCGTCGCCGCCGGCGATCCGCGCGAGCACCGCGACGTGCGAGCGCTCGCGCTCGTCGGCGCCCGTGGCAAGCTCGACCGCGCGCGCGAACGCCTCGCGTGCTGCCGCGCCGTCGCCGCGCATCTGCAGCCAGCGGCCGCGCGCCGCGTGCGCGAGCGCGAAGCCCGGGTCGGCGCGCAGCGCGCGATCGAGCGCGGCCTCGACGCCGGTGCGAAGCGAGAGCAGCAGCTCGAGCGCCTCGACGTACGCGTCGCGTGAATCGACCGAGCGCGTCGACAAAGGCAGTCCGTGGGCGTCGTGCATCGCCGCTCGCCCCGTCAGACGCCGACCACGCCGCGTCCGGAATCCGCGATGCCGGCGTCGAGGTGGCGGGCGCAGTTGCTCAGCCGCACCGCGTGCGGCGGCTCGGGATCGAGCACCGACACCGACGTGTTCGACAGCGCCTCGGGCGGCGAGGCCGAGTCCGGCCACGCGCAGTGCTCGGCGAGCAGCACTCGGATCACCAGGCCGTGCGAGACGACGAGCACGTCGCCGCCGGCCTCGCGGCGCGCCGCGCGCACCCAGTCGAGCGCCCGCGCGACGCGCCCGCGGAACTGGGCCATCGACTCGCCCTCCGGCGGGCCGCGCTCGTCGCGGATCGGGTCGTGGTCGAGCTCGTCGAAGCGCCGCCCGCGCAGCACGCCGAAGTTGCGCTCGCCGAGCAGCGGCGACTCGCGCACCGGCACCCCGGTGGCGAGCGAGATCGCCTCGGCCGTCTGCCGGGCCCGGGTCATGTCGCTGCTGAGCAGCGCCGCCGGCCGGCTGCCCGCGAAGCGCGCGCCGAGCGCGCGGGCCTGCGCGAGCCCGCGCTCGCCGAGCGGCGTGTCCGGCCACTGCAGCACACGCGCGGCGTTCAGGTCGGTCTCCCCGTGGCGGATCAGGACGATGCTCATGGCGGCTCCTCGGCGCCGACCGTTCTACCATGGCGGCCCGGGTCCCGCAGCCGGGCGGTGAAAGGTCCGGCGGTCCCGCTCGACGGATCCGGAATCGCCGTCGTCCGCCCCCAGCGTCCCTCCCTGCGTCCCGCCATGCACCTGCGCCGCCGCTCGCTGATCCTCGCAGGCACCGCCGCCGCCGCGCTCGTGGCGCTCGGCGCGGTGCCCGGCGCCCGTGCGCCGCGCGCGCAGGAGCGCCGCCACGACCCGCTCGACCTCGACGCGTTCGACGCCACGCGCGGGCGCCCGGTGCCGATGCGGCTGTACCTGCCGCGCGCCGCGACCGCGGCGCGTCCTGCGCCGCTGGTGGTCTTCTCGCACGGCATCGGCGGCTCGCGCGCCGGCTACGGGTGGCTCGGCACGCACTGGGCCGACGAGGGCTTCGCGAGCCTGCACCTGCAGCACGTCGGCAGCGACCGCAGCCTGTGGGGCGCCGGCAGCCCGTTCGCGCTGGTCGAGCGCCTGCAGGCGGCCGCGCGCGCCGACGAGGCGATCGCGCGGGTCGGCGACCTGCGCTTCGCGCTCGACACGGTGCTCGGGGGGCCGCTCGCCGAGCGCCTCGACGCCGATCGCGTCGTCGCGGCCGGCCACTCCTACGGCGCGAACACGACGCTGCTCGCCGCCGGGGCCCGCGTCGAGCGCGACGGCCGGCCGGTCGACCTCGCCGAGCCGCGGATCCGCGCCGCGATCGCGATCTCGGCCCCGCCGTTCTACGGCGCACCGTCGCCGCGGCCGATCCTCGAGCCGGTCCGGCTGCCCAGCCTGCACGTGACCGCGACCGACGACGTGATCCGCATCCCCGGCTACTGGAGCGGGGCGGAGGACCGGGTCGCGGTGTTCGACGCGGTCGGCGGCGAGCGCAAGGTGCTCGCGGTGTTCGCGGGCGGCTCGCACTCGATGTTCACCGACCGTGCCGCCCCCGGCGGCTTCGAGCTGAACGCACGGGTCAAGTCGGCGACGCGCGAGCTCACGACCGCCTTCCTGCGCGGCGTGCTCGACGGCGACGACGGCGGCGTGCTGCGCGAGTGGCCTCTCCGGCACGCGGCGATCCTCGCGCGCTTCGTCGCGCCGGCGTAGCCCGCGGGGCGGGGCGGGGCGCCGGCCGGCTATGATGCGGGTCGGCCGCCCTGCGCGGCCGCCTCACCCATGTCCCGACTCCCCCCGAAGCCCCCGGCCCCCGGCCGCCGCGGCCCCCCGACCGCTCCCGCCGCGCGCCGCCCGGCGCCGGCCGGCGCGCGCGCCGCTCCACCGTCCGGTGCGGGACCGCGTGTGGCCCGGCCGCAGGCCCCCGGGCGCGACGAGGCCCCGGCGTCCGACGAGACCCCGCGGCTGTCGAAACGGATGGGCGAGCTCGGCCTGTGCTCGCGCCGCGAGGCCGACACCTGGATCGAGAACGGCTGGGTGAAGGTCGACGGCGTCGTCGTGACCACGCTCGGCACGCGCGTCTCGCGGCAGGCCCGCGTCGAGATCGACCCGGCGGCTGCGCGGCACCAGGAGGAGCAGGTCACGATCCTGCTGAACAAGCCGATCGGCTATGTGTCGGGCCAGGCCGAGGACGGCCATCCGCCGGCGTCGACGCTGATCCGCCCGGAGAACCGCTGGAGCGGCGATCCCTCGACGCTGCGCTTCAAGCCGGGCCACCTGCGCGGCCTCGCGCCGGCGGGCCGGCTGGACATCGACTCGACCGGCCTGCTGGTCTTCACGCAGGACGGCCGTGTCGCGCGCCGCCTGATCGGCGACGACGGCGCGGTCGAGAAGGAGTACCTGGTCCGCGTCGAGGGCACGCTCGACGACGCGGGCCTGGCGCGGTTGCGGCACGGCCTCGAGCTCGACGGCGTGACGCTGCGGCCCGCGAAGGTCTCGTGGGCGAACGAGGACCAGCTGCGCTTCGTGCTGCGCGAGGGCCGCAAGCGGCAGATCCGCAGGATGTGCGAGCTGGTGGGGCTCAAGGTCGTCGGCCTGAAGCGCGTGCGCAGCGGCGGCGTGCCGCTCGGTCCGCTGCCGGTCGGCCAGTGGCGCTACCTGCGCCGGGACGAGTCGTTCTGAACCCCGCCCTGATCCCCGCCGACGGCGCCGCGCCGCCGCGCCTGCACTGGATCGAGGACGGCGAGCCGCGGTCCGCGCGCTGGCGCTCCGAGCGCGGCGCGCCGCCGCCGAAGCGCGTGCTGGTCGTCGACGACACGACGCGCGCCGACGACGCCTACGGTCTCGCCGCGCAGGGCGTGGGCCTGCTGTGGCGCGGCGACTTCCAGAACGCGCGCCAGCTGCTGGTGGCGCTCGCCGCGCGCGTCGACCGACCGGCGCGTGGCCGCGGCCCCAAGGTGCCGGCAGCCGGCGCGCGGGCGCCGGACCGGCCACCGGCCCTCTCCGGGCGCGAGGCGTTCGATCGCGCGCGCCAGGCCCGCTCGCAGCGGGCGCGCACGCTCGGCATGCTGCTGATCGAGCTCGACGCCGGCCACCGCGCCGCGCTGCGCCGTGCGCCCGACCTGCACGCGGCCTGCACCGAGGCCTGGGGCGAGGGCGACGGGCCGTCGGTGGTCTCGCTGCGCGAGCTGCAGGGCCTCGTCGGCGCGCACGAGTGGCGGGTCCGCGGCATCGACGTGCCCGCGGCCGGCGGCCGCATCCATCCGCACTACGGCGTGTTCGCGCCGACGCGCGCCGAGTACGTCGAGCTGGTCGGCCGCGCGCCTTGGCCCGGCGGCGCGCCGCCCGCGACCGCGTTCGACGTCGGCACCGGCACCGGCGTGCTCGCGGCGGTGCTCGCGCGGCGCGGCGCCGCGCGCGTCGTCGCGACCGACCTCGATGCGCGGGCGATCGACTGCGCGCGAGAGAACGTCGCGCGGCTC
>JBILTM010000243.1:0-6708 GCA_044371545.1 Burkholderiaceae bacterium
CCGGGGTGGGCCTCGCGAAGCGGTTGGAGCGCACCGCGTCCTTCGTGGACGACGGCGGGTAAAGGTCGGCGCAGCCGACCTTTAGGCAAAAACTGTCTGAGCCCCTGAAAGGGGCGAGTTTTTTTGCCGGCCCGCCGGCGTTCGCGAAGGCGCGGGGACCCTTCAGGGCCCGCGAGGGCCCTGAAGGGTGCGGTCCATAGCGTAGCGAGGCCCACCCCGGGGCGACGGCCTCGCGCCAACCGTCGAGACGCGACAACGCCCTACCGAAGCGCCCCCAGCAACGCCAGCACCACCCCCGCCGTCACCAGCAGCAACCCCACCACCTCGTGCGACCGGATCCGCTCGCGCAGCATCAGCCGCGAGAAGCCGAGCGTGAAGAGCACCTCCACCTGGCCGACCACCCGCACCAGCGCCACCGGTGCCGTCGCGAAACCGGTGAACCAGCATGCCGAGCCGAGCGCGGCGAGCAGGCCGACCTGCGACGAGCTGCGCCAGGTCTCGACGATCCGGCGCAGCGTGCCCGGCTCCCGCGCGAGCACCCAGCCGCCGAGCATCGCCGTCTGCAGCGCGAGCACCGTCGTCAGCGTGACCAGCGCCGCGGCGACCGGGTCGGCCATGTCGAGGTGGATCGTCGCGCGCTTGACCATCACGCCGGTCAGCGAGAAGAGCGCACCGGTGCCGAGCCCGCAGAGCGCCGCCGGCTGCCCGAGTGCGGCGAGCAGGTCGCGCGCGCCGAGCTTCCTGCCGCCGAGCGCGAGCACCAGCACGCCGACGACGCCCGCCGCGATGCCGGCGCCGACCAGCGCCGTCAACCGCTCGCCGAGCACCAGCCACGCGAACACCGCCGCCTGCACCGTCTCGGTCTTCGCGAACGCCGTGCCGACGACGAAGTTGCGAAAGCCGAACGCGAGGATCAGCAGCGCGGTGCCGAGGATCTGCGCGAGCCCCGCGATCGCCGCCCAACCGAGGTAGGCCGCGTCGGGCGCGGGCCAGGCGATGCCGCGCACGGCGAGGTAGCCGAGCGTCAGCACCAGCGCGACCGGCAGCCCGTACGCGTAGCGCACCAGCCCCGCGCCGTTGACGCTCAGCTCCGAGCGCAGCCGGTGCTGCAGCGCCGTGCGCCACGCCTGGAACAGGCCGGCGAGCAGCGCCGCCGGGAGCCAGATCGGCATCGTGTCGGCTACTTGAACTCGTAGGTGAGCGCGATGTGTCCGCTGTCCAGCGAGCTGGTGCCGACGATCGGGCTGTTGCGGATCGCCGAGTCGAGCCATCGGTGGCGCCACTGCAGCTGGACCGCCCAGGGCCCCGAGATCGGCACGGTGGCGGCGACGCCGGCCATCGGCACGGTCGACGCGCCGGGCGCCCAGGTCGCGTAGCCGCTCGCCGCGGACTCGGTGGCGTCGACGCCGTACAGGTGACGCACGTAGGCGCCGGTGCGGTGCTCGAGGCCGAGCAGCGGATAGAGCGCGACGCGGCCGACGTCGAAGCGCGTGCCCCAGGTCGCCTCGAGGAAGTTGCCGCCCGAGGTCAGGTCGTGCATCGCGTACAGGAAGAACGCGCCGTACGCGGTGCGCTGCACCGTGCCGACGCCGATCGGCACCGGGTTCTTCCGGTCGGACAGGCCGCGCAGCGCGGGCCTGTCCGCGTCCCAGCCCTCGGTGCTGATCCGCGCGACCAGCTCGAGATGGCCGAGGCCGAGCGGCAGCGTCTTCACGCCGAGCGTGTCGACGCGCGCGAACACGCGGCCCCAGTCGGCGTAGACGTAGGGCAGCACCAGCATCGACGCGCCGGTGTCGCGCACGACCTCGGTGCGTCCGTAGACGCCGAGGCCGACCTCGCCGACGAGGCGATCGCCGAAGGCGGCCTGCGCGGCGGCGACGCAGGGCAGGGCGGTGAGCGCGGAGAGGGCGGCGCCGAGCGCGGTGGCCCGGACGGTTCGGAGAGGCGTCATGGCGGCGGTCCGTGGATCGACAGGCGGCACTTTACCCTCCACCCGTCGGGCGCGGCCGCGGCGCGTGCCCGGTTCGACACGGCGGCGTCGTGCGTGCGATGCTGGCCCGGGGCGCCGCGCGCGCCGCAGACCGGGGAGCCGCCATGTCCGAGCCGCACGCCGAGGTCGCCGACGAGGTGACCGTCGAGGTCGCCGACCACGTCGCGACCATCCGCCTTAACCGCCCCGAGCGGCAGAACACGATCACGCGGCCGATGCTCGCGGCGCTGAGCCGCGCGCTGGTCCGGGCCGACCGGGACCCGGAGGTCCGCGCGGTGATCCTGACCGGGACGGGGCGCTTCTTCTGCGCGGGGCTCGACCTGCGTGGCGGCAGCGGCATCGGCGAGGGCACGCCCGCGGCCTCGCTCGACCTGCGCGAGGCGCCGCCGGTGGTGCTGCACGAGATGGACACGCCGGTGATCTGCGCGCACAACGGCTCGAGCGCCGGCTACGGGATGGACCTCGCGCTCGGCTGCGACATCCGGATCATGTCGGCCGAGTCGAAGATGGCCGCGGCCTTCGTCGCGCGCGGCGTGCTGCCCGAGTCCGGCTCGAGCTGGCTGCTGCCGCGGATGATCGGCCGCGAGCGCGCCGCGGAGCTGCTGTTCACCGGCCGGACGCTGACCGCGGCGCAGTGCCTCGAGATGGGCCTGTGCGCGCGGGTCGTGCCCGCCGACGAGTGCCTGCCGGCCGCCCGCGCGCTCGCCGCCGAGATCGCCGCGAACGCGCCGCTCGCGGTGCGGGCGGCCAAGCGGATGATGCGGGCGGGCGAGGACGAGACCTTCCGCGACCACGTCCACCACGTCTACCTGCAGCTGCTGCCGCTGTTCGCGTCGGAGGACTTCCGAGAGGGCATGAAGGCGTACGTCGAGAAGCGTCCCCCGGCGTTCCGCGGCCGCTGAGCGCCGCGACCGGCGAGCGGCTACACTCGGCCATGGGCAACGAATTCATCGCGATGCTGCACTGGAGCCGCGAGCGCGGCGCGTGGCTGCAGCTGACGGGCTGGGCGTCGCCCGCGACCCACCGCGACGCGCTCGCCGCGCTGCGCGAGATCGAGCGCCAGACCGACGAGGTGGTCCGCGAGCGCGGCGAGCCCGAGCACACGCCGTTCGTGCTGCTCGCCGGCTCCATCGCGTCGGACGACGCGCCGCACCGGGTTCGCAAGACCTGGCGGCTCTCGCCGGAGCTCGCCGACCGGCTGCTCGACTCGGTCGACGAGCGGGGCGCCGACGAGGCGATCGAGGAGGCGCTCGCCGAGTGGGACGAGGCGCGCGCCGAGGACGGCGCCGAGGTCGAGAGCCTCGACGCCGCCGACTGGATCGGTGTCGACCTCGACGACCTCGCGGCACGCGCGTACCCCGACGTGCACTGAGGGCGCGTCCGCGGTCCGACCCCGTCCGACCCGTCCGGCCCTTTCGCGCCGCGTGCTTCGCGGTTATGGTCGCTGCCGTGCCCGCATCCCGTCGTTCCCGACCTTTCCCGAAGCCGGCCGCGGCGCCCGTCGCGACGGCTCGGGCCTCGCGCCTCGCGCCCGTCCTCGTCGCGGTCGGCCTCGTTGTCGTGCTGGCCGTCGCCGCGCTCGCGTGGCGGGCGGGCTCGACGCCGCCGATCCCGGTCGCGGCCGACACGCCGGTGGCCCCGCAGACCGCGTCCGCGCCGCAGCCCCCGGTCGCACGCGCCGCGGCCGCGCCGCCCGCGTGGGCCGACGAGGCGAGCTGCGCCGGCTGCCACGCCGAGGCCGCACGCGCGTGGCGCGGCTCCCATCACGCGAAGGCGATGATGGCCCCGTCCGCGGAGAACGTGCGCGGCGCGTTCGACGGCCGGGAGTTCCGCCACGCCGGCACGACGACGAAGTTCTTCCGGCGCGACGACCGCTACGTGGTCCGCACCGACGGCCCCGACGGCAAGCCCGCCGACTTCGACGTCCGCTGGACCTTCGGCTGGGCGCCGCTGCAGCAGTACCTGCTCGAGCTGCCCGGCGGCCGGCTGCAGCCGCTGCAGGTCGCGTGGGATGCGCCGAAGGCGCGCTGGTTCCACCTGCTGCCCGACGAGAAGGCGCCGCCCGGCGATGTGCTGCACTGGAGCGGCCGCTACCAGAACGCGAACACGATGTGCATCTCGTGCCACACGACCGGCTTCGAGAAGCGCTACGACGCGACGACCGACACCTTCGCGTCGACCTGGCGCGCGCCGAACGTCGGCTGCCAGTCGTGCCACGGGCCGGCCGAGCGGCACGTCGGCTGGGCCCGCGCTAAGGCCGGGGGCCGCGAGGTCGCCGACCTGCCCGGCGAGCGCCGCGGCCTCGCCGTCGACTTTTCCGCGCTCGGCGGCCGCGGCCAGGTCGAGGTCTGCGCGGCGTGCCACTCGCGGCGCACCGAGCTCACCGCGTCGCCGACGCCGGGCGCCCCGCGTCTCGACCACTACCTGCCGGCGACGCTGCGCGCGGGGCTCTACCACGCCGACGGGCAGCAGCTCGACGAGGTCTTCGTCGACGGCTCGTACCGGCAGAGCCGGATGTACCGTGCGGGCGTCGGCTGCACCGACTGCCACGCACCCCACTCGGCGACGCTCTCGCGGCCGGGCAACGCGACCTGCACGCACTGCCACGCGCCGCAGCCCGATGTGCGGTTCCCGGCCGCTGCGGGCGCCTACGACACGACGGCCCACCACCGCCACCGCGAGGGTTCGGCCGGCGCGCAGTGCGTCGCCTGCCACATGCCGGCGAAGACCTACATGCGGATCCAGCCGCGCCCCGACCACAGCCTGCGCGTGCCGCGGCCCGACCTGACGGTGTCGATCGGCACGCCTAACGCCTGCAACCAGTGCCACACGGACCGCTCGCCGAAGTGGGCCGCCGACGCGGTCGAGCGCTGGTACGGCCCGGGGCGCCGGCGCGAGCCGCACTTCGGCGAGGCCTTCGCGGCCGCGCGCGAAGGGCGTCCGGGCGCGGCCGAGGCGGTCGCCGCGATCGCGGCCGACGCCACGCAGCCGTCGATCGTCCGCGCGAGCGCGCTCGAGCTGCTGCGCGCCGAGCCGCGCGCGGGCGAGCGCGCGCGCCTCGACGCCGCGCGCGATGCCGACCCCGAGGTCCGCGCGGCCGCGGCCGACGCGCTGGAGTCGCTGCCGCCCGCCGCGCGGGTGCCCGCGCTGGTGCCGCTGCTCGCCGACCCGCTGCGCGCGGTGCGGATCGCGGCGGCGCGCGCGCTGTCGTCGATGCCGCGCGAGCGGCTCGACCCGGCCACGCGCACCGCGCTCGATGCGGCGCTCGCCGAGTACGTCGAGGTGCAGACAGTCTCGCTCGACATGCCGGGGGCGCGGCTCAACCTCGCGGTCGTCGCGCAGAACGCCGGTCGCGCCGCGGACGCCGAGCGCGAGTACCTCGCGGCGCTGCGCATCGACCCGGACTTCACGCCCGCGCGCGCGAACCTGTCGCGGCTCTACGCCCAGGCGGGCCGCAACGCCGACGCCGAGCGCGTGCTCGCCGAGGGCCTCGCGCGCGAGCCGGGGATCGGCGAGCTGCAGTACTCGCTCGGGCTGCTGCTCGCCGAGGAGGGGCGCATGCCCGAGGCGGCGAAGGCGCTGTCTCGCGCGGCGGCGGCGTTGCCTCGGCGCGCGCGCGTGCACTACAACCTCGGGCTCGCGCTGCAGCGCAGCGGACAGCGGGCCGCGGCCGAGACCGCGCTGCTGCGCGCCCAGTCGCTCGCGCCCGACGACCCGGACGCGACCTACGCGCTCGCGGTGCTGTACGCGCAGGACGGGCGCTGGACGCCGGCGCTGCGCTGGGGCGAGCGGCTGCTCGAGCTGTCGCCCGGCGACCCGAACGCGGTGCGCCTGGTCGAGCAGCTGCGCGCGAAGCGCTGACGCGCGGTGCGCGCCCGCACGGGATGCAGATCCCGCCTTACGTGCACCAGGTGCACGCCATTCGCTCGGCGGCCTGCCGCGCCGACAATGCGCCGAGCCCCGCGACGGCACGCCGCCGACCGGACCCGACGCGCCGCCACGGAGACCTCGATGACCCCCGACCGTGCATTCCTCGGCCTGAGCCACACGCCGCTGCTGGGCCTGAATCCGGTGGCCCCCGAGGTCGAGGCGGACGTCCGCGACGCGCTCGCACGCGTGCGCGACGCGATCCGCGCCTGGGCGCCCGAGCGGATCGTGCTGGTCGGCCCCGACCACTACAACGGCTTCTTCAACGAGCTGATGCCGCCGTTCTGCCTCGGCACGGCCGCCACGGCGGTCGGTGACTACGGCACGCCCGCCGGGCCGCTGAACGTGCCGGCCGACGAGGCCGAGCGGCTCGCCGCCTGGCTGATGGACCGCGAGTTCGACGTCGCGCTGTCGCGCCGGATGCAGGTCGACCATGGCTTCGCGCAGGCGCTGCAGGTGATCTGGGACGGACTCGACACGCCCCCGGTGATCCCGCTCTTCGTCAACGCGGTCGCTCAGCCGGGCATCCCGCGCGTGCGCCGCTGCGCGCGCCTGGGCGAGGCGATCGGCGCCTGGGTGGACACGCTGCCCGGGCGCACGCTCGTCATCGGCTCGGGCGGCCTGTCGCACGAGCCGCCGGTGCCGACGCTCGCGCACCCCGACCCCGCGGTCCGCGAGCGGATCACGGTCCGCGCGACGCCCACGCAGGCCGAGCGCGACGCGAAGACGAAGCGCGTGATGGCCGCCGGCATGGCACTCGCCGCAGGCGACCCGGCGATCCGCCCTCTCGC
>JBILTM010000244.1:0-6682 GCA_044371545.1 Burkholderiaceae bacterium
TCGCGAGCGAGGTCGGCCACGCGAGCTGCGCGGCCGAGACCCCGTTCGAGCAGGCCGCGCACGCGCTCGCCGCGCGCCGCTTCGGACGCGTCTCCTGGGAGCGGCTGCTGTCGGGGCCGGGGCTCGCGCTGCTGCACGAGGCCGCGTGCCTGGAGGCCGGCGTGCCGGTGCCCGAGGGCGGCGCGGCCACGGTCGTCGAAGGGTGCGCGCGCGGCGACGCGACCGCGTTGCGCGCCGCGCGCACCTTCCTCGAACTGCTCGGCGCCTTCGCCGGCGACCTCGCGCTGATCTACGACGCGGCCGGCGGTGTCGTCGTCGCCGGCGGCGTCGTGCCGCGGATCGCCGCGGTGCTGCCGCTCGATGCGCTGCGCGGCCGCTTCGAGGCCAAGGGCCGCTTCGCGGACTGGCTCGCGACCGTGCCCGTCGGCCTGCTGACCACCCCGTACGCCGCGCTGCGCGGCGCGGCGATCGCGTATCGCGGCTGACGGCCACGCTCTCCTCCACTCCTCCTCCACTCCTCCTCCACTGCGCCTCCGCGACGATGACCGCACCGACTCCCGCCACGCCGCACCGCAGCTCGCTCGACCTCGGCCTGATCGGCAACTCGCGCACCGGCGCGCTCGTCGACGCGCAGGCCGGCATCGTCTGGTGGTGCCACCCCCGCTTCGACGGCGACCCGGTCTGCAGCGCGCTGCTGTCGGGCGAGCCGCGACCCGGGCACGGCTTCGTCGACGTGCGGCTCGAGCGGCAGGTGAGCGCCGAGCAGAAGTACCTGACCAACACGCCGATCCTGTGCACGACGCTGACCGACAGCGAGGGCAGCGCGGTCGAGGTGCTCGACTTCGCGCCGCGGTTCTACCAGTTCGGCCGGATGTTCAACCCGGCGATGCTGGTGCGGATCGTGCGCCGCGTCGCCGGCCGCCCGCGCGTGATCGTCCGCGCGCGGCTCGCACGCGACTACGGCCGCGAGGGCGCCGAGCGCGTCGTCGGCACCCATCACATCCGCTGGCTGCTCGGCGAATCGGCGATCCGCATGACCACCGACGCGCCGATCACGCAGGTCGTCGAGGAGCGTGCGTTCTTCGTGAACCGCTCGGTGACGATGCTGTTCGGCGTCGACGAGACGCTCGGCGGCGCGCCGGCCGAGGTCGGCCGCCAGTTCCTCGAGGAGACGCGGGGCTACTGGCTGCGCTGGGTGCGCAACCTCGCGGTGCCCTTCGAGTGGCAGGACGTGGTGATCCGCGCGGCGATCACGCTGAAGCTGAACGCGTTCGACGACTCGGGCGCGGTCGTCGCGGCCGTCACCACGTCGATCCCCGAGGCCGCCGCCAGCGGGCGCAACTGGGACTACCGCTACTGCTGGCTGCGCGACGCCTACTTCGTCGTCAACGTGCTGAACCGGCTCGGCGCGACCGGCACGATGCAGCGCTACCTGAACTACATCCTGAACGTCGTCGCGGACGCCGGCGACGGACCGATGCAGCCGGTCTACGGCATCACCGGCGAGGCGGCGCTCGACGAGTCGGTCGCGGGCGCGCTGCCCGGCTACCGGGGCATGGGGCCGGTGCGCATCGGCAACGCCGCGTACTTCCAGGTCCAGCACGACGTCTACGGCGAGGCGGTGCTCGCCGGCGCGCACGCGTTCTTCGACCGCCGGCTCGAGCACACCGCCGACGCGCGGATCTTCGCCGAGCTCGAGAAGCTCGGCCACCGCGCGGTCGCGCACCACCAGGACCCGGACGCAGGCCTGTGGGAGCTGCGCGGCAGCAAGCGCGTGCACACCTTCTCGAGCCTGATGTGCTGGGCGGCCTGCGACCGCCTCGCGCGGATCGCCGCTCAGCTCGGGCTGGCCGACCGGCGCGCGTTCTGGGCCGAGCACGCGAAGCGCATCCACGCGACGATCTGCGAGCGCGCCTGGAACCCGCAGCTGCAGGCGTTCGCGTCGACCTTCGGCGGCGACCGGCTCGACGCGAGCCTGCTGCTGCTCGCCGAGCTGCAGTTCCTGCCCGCGAGCGATGCGCGCTTCGCCTCGACCGTCCGCGCGATCGAGCAGCGCCTCAGGCGCGGCGACTTCCTGCTGCGCTACGACGAGCAGGACGACTTCGGCTACCCGGAGACCGCGTTCCTCGTCTGCACGCAGTGGTGGGTGCTCGCGCTCGCCGCGCTCGGCGAGACCGAGCGCGCTCGCGAGATCTTCGGCAAGCTGCTCGAGATCCGCAGCCCGCTCGGGCTGCTGTCCGAGGACGTCGACCCGGCCACCGGCGAGCTCTGGGGCAACTACCCTCAGACCTACACGATGGTCGGGCTGATCCAGTGCGCGATGCGGCTGTCTCGGCCGTGGGAGGACGCGTACTGAGCGGGCGCGGCGCCTCGACTACGCCGCCAGGTCCCGCCCCTCCCGCGCCCTCGCCTCGGTCCGCGAGCGCAGCTGCTGGCGCTGCCGCACCCGCGCCGCGTCCATCAGCATCCGGCCGGCCCAGCGGTAGACGTTGTTCTCCTTGACCGTGCGGCGCATCAGCCGCATCCGCTCGCGACGCTCGTCGCGGTCCATCCGCAGCGCCATGCGGATCGCCGCGGCGGTCTCGGAGATGTCGTAGGGGTTGACCAGCAACGCCTCGATCAGTTCGCGCGACGCGCCGGCGAAGGTCGACAGGATCAGCACGCCGTCGTGGTCGTCGCGCGCGGCGACGAACTCCTTGGCGACCAGGTTCATGCCGTCGTGCAGGCTGTTGACCAGGCAGAAGTCCGCCGCGCGGTAGAGCTCGAAGACCTGCAGCGGCTCCTGGTGCTCGCCGATCAGCACGATCGGCTTCCAGCGCTCGGTGCCGAAGCGCGCGTTGATCCGCGCGGCCGCCTCCTCGGTCTCCTGCTTCAGCATGCGGTAGGCCGGCAGCTTGCCGCGCGTCGGCGCGGCGACCTGCAGCAGGCTCACCTTGCCGCGCAGCGCCGGGTCCGACTCGAGCAGCTGCTCGATCGCGAGGAAGCGCTCGACGATGCCCTTGGTGAAGTCCCAGCGCTCGACGCCCACGCCGATCCGCACGTCCGCATCGAGATGGAAGCGCTCCCGGACCGCGCGCGCGCACCGCTCGGCCGACGGCAGCTGCTCCAGCCAGCGCGGCGGCCACTCGATCGAGATCGGGTACGGCGCGACCTGGCAGACGTGCCCCTGGATCGTCACCGTCATGTACTCGCGGTCGATCTGGCACTCGACGTAGCGGTCGACCGTCTCGAGGAAGTTCTGGCAGTGGTAGCGCGTGTGGAACCCGAGGATGTCGGCGCGCAGCATGCCGAGCAGCAGCTCCTCCTTCCACGGGCACACGCCGAAGGTCTCGGCATTCGGCCAGGGGATGTGCCAGAAGACGACGATGGTCGCGCCGGGGATCCGCTGGCGGACCATCGAGGGCAGCAGCGCGAAGTGGTAGTCCTGCACGAAGACCACCGGGTGGTCGGTGCGCGCCTCCTTGAGCACCACGTCGGCGAACTTGCGGTTGACCGCCTGGTACTGCTTCCAGTCGGCCTCGCGGAACGAGGGCCGCACGTAGGCCAGATGGCACAGCGGCCACAGCCCCTCGTTCGAGAAGCCGAAGTAGAAGCCGTTCTCCTCCTCCTCCGTCAGCCACACGCGGCGCAGCGTGTAGGCCGGGTCGGACGGCGGGACGCTGACGCGGTCGTGCAGGTCGACGACGTCGCGGTCGGCCGAGCCGGAGCCGTGCGCGACCCAGACGCCGCTGCAGGCGCGGATGATCGGCTCGAGCGCGGTCACCATGCCGCTCGCCGGCACCTGCACCACCGGGCGGCCGTCGGCGCCGCGGTTGTGGATGTACGGCTCGCGGTTGGAGACGACGATCATCTGCGGCGAGTCGAGGCTCTGGCGCACGACGTGCGCGAGCGCGTTGGGCGTCCAGTTCTCGCGGTAGTCGATCTCGAGCCGCTGGTCGTGCTCGATCTCGCGCAGCACCTTGCGGACCTGCGACAGGATCGGCACGCTCGAGTGCCCCTCGGCGTCGTCGAGGAAGCGGCGGCTGCGGATGTCGCGCACCAGCAGTGCGCCCCAGCGGCGCAGCAGCAGCCAGGCCGCGGCGACCGACAGCAGCGCGATCACCAGCGCCGACATCACGCCGAACGCGATCAGGTAGTCGCGCGCCTTGGTGTAGCGACGGTCGACGAACGACATGTCGTGCACGAGGATCACGACGGCGGGCTGGCCGTCGGCCGCGACCACGTCGTAGCGCGCGAGGTGGACCGTGCCCTGCGGCGTGCGCAGCACGCGGCTCGCCGGCTCGTCGGCGAGCGCGGCCAGCGCGCACGACACCTGCGGCGGCGTGCGGTCGGTCTGGTGGATCGTCTGCCCGTTCGGGCGGCAGGCGAGCACGGCGAGCAGGCGCTCGTCCTCGGTGACCTTCGACAGGAAGCGCCGCAGGCGCGGCAGCTCGGACCGATCGAGCAGCGTGGGCAGCGTCTCGCCCATGCTGCTCATCACCACCTTGGCGCGCATGTCGACGTCGGCGCGGAACCACTCCGTGAGCATCCGCTCGACGTAGGGGACCGCGATCCAGGCGCCGACCGACAACGCGACGAGCACGGGTAGCGCGAATCGCCAGAACAGGGTCCTCAACATGCTTCGGCTCCCCGGGGGCGGTCAGGCGGAAAGGATACCTGCAACGTCGCGGCCTCTTCCGGAAACGGGACGGCCGCGCTGGACGCAAGCTTCGTGCCCGGCGAATCCGGGTGGACAATGGCCCCGACGGCGCGCCGACGGGGCCGCGCCCGCTCCGGGAGACCCACGATGCAGTACCGCAAGCTCGGCCGCAGCGGCGTGTCGGTGTCGACGCTGTGCCTCGGCACGATGATGTTCGGCGACCGGACCTCCGAGGCCGACTCGATCGAGATCGTCGCCGCGTGCCGCGACGCCGGCATCAACTTCATCGACACCGCCGACGTGTACTCGACCGGTGAGTCGGAGCGCATCACCGGACGCGCGATCGCCGCCGACCGCCACCGCTGGGTGCTCGCGACGAAGGTCGCGAACCCGATGGGCACCGACCCGAACGAGCGTGGCCTGTCGCGGCGCTGGCTCGCGCGCGCGATCGACGCGTCGCTCGCGCGGCTCGGCACCGACCACGTCGACGTCTGGTACCTGCACAAGGAGGACCACGACACGCCGCTCGAGGAGACGGTGGCCGGCGTCGCAGACGCGATCCGCGCGGGCAAGGTCCGCTACCTCGGCGTGTCGAACCACCGTGCCTGGCGGATCGCCGAGATCGTCGCGCTGTGCCGCGACGCGGGCATCCCGCCGCCGGCGCTCTGCCAGCCCTACTACAACGCGTTCAACCGGATGCCCGAGGTCGAGGTGCTGCCGTGCTGCGGCCGCTACGGCATCGGCGTCGCGCCCTACTCTCCGATCGCGCGCGGCGTGCTCGCCGGCAAGTACCGGCCGGGCGAGGCGCCGCCCGAGGGGTCGCGCGCCGCTCGCGGCGACCGGCGGATCATGCAGACCGAGTGGCGCGAGCAGTCGCTGCTGCTCGCGCAGCGGGTCGCCGACCACGCCCGCGCACGCGGCATGACGCCGACGCAGTTCGCGGTCGCCTGGGTGCTCAACAACCGGCTGGTGACGTCGGCGATCGTGGGCCCGCGCACGCTCGAGCAGATGCGCGAGTACCTCGACGGCGTTGACGTCGCGTTCAAGGCCGAGGACGAGGCGCTGATCGACGGGATGGTCTCGCCCGGCCATCCGTCGACGCCGGGCTACAACGACCCGGCCTACCCGCTCGAGGGCCGGGTGCCGATCGCCGGTCGAGCCCCCGGCTGACCCTCCCGGCGGGCGCCGGGGACGGATTGGAGGGGTCCGCCCCGGCGTGGGAGAATCCCGGGTTGACCCGACCCCAGAGCGCCCGCCGCCGCGCGTGCGCCCCCCGCCCGCGTCGTGACCGCTCCGATCCTGCTGCTCCTTCTGCTGTGCGTCGTCGCCGCGCTCGTCGGCGCGTACGTGCTGTGGCCGCTGCTGCGCCGCCCGCCGCCGGCCGTCCCCGACGCCGACGCCGCCGCGGTCTCGCGCGCGGTGCTGCGCGAGCGGCGGCGCGAGCTCGAGGCGTCGCTCGCGCACCTGCCCCCGGACGCGCCCGAGCGCCGGGCCGCACTCGCCGAATTCGCGGCGCAGGCCGAGAGCGAGCTGTCCGGCGCCGCCGCGGCCGGGGCCGCGCCGGTCGCGGTGCGCAGGCCCTGGGCCGCGCTCGCGCTCGCGCTGCTGCTCGGCGTGCCGAGCTTCGCGCTCTACCTGCTCGCCGGCGCGCCGCAGGCCGCCTCGCCCGAGATGCGCGCGGCCCGCGAGCCGGCCAACCTCGACGAGCTGGCGGCGGACCTGCGCGCACGGCTCGCGACCGACCCGAACGCGCTCGACGGCTGGCGCCTGCTCGGCCGCGCCGAGCTCGCCCGCGGCCGGCCGGACGCGGCCCGCGAGGCGTTCGAGCGTGCGCTCGCGCTCGCGCCCGACGACGCGCAGGCCCGCGTCGATCTCGCCGACGCGATGGCGCAGGCGCAGGGCGCGGTGCTCGAGGGCCGACCGATCGAGCTGATCCGCGAGGCGCTGAAGCTCGACGCGCGCAACCCGAAGGCGCTCGCGCTCGCCGGCGCCTACGAGGTCTCGCGGCGCGACTACGCCGCCGCGATCGGGCTCTGGACTCGC
>JBILTM010000246.1:0-6637 GCA_044371545.1 Burkholderiaceae bacterium
CAGAGCCTTCGCCGAAGCATACGATTCTAGGAGCGGCGCGGTACCCGATAAAGCCCCCGATGCGATCAGACGGTCTTTCCGGACGTCGATCGCGTGGCCGCCCACCCGAACGGGGCGATCCGGTCGAGCGCCCGGTCCGCGCACACCTCGATGCGGCGGGCGCGTCGTCGGAAGATCCGCGCAGGACCTCCGCCCTCCCCAAGCCCGCCGACATCGGTCGCGCCCCGCTGGCCCCCCGGGGCGTCGATACCGGCCTCACCGGCGGCTCGGTGCCCGGAACGGCGAGGCAGTGGTGCTGTCGCGCGCCCCTGATGGGCGGCGCGACCTGAACGACTTCCTGCAGCAGATCTCGCAGATGAAGAAGATGGGCGGGCTGTCGTCGCTGCTCGACAAGCTCCCCGCGCAGTTCCAGGCCGCCGCCGGTCAGGCCGACATGAACAAGGCCGAGCGCGACATCCGCCGCATGCAGGGCATCATCCACTCGATGACGCCGCGCGAGCGCGCCAAGCCCGAGCTGATCAAGGCGGGCCGCAAGCGCCGCATCGCCGCGGGCGCCGGCGTGCAGGTGCAGGACGTCAACCGGATGCTGTCGCAGTTCGACCAGATGCAGGCCGTGATGAAGAAGATGCAGAAGGGCGGGCTCGCGAAGATGATGCGCGGCATGAAGGGGATGATGCCGGGCGGGATGCGCTAGGGCGCGACCGTCAGCGGGACACCGCCGCGTCGAGCTCGTGCATCAGGCGCACGACGTACTCGGGCCGGGGCAGGTCCGCGGTCCGGAACACCAGCCGTGCCGAGGGGTCGAGCAGCAGCACCTGGCTGCCATGGACGTCGAACGCGAACGACGGCACGCCGCCCGCGGCCCAGCGCAGCGTCGGGTCCGCGTCGGACGGCCGCGGCACCGCGGCGCGCCAGCGATCGCCGGCGCCGATGCGGCGGCGCCAGGCCTGCAGCGAGGCAGGCGTCTCGCCCAGGGCATCGACGCTGACCGACAGCAGCGCGAACCGCGGCGCGGGGCTCGCGCCCAGGCGCTCCTGGATCCCGGCGAAGACCGCGGCCAGGACCGGGCACAGGCTGGCGCAGCCGGTGAACATGAAGTGCATCGCCGTGATCCGGCCCCGCAGCAGCCGATCGAGCGTGATCCGCTCGCCATCGTCGCGCGTCATCGTGACGTCGGGCGCCGGCCGCGGCGGATCGACCCGACCGTGCGCCGCCGACGCGGACGATGCGCGCGGCCACGCCGCGGCGAGCGTCGCGGCCGCGACGCCCGCCGCCACGCGGCGCCGCGGGGCCGAGGGTGGCGGCCTCATGCCGGCCCGCGCGTCGCGCGGCTCACGGGGATACACCCTCCATCTCCAGCACGTGGCGCGCCAGCGCCTCGACCTCCGCATCGGGCAGGTCCAGGCCGCGATGCGCCCGGATCGCGTCCGCCAGCGTCGCGGCCGAACCGTCGTGCAGGTACGGCGCCGTTGCCCACGCATCGCGCAGCGTCGGCGCTGCGAGCCCGTCGAGCGGGCCGCCGAGCCGCTGGCCGCTGGAGGGCCGGATCGTGCCGATCGCGTGGCGCCGCCCCGCAGGGTCCCGGGCGACGTCCGGGCCGCCGTGGCAGCCGGCACAGCCCCGCGCCTCGAACAGCGCGCGCCCGGTGGCGGCGAGCGGGGACGGCGCACCGGCCTGCGTCCGGTGGGGCGACGGATCGAAGCGGCGCAGCGAAGCGACGTAGGCGGCCAGCGCGTCGAGGTCCGTGCTGACGCCCGCCTTGCGCTCGCCCAGCGGCTGCGCGCGCGAGCCCGTCGCCAGATCCTCGTCGCGCATCAGCCCGGTGCCGCCGGCGAGCCGGCGGATCTGCGTCTCGAAGTCCTGCACCTCGTCGAAGTTCGCGCTCCAGTGCAGCAGGCCGGGCGCGCCGCGCCGCCCGCGCAGCGAGGGCGTGTTGCGCAGCCCCTCCCCGAAGCCGGTGAAGTCCCAGACGCGGCCGTCGTGTCCGCCGTCCGCGTGGCAGCTCGCACAGCTCATGTACGCGTCGCGCGACAGGCGGCGGTCGCGGGCGTCGTAGAAGAGCTGCTTGCCGAGCAGCACGGTCGCCTCGAGCGGCTCGAGCGCAACCGTGCGCACGCTCCACAGCGGCGGCGCCGGCGTCGCGTCCTCGCCCGCCGCGAGCGGCGCGAGGTCGTACGCGGCGACGGTGCGCGACATGAAGCTCTGGACGAACAGGCGCAGGCCGTCGGGCGAGACCGCGAGCGCCTGCGGGGCGAGTCCGGTCTCGAACCGGAACCGCTCGCGGCCGCGGGTCGCATCGACGACGGCCACCTGCCGGCTGGTCTCGAGCGAGACGAACAGCCAGCGTGCCGACGGATGCCAGGCGGCCGCCGCGGCGACGCTCGCGTTGTCGTGGTCGATCCGCCGCTCGGCGTCCTCGGCGAGCGCCTGCAGGTCGATCCGCGACGACACCGCGCGCACGGTGCTCTGGAAGTCGAGCTCCCGCCCGTCGCGCAGGCGCCCGCGCGCGACGTTGTCCTGCTTGGAGGGGACCCAGGCGACGCGGCCGTCCGGCGAGACCGCGGCCGCGCCGAGGTAGTTCGGGATGCCGCGCCCGCTCTCGGCGGTGTCGACGCGGTCGCCGTGGCCCAGCACGACGGTGCGCTCGACGCGGGCGGGGTCGGTCGAGACGACGATCACCTCGGCCCCCGCGCCGGCGTCGGTCCGCACCGCGGCGGTCGACTCGCCCGGCAGGGAACCGGTGACGAAGCGCGACACGAGCAGCCGCGCGCCGTCGGGCGTCAGCGCGAGGTGGCGCGGGTCGGGCCCGACCGCGACGCGCGCGACCGTCCTGCCCTCGGCATCGACCCGGCGCACCTCGCCGGCGGCCGCGAGCGCGACCCAGACCGAACCCGCCTCGCCGGCGACGACGCCGAACGGCTGCGAGGCCGCCGGCAGCGCGTGCCACGCGACGACCTGCAGCGACACCGGATCGACGACCGCCAGCCGGGGGGGATCCTGGACGCTCGCCCAGACCCGTCCGTCCGTGGCGACCGCGATCGAGCGGGGCGAGCCGCCGACGGCGATCTCGGCCTCGACCCGGCCGTCCTCGGTGCTCAGCGCGGCGACCGTGTCGCCGTCGGGGTGCGCGACCCACGCTCTCGGACCGGTCGCGCGCACCTCGAGCACGAGGCTCGACGACGCGCGGGTCGGCAGGGCGGGGGTCGGCGCCTCGGTGATCGGCGTGACGGGCGTCACCGCGGCGGGGGTCGCCGCGGCGATCGGCGCCGCGGCAGGTGGCGCGCCGCCTCCTGCCGGCCCGTCGGCCGACGGCCCGCCCGTGCCCCCGCCGCAGCCGCCGGCCGCGGCGAGCACGGCCATCGCGAGCGCGACGGCCCGCCCGACCGAGCGGATGCGGGTCCACGCCATCGGCATCACTCCACGCGCACGACGAACCAGGTGCCGATCGCCTGCAGGCCGTTGTCGGCGACGACGGTCACGACGTGCCGCCCCCGCGCCTCGGGGGCGCCCTGGATCAGGCCGCTGGCTGCGTCGATCGACACGCCGGGCGGCAGGCCGAGCGCACGCCACGCGAGGGCGCGGCCCGCCGGATCGACGCCGCGCATCGCCAGCCGAACCGCGCCGCTCGCGCGCCACGAAACGTCCCCCGGGTTCGACACCGTCGGCGCGCCGTCGAGCCCGACGGTGACGGTCCGCGACATCGAGGGCGTACCGTTCGCGTTCATCGCGAACAGCATCCACGCGCCCGGCAGCAGCACGCCGGGGTTCGAAGGGATCTCGAGCTCGAACACGCCCGGCTCGACCGCGCGAAACGGGATCGGAACCCGCCGCTGGTCGTGGTTGATCGAATGCGTGGCGATCGACAGCCGGACCATCGCGAACGAGCGGATCGACGCGTCGCCGGTCACGCGGACACGTCGCCCGTAGGCCACGCTGTCCGGAGCCGACGCGATCGCGGGTCGGACTGCCGGCGTGCCGTCGGCGTTGAACAGGTACGGGGGGCTCAGCAGCTGGTAGTCGGGATGGTTCGCGTCGCCGCAGTCGGCGACGTTGCACAGGCCGCCGCCCGAGGCGAGCACGCGGCCGTCCGCCAGCAGCAGCGCGACGCCGTGGTAGGTCCGCGGCACCGACATCGCAGGCAGCACGGTGAAGGTCTCGGTGACCGGGTCGAACAGCTCCGGGGGCAGCACGGCGAAGTCGTTCGAGAACAGGACGCCGCGCGTCTGCCCGCCCACCACCACGACCTGGCCGTTCGGCAGCACGACGCTGTTGTGGAACACTCGGGCGTAGTTCATCGATGCGACCCGCCGCACCGTGGGGCCGGCCCGCAGGTCGATCAGCACGGCCGACCGGTTGGCGGTCGTGTCGCCGTTCGGGCTCGCCGTGCCCCCCGCCTTGAGCACCCGCTCGGGCTCGAACATCACGGTGGTGCCGGCGACCGACTCGGGGTCGTCGCCCCGCGGACCGATCGGGATCACGCGCCCTTCGCCGGCCGGATCGATCCAGGCCATGTCCCGCTGCGGCCCGGCATGGAGCACCCGGCCGTTGCCTGCGGTCAGCAGCCACATGTGCGAGTCGCCGCCCCACAGCGTGCCGGACTGCATGAACGGTGCCACCGGCACGCCACGCAGCACGCGCCAACCCGACGACGGCGCCCAGACCTCCGCGTCCTTGTCGCCCGAGCCGCTCCACGACCCGCCCAGCGTGAGCACCGACCCGTCCTGCAGCAGCGTGTTCGCGTTGTAGCCGCGCGGGATGTTCATCCTCGCGGCGCGCGAGAACGTGCCCGAGGCCGGGTCGAACAGCGTCGTCTCCGGCGCGTCGATCCCGCCGTTGATCAGCAGTCGCCCGTCGGGCAGGTAGGCCGTGCCCGGACAGAACATGTTGTGGCCGGTTTCGGCGACCAGCCGGAGGCTGGTGCCGCCGGTCTGCGGATCCAGGAACGCGAAGTAGGTGCGCCCGGTCGCGCTGCCGAACCGGAAGCGGTCCTCGGCCGACCAGAACATCACCCGGCCATCGGGCAGGTTCGCCGCCGCCCCGGCCACCAGCGGCAACGGGCGGACCGGGCTCCAGCGGGCGTTGCGCGCACTCGCGGGGTCGAACGCCATCGGTTCGGGCAGGGACACGGCGGGCGAAGGGGCGGGCGCAGGCTCAGGCGCGGGCGCGGCAGCCGGCGCAGGAGGCGGGGCTGGAGCCGGGGCTGGAGCCGGAGCCGGAGCCGGAGCCGGGGCCGGGGCCGGGGCCGGGGCCGGGGCCGGGGCCGGGGCCGGGGCCGGGGCCGGGGCTGGTGCCGGCGCGGCGACCGGCGGCCGATCGGGCACCGGCGCGGCGGGGGGCACGGTCGTCGACACCGCGTCGATCGACACGCCGGCCACCGCGCTCGGCGTCGGGGTGGCCGCCCCCTTGTCGCCCCCGCCGCCGCCGCAGGCCGCGACGAGCACGACCGCCAGCCCGGTCAGACAGCGGCCGCGGACCTGGAGGAGACCGCGCCTTGCCGGCCCGGCGCCCCGTGTCGAAACGCAGTGCGAGGCGGTGCCGCTGTGCGGTGGCGATGCGGGGCGAGGCTCGATCGGTTCCAAGGCGGCTGATCCGTTGCGACCACTGCGAATGTCTCCCCCCCGGGTCCGCGCCGCGCCCTTCTGCGCCCATCGTCCGTCATCACGACGGGTACGAACGCGAAAGGCGTCGTGCCTCGCTCGAGCAGCCCGCACGCCACCGGGCGGCCGATCCGTCGGGATCGGTCGCACGTGCGGCACAGCGCAGATGCGCGGCCGCAGGAACTGCGGAACCGCACCTCGGACAGAGCCTTCGCCGAAGCATACGATTCTAGGAGCGGCGCGGTACCCGATAAAGCCCCCGATGCGATCAGACGGTCTTTCCGGACGTCGATCGCGTGGCCGCCCACCCGAACGAGGCGTTCCGGTCGAGCACCCGATCCGCGCACGCCTCGATGCGGCGGGCGCGTCGTCGGATAATCCGCGGATGACCCTCGCACTCCCCCCCGCAGATGTCGGCCGGGTCCTCACCGCCCCCGCCGACACCGCCCCGTTCCTCCTCGACTGGCGCCGCCGCTGGCGCGGCCGCGCCCGCGCGGTCGTGCAGCCGTCGACCGTCGACGAGGTGTCCACGCTCGTCCGCTGGTGCGCGCAGCACCGCGTCCCGCTGGTCCCCCAGGGCGGCAACACCGGCCTCACCGGCGGTTCGGTGCCCGACGCGAGCGGCGAGGCGGTGGTGCTGTCGCTCGCCCGCATGAACCGCGTGCGCGCGATCGACACGGTGAACGACACGGTCACCGTCGAGGCCGGCGCGGTGCTCGCCGCGGTGCAGGCCGCGGCGCGCGAGTCCGGCCGGCTCTTCCCGCTGTCGCTCGCGGCCGAGGGCAGCTGCACGATCGGCGGCAACCTCTCGACCAATGCCGGCGGCACCGCGGTGCTGCGCTACGGCAACGCGCGCGAGCTGTGCCTCGGCCTCGAGGTCGTGCTGCCCGACGGCGAGATCTGGCACGGGCTGCGCGGCCTGCGCAAGGACAACACCGGCTACGACCTGCGCGACCTGTTCGTCGGCGCCGAGGGCACGCTCGGCGTGATCACCGCGGCGACGCTGAAGCTCTACCCGCTGCCCGCCGCGCAGGTCACCG
>JBILTM010000247.1:0-6594 GCA_044371545.1 Burkholderiaceae bacterium
CTCCGAGCAGTTCCTGTCCGAGATCGTCGGCGCCGCCGCCTACCCGGCGCGGCACATGTCGATGGAGTCGATCTACGAGTACGGCTCGCGCGTCGGGGTCTGGCGGATCCTGCGCGAGTTCGAGCGCCGGGGGCTGCCGCTCACGGTGTTCGGCGTGTCGATGGCGCTCGAGCGCCATCCGGAGCTCACGCGCGCCTTCGTCGAGCTCGGCCACGAGGTCGCCTGCCACGGCTGGCGCTGGATCCACTACCAGGGCATGGACGAGGAAACCGAGCGCGAGCACATGCGGATCGGCGTCGAGCTGGTCGAGCGGCTCACCGGCGCGCGCCCGCTCGGCTGGTACACCGGCCGCGACAGCCCGAACACCCGCAGGCTGGTCGCGGACTTCGGCGGCTTCCTCTACGACTCCGACTACTACGGCGACGACCTGCCGTTCTGGACGCGCGTGACGCGCACCGACGGCGCCGAGGTGGACCACCTGGTCGTGCCCTACACGCTCGACGCGAACGACATGCGCTTCGCGACGCCGCAGGGCTTCAACACCGGTGATCACTTCCTGCAGTACCTGACCGACACCTTCGACGTGCTGTACGCCGAGGGCGCCGAGCGCCCGTCGATGATGTCGGTCGGCATGCACTGCCGGCTGCTCGGCCGGCCGGGGCGCTTGCGCGCGCTGCAGCGCTTCCTCGACCACGTCGAGCGGCACGACCGCGTCTGGGTGTGCCGTCGCGTCGACGTCGCGCGGCACTGGATCGCACACCACCCGCCGGCGCCGCGCGGCTGACCGCGCGGCCCGGCGCGCCGGTCACTTGATCGGGAAGAATGCCGAGCCGCGCAGGATCTTGTTCTCCATCCGCATGAACATCGACGCGGTCTTCGCCAGGTAGGCCTGCCAGCGCGGATCGGCGGCGAGCTTCGCGCGGCGCTGCTCCCGGTCCATCAGGTCCGCGTACTTCCAGATGTGGACGATCTGGTTCAGCTCGCCGATGTCGTGCGAGACGTACCAGCCGTGGGGCAGACCGAGGTGCCCGGTCTGCACCGCCCAGCCCTCGGTCTCGTAGAGCTTCAGGAACTCGGGCAGGCGGCCGGGGAACAGCGTGTAGGTGCGGTGGTCGAGGATCATGCGGTCTCTCCGGTGAGCGTGGCGGGGGGCGGGCGGCGCTGCACCCAGCGCGTGGCGAGCTCGTAGGCGCGGGCGAGGCGCAGCAGCGCGAGCTCGCCGTTCGGGCGACCGACCAGCTGCAGGCCCATCGGCAGGCCGCGCGAGTCGAAGCCGGCCGGCACGCTGATCGCGGGCAGGCCGGCCATCGTCGCGCCGACGACGACCTCCATCCAGCGGTGGTAGCTGCCCATCGTCCGGCCGCCGACCTCGCGCGGCCAGGTGATCGACGCGTCGAACGGGAAGCACTGCGCGACGGGGAGCGCGAGCACGTCGAAGCGCTCGAGCAGCCCGCGCACGTGGTGGTACCACGCGGTGCGCTCGGCCGATGCGCGGTACAGGTCGAGCGCCGACACGCCCGCGCCCTGCTCGACCTCCCACTGCGCCTCGGGCTTGAGCTGCGCCCACTTCGCCGGATCGGTGCGGATCGCGGCGAAGCGGCCCGCGAAGGCCATCGCGCGCAGCGTCATGAACGCGCGCCAGACGCGCTCGTGGTCGAAGCCGAGCGCCGTCGGCTCGACGACGCAGCCGAGCCCGGCGACGTCGCGCAGCGCCGCCTCGCAGAGGGAGAGCACGCCGGGCTCGGTCGCGAGGTGGCCGCCGAGGTCGCCGAGCCAGCCGACGCGCACGTCGCGCCAGTCGCCGGGGTCGGACTCGAGCGACGCGTCGAACTGCGCGGGGTCCGCGTCGAGCGCGAGCGGCGCGCGCGGGTCGGGGCCGGCGAGCGTGCGCAGCATCGCCGCGAGGTCGGGCACGGTGCGCGCCATCGGGCCCTCGATGCCGAGCTGCGAGAAGAACGCGTCCTCGGCCGGCCACATCGGCACGCGGCCGCGCGACGGGCGCAGGCCGAACACGTTGTTCCAGGCGGCGGGGTTACGCAGCGAGCCGCCCATGTCGCTGCCGTCGGCGACCGGCAGCATCCCGAGCGCGAGCGCGACCGCGGTGCCGCCGCTCGAGCCGCCGCAGCTGCGCGTCGGGTCGTAGGCGTTCAGCGTCGTGCCGTGCACCGGGTTGTAGGTGTGCGAGCCCAGTCCCCACTCGGGCGTGTTCGTCTTGCCGATCACGATGCCGCCGGCCGCGCGGATCCGCTCCACCACCAGCCCGTCGGCCTCGGGCACGAAGTCGCGGAACAGCGGCGAGCCGAAGGTGGTGCGCAGCCCGCGCGTCGGCGCGAGGTCCTTGATCGCCTGCGGGAAGCCGTGCATCCAGCCGCGTGACTCGCCGCGCGCGAGCTCGGTGTCGCAGCGGTCGGCCTCGGCGAGCAGCGCGGCCTCGTCGCGCAGCGACACGATCGCGTTGAAGCGCGGGTTCAGCCGGCCGATGCGCGCGAGGTGCGCGCGCATCGCGTCGCGGCACGAGGCCTCGCGTCGGTGCAGCACGCGGGACAGCTCGAGCGCGTCGAGCCGGCACAGCGATTCGTCGACCATCGCGTCGTCCGTCGGGATCGGGGGAGCGGCAACGCTATCACGGCCGCCCGTGGCGGCGACCGATCGCGAGGTTCCGGAATCGGGGCGGCCCGGCGGGGCCGCGTCGCTCGGTCCTGCCGCAGCGCGGTCGGGGCGAACCGGTCCGTGACCGGGGTCTAGGCGTCGGCCGCGGGTGACGGTCGCGGGGCGCCGGCGCGCGCGGCCGACGCCGGGCCGCCGCCGGTGCCCGCGGAGCCGACGCCGGTGCCCGAGGGCCCGCCCGCGGCCGCGGCGGCGACCTCGGTGAGCGAGGCCTCGAAGTCGGGCAGCGACACCGGCCGCCCGAAGTACCAGCCCTGGTAGCCGCTGCAGCCGTGACGGTCGAGGAACGCGAGCTGCTCGGCGGTCTCGACGCCCTCGGCGATCACGGTCAGCCCGAGGTTCTTCGCCATGCCGATGATCGTCTGCACGATCACCGCGTCGCTCGGATCGGTGGCCAGGTCGCGGATGAACGAGCGGTCGATCTTCAGCTCGTCGAGCGGCAGCCGCTTCAGGTAGGACAGCGAGGAGCAGCCGGTGCCGAAGTCGTCGAGCGCGAAGCCCACGCCGATCGACTTCAGCGCCTGCATCTTCGCGATGCAGCCGTCGATGTTGTCGAGCAGCAGGCTCTCGGTCAGCTCGAGCCGCAGCCGCGACGGATCCGCGCCGCTGTCGTCGAGCGCCCGCTCGACGCGGTTGACGAAGTCCGGCTGGCGGAACTGGCGCGCGCTCACGTTGACCGACAGCCGCAACTCGCGGGTCGTCGGTCGCTTCGACCAGCCGGCGAGCTGCATGCAGGCAGTCTCGAGCACCCACTGTCCGATCGGCACGATCAGGCCGGTCTCCTCGGCGAGCGGGATGAAGTCCATCGGCGGCACCGCGCCGCGCTCGGGGTGCTGCCAGCGCAGCAGCACCTCGGCGCCGACGGTCCGCGCGCCCGACTTCTGCACCTGGTAGGCGAGCCGCAGCTGGCCCTCGGACAGCGCTCGGCGCAGGTCGGCCTCGAGCGCGGCGCGTGCCTGGAGCGCGACCTGCATCGCGGGGTCGTAGAAGCGCACCGTGCCGCGTCCGGCGGCCTTGGCGCGGTACATCGCGGCGTCGGCGTGCATCAGCACGTCCTCGACCCGCGCGTCCTCGCCGAACATCGCGACGCCGATCGACGCCGAGCTGTGGAAGCGCAGCCCGGGCACGTCGAACGGACGCGACAGCGCCGTCATCAGCCGCTGCGCGGCCTCGTCGGCGCGCGCGGCCGCCTGCCGCGGCTCGCCGTCGAGCCGCTCGAGCACGACGACGAACTCGTCGCCGCCGACGCGCGCGACCGTGTCCTCGGCGCGCACGCAGGCCTTCAGGCGCTCGGCGGCCTCGACGAGCACCTCGTCGCCGACCGGATGGCCGCGGGTGTCGTTGACGCGCTTGAAGTCGTCGAGGTCGATGCAGAGCACCGCGCCGCGCCGCCCGGTGCGCGCGCTCGCGGCGAGCGACTGGCGCAGCCGGTCGGTCAGCAGCCGGCGGTTCGGCAGCCGGGTGAGGGTGTCGTAGTAGGCGAGCCGCTGGACCTCGGCCTCGGCCTGGCGCTGCGCGGTCACGTCGTGCGCGACGACCATCCTCGCCGGCCGGCCCTCCCAGGTGGTGGGCTGCGAGGTGAGCTCGACCTCGATGCACGTGCCGTCGCGCAGCCGGTGGTGCGCCGCGGCCGGTCGGACGAGCCCGTTGGAGGCGGCGTCCGTGGCCTCGCCGCTCGCCGTGGTCGCGGGCGCGGGGTCGCGCAGGTCGACCAGCGTCATCGCGAGGAATTCCTCGCGCGACCAGCCGTAGAGCGCGACCGCGGCGTCGTTGACCGCGAGGAATCGCAGCGTCAGGCGATCGTGGATCCACATCGGGATCGGGTTCGACTCGAACAGCCGCCGGTGGCGCTGCTCGCCGTCGGCGAGCGCGAGCTGCGCGGTCCGCCGGCCGGTCACGTCGTGCGCCCAGCCGGCCCAGGCCCGGGCGGCGCCGTCGCGCGGCGTCGGGCTCGCGACGACCTCGATCCACCGGATCGCGCCGCCCTCGCCGGTCACTCGGAACTCGTCGCGCCACTCGGTGCCGGCCCGAGCGGCGCGCGAGGCCGAGCCCAGCACGCGCCCGAGGTCCTCCCGGTGCACGTGCTCGATCACGCGGCTCGGGTCGGCGAGCAGGTCGGCCGGCTCGAGCGGCACGAGTGCGTGCAGGCCGTCGCCGACGTGGGTGAAGCGCACCGACGCCCCGGGCGCCTCGGTCAGCTCGAACAGACAGGCCGGCATCCGGCGGGCGACCGCGCGCAGCGCGTCGTCGCCGAGCGGGGCGGTCGACGTCGGCTCGGGCAGGCCGGGCGGCGGAAGCGGGCGGTTCATCGTCGGCCCCGTCCGCGGACGCGTGCAGGGAAGGCTGAGGATGCACCCAGCTTAAGCGTTGCCGCCACGGGTCGGTGCGTGGAGAAGCGGCGGCCTTCCCGACAGTTGCCCGTACGGGCGGCCCTGCCCCGCGGCGGGGCGCCGTGGCCCGCCGGTACGGGCATTGCTAGAGTGGAAGAACGCCGGCACCGGACCGGCGGCCGCAGCGAGCCTCCATGTCCCCCACACCGCGCCCGATCCGATTCGTCCTCGACGGCCGCCCGGTCGAGATCGCCGGCGCCCCGCCGTCCGCGATGCTGCTCGACTGGCTGCGGACCGAGGCCCGGGCGACCGGCACGAAGGAGGGCTGCGCCGAGGGCGACTGCGGCGCGTGCACCGTGGCGCTCGCCCGCCGCGAGGCGGACGGTCGCCTGCGCGTCGAGCCGTGCAACGCCTGCATCCGGCCGCTCGCCAGCGTCGACGGCTGAGGCGTGCTGACCGTCGAGGGGCTGGGCGGCGAGCACCCGGTGCAGCGCGCGATGGTCGGGCACCACGGCTCGCAGTGCGGCTTCTGCACGCCGGGCTTCGTCGTCGCGATGGCGACCCGGATCGCCGCGGGGCCGGTCGCCTCGCACGCCGAGGCCTGCGAGGCGCTCGCCGGCAACCTGTGCCGCTGCACCGGCTACCGGCCGATCGTCGATGCGCTGCGCGCGGCGTCGGAGTCGCTCCACGGGAGCGCGGCGTCGGACCCGCGCGCGACGGTCCCGATCTGCGGGCTGCCGGCCTGGCTCGACGCGCTGGCCCCGCCGCCCGCCGAGCCGCTCGCGTTCGCGGCCGGCGGCGCCGAGTGGCACGCGCCGCACGCCCCCGAGGCGGTCGACGCGCTGCTCGCCGAGACGCCCGACGCCTGGCTGCTCGCGGGCGGCACCGACATGGGGCTCTGGGTCACCAAGCAGCTGCGCGAGCCGCGTCGCTGGATCCGGGTCGGCGAGATCGAGGCGCTGCGTGTCGCCGCCGCCGGCGACGCGGCGTTCGAGATCGGCGCCGCGGTGTCGCTCGCCGACGCGTTCGCGCTGCTGCGCGCCGACTGGCCCGAGCTCGATCGCTACTGGGCGCGCTTCGCGTCGCCCGCGATCCGCGCGTCGGGCACGCTGGTCGGCAACCTCGCCAACGGCTCGCCGATCGGCGACGCCGCGCCGGTGCTGATCGCGCTCGACGCCTCGGTCGTGCTGCGCCGCGCGGGCGAGGGCGGCCCGCGGGTGCGCGAGCTGCCGCTCGAGGACCTGTACGTCGACTACCGCGTGCAGCGGCGCGAGCCGGGCGAGTGGCTGGAACGCGTGCGCGTGCCGCGCCGCGCCGCGGGGCGCGTCGTGCACGCGGCGAAGCTCTCGAAGCGCTTCGAGCAGGACATCTCGGCGGTCAGCCTCGGGCTCGCCTTCGGGCGCGGCGAGCGGCTGTCGGGGGTGCGGATCGCGCTCGGCGGCATGGCGGGCACCGTGCGGCGCGCCTCCGTCGCCGAGGCCGCGCTCGAGGGCGCCGCGCCGTCGCTCGACGCGTTCGAGCGCGCAGGCAGCGCGCTCGCCGCCGACTTCTCGCCGCTCGACGACCTGCGCGCGAGCCGCGAGTACCGGCTCGCCGC
>JBILTM010000248.1:0-6534 GCA_044371545.1 Burkholderiaceae bacterium
CGGTCGGGTGCGCCTCGGGCTGCGACGACGATCGGCCGGCCCGCGAGCAGCTCGCCGATCGCGCGACGGATGCCGGTGCGCGCGTCGCGCGCGAGCAGGCCGGACAGCCAGGGGACGCGGATCGAGGGCGTCCCTTCGGAGCCTGGCGGACGGGACGACGGGACGGGGGCAGGCATGGGGGTGTTCCGGTGGGTGCAGCGGGGCGTACCATCATCGCCCGGATCGAATTCCCTGGTGGGGCGTCGGACTTGTCCCTGCAGTCGAACGACTTCCACGTCGAGGCGCCCTCCGACGCGGTCTGGCGCCACGTGCTGGCCGCGCGGCGCACCGGCGCGCTCGGCGACGACGTGGACGCCCGCTCGCGCGCGCTGTTCGGACCGCTGGTGGCCGCACCCGGCGCCCCCTTCGCGATCGGCCAGCTCGGCCAGTCGCTCGACGGGCGGATCGCGACCCCGACCGGGCACTCGCACTACGTGAATGGCCGCCCCGCAATCGTGCACCTGCACCGCTTGCGTGCACTGGTCGACGCGGTGGTGGTCGGCGTGGGCACGGTCGTCGCCGACGACCCGGCGCTCACGGTGAGGCACGTGGAGGGCGACAACCCCGCGCGTGTCGTGGTCGATCCGCGGGGCCGGATGCCCGCGGGCGCCCGCCTGCTGGCCGACGACGGCCGGCGGCGGCTCGTCGTCACCCGCCCGGACGCCGCGCCCGCGCTGCCGCGCGGCGTCGAGCGGATCGCGCTAGCGCCCGGGCCCGACGGCCGGATCCCGCCGGCCGCGATCGTCGACGCACTCGCGGCGCGCGGCCTCGTGCGGCTGCTCGTCGAAGGCGGCGCCGCGACGGTGTCGGCCTTCGTCGAGGCGCGCGGCCTGCACCGGCTGCACGTCGCGGTCGCGCCGCTGCTGATCGGCTCGGGTCCGACCGGGCTCGTGCTGCCGCCGATCGACCGCCTCGACGACGCCCTGCGCCCGCGCGCGCGCTGCTACGCGCTCGGCGAGGACGTGCTGTGGGACCTGGAGCTCGCGTCCGCGGGCGGGAGCGCGAACAGGTCGACGTGACCGACGACCAGCGTCGAGGCGCCCGCGTGGATCGCGGCGAGGCGTCGCGCATGCCACGCATCGAGCGCCGTGCCGTCGACCCGCCCGGTCTCGGCGACCGCGTCCCGCCAGCCGCCGACCAGCCTGCGCTGCAGCTCGGCGTCGTCGGCGCCGAGCCGCCAGTCCGCGCGCGCCTGCGAGACCGAGAAGCCGGCCGCGCGCAGGCGGCGCGCGGCGGCGTCGGCAGCCGCCGGTCCGAGCGCGCCGCCGAGCCCCTTGTCGCCGCGCTGGTGCGCGTCGAACGCCGCGAGCACCTCGGCGTCGAGCGGATCGCGCGGCGCGCAGTCGACCCGGCCGTCGTAGCTGAGCGCCGCGTAGACCGGGCGCCGGTGCCGGCGCAGCGCGTCGACCCAGCGGGCGAGCCAGTCGTCCGACACCAGGTCGAGGAAGGCCGAGGTCGCGATCAGGTCCGCGTCGAGCGCGACCACCGCGTCGAGCCCGGTCGCGAGATCGGCGCGCAGCGTCTCGAGCTGCATGGGTCCGAGCCGCCCGGGCGAGCAGCGCTTCGTCGTGGTCGACGAGGCGCCAGGCCTGCGGGCCGGCGAGCCGCGGCGCGATCGCGCGCAGCGTCGAGCCGGTGCCGCAGGCGAGATCGGTGATCGTCGGGCGCCCGGCGCGCGCGAGCAGCGCGACGACCGCCTCGAGCAGCCCCGGGTCGCGGGCTCGGCGGTCGGCCGGCTCGCGCAGCGCGAGCCAGTCGGCGGCGAACCCGCTCACCGCGCCTGCCTCAGCGCGCCGGCGACACGTGCGGCGGCGTCGGCCCAGCGTGGCTGCGCGCCGGCCGCCGCACGCGCCGCCGCGGCGAGCCGTGCGCGCGCGTCGCGGTCGTCGACCAGCGTGCGCAGCGCGGCGCGCAGTGCGCCGACGTCGTCGGGCGGCACCAGCACGCCGGCGCCCGCGGGCACCGCCTCGGGGATCGCGCCCGCGGTGGTGCCGAGCACCGGAAGCCCGCGCGCGATCGCCTCGGCGTAGGCCATGCCGTAGCCCTCGTGGCGCGACGCGAGCACGAACGCGTCGGCACCGGCCCAGAGCGCGTCGAGCGTCGTGCCGTCGACCGCGCCGGCGAGCTCGATCCGGTCGGCGAGCCCGGCCTCGGCGATCCGTGCCCGCAGCGCACCGGCTGTCCCCGGGTCGCGGCCGTCGTCGCCGACGATCGTCAGGCGCCAGCGCGCGTCGCGCAGCCCGGCGAGCGCGTCGACCAGCAGGTCGTGCCCCTTGCGCGGCACCAGCGTGCCGACCGACAGCAGCACGACCGTGCCGCCGCCGCCGCCGCGCGACGGCGGCGCGGGGTCGGTGCCCGGCGGCGCGACGACGATCCGGGACGCGGGCACGCCGTAGTCGGCCGCGAGCGTCGCGGCGGTCGCGCGGCTGGTCGCGACCACGCGGCGCGCCGCGGCGAGCGCGCGCCGCTCGGTGTCGCGCAGCACGGCGGCGCGCGGCGCGGCGAGCCCGGTCTCGAGCGCGAGCGGATGGTGGACCAGCGCGACCAGCGGCCGCGCGGTCCCGATCGCGGCACCCACGTCCGGCATCGCGCCGAGCGCGAGGCCGTCGACCAGCAGCGGCACGCCCTCGGGCTGCGCGGCGAGCGCCGCGTAGGCCGCGTCGAGCGCGTGCGCGTCCGGCGCCGGGAACGCGTCGGGCAGCCGCAGCCGGTCGACCGACCAGCCGGCGCGCACGAGCTCGGCCGCGACGCGGCGGTCGTAGCCGTAGCCGCCGGTCGGCGTGTCCGGGTCGCCGGGCACCGCGAGCACCACGTGCATCGCTCCGGCCTCAGCCGATCGGCGCCTCGTACCAGGCGCGCGCGACGTGCGACTCCGACAGCGTCACGCGCAGCGACGCGAGGTCGGCCTCGTCGCGGCCGAGCCCGGCGCCCCGGCAGTGCTTCGCGAGCTCGCGGTGCACGTGCGCGGCGAGGAACTCGGTGGTGGTGTTCTGCCCGGCGAACTCGGGCATCTCGTCGAGGTTGCGGTACTCGAGCGGCGCGAGCACGGCGCGCAGCGCGTCGGTCGCGCGGCCGATGTCGACGACGAGGCCCTGCGCGTCGAGGGTCCTCGCGAAGAACGCCGCGTCGACGACGAAGGTCGCGCCGTGCATCCGCTGCGCGGGCCCGAAGACCTCGCCGCGGAAGCTGTGGGCGATCATGATGTGGTGGCGGACCTCGACGGCGAACATGGGGCTCCTCGCGCGATGCGGCGGGTGGGTTCGTGGATGCGTGGGGATCAGGCGTAGCCGACGACCGGGCAGGTCGCGTCGGCCCCGGGCGCGAGCAGAGCGGGCAGCGCGTCGGGCAGCGTCGCGAACGGCCGGTCGCGCTCGAGCAGCGCGTCGAGCCGGTCGTCGGCGAGCAGTGCGAGCGCCTTCTCGAGCCGGCGGCGGTGCGTCCAGCGCGCGCGCATCGCCGGCGCGACCCGTCCGACCTGGCTGCCGACGATCCGCAGCCGGCCGGAGTGGAAGGCGCCGCCCAGGCGCACGCCGACGCTGCGGTCACCGTACCAGCTGAGCTCGACGACGGTCGACTCGTCGCCGGCAGCGGCGAGCGCGGTCTCGAGGCCCGACGCCGAGGCGCTCGCATGGACCACGAGATCGCACCCTGACGGCGCCGCGTCCGGCGCGGCGAACGCGACCCCGAGCGCCGCGGCGAGCGGCGCGCGCGATGCCCGGACGTCGACCAGCGTCACGTCCGCGCCGGGCAGGCGCGACGCGAGCCACGCGGTCAGCGCGCCGACCGTCCCGGCGCCGATCACGGCGATCCGCGCGCCGGGGAGCGCCGCGGCGTCCCACAGGGCGTTCAGCGCGGTCTCGGCGTTCGCGGCGAGCACCGCCCGGCGTGGCGGCACGCCCGCCGGCACCGGCACGACCGCGTCGGCCGGCAGCACGAACGCGTCCTGGTGGGGGTGCAGCGCGAACACGTCGCGCCCGAGCAGCCCGGCGGGCCCGTCGACGACGGTGCCGACCGCCGCATAGCCGTACTTGACCGGGAACGGGAAGTCGCCCTCCTGGAAGGGCGCGCGCATCCTCTCGCGCTCCGAGGCGGGCACCGCCCCCGCGAAGACGAGGCTCTCGGTGCCGCGGCTCAGCGCCGACCAGCGCGTCCGCACGAGCACCTCGCCCGGCCCCGGACGGCGCAGCGGCGCGGCGCGCAACGCCGCGCGTCCGGCTGAGACGTACCACAACGCGCGCGCCTGCGTCGGCTGATCGGGAACGGAGGACATTGCCCCGATGATGCCGCCCGGCACGCTAGGCTTCCAGAAAGCCCCCCGGCCGTGCAGCCGAGCTTCACCACAAGGCTCCCGATGCGATCACCCTCCTCCGCCGACGGCGCCCCCGCGCGCGCAGGCGCCCCCGCGATGCGCGCCCGGCGCCTCGCGTTTCTCGCGCTCGTCGTCGCGACCGTCGCCGCGCTCGCCGCACTGATGGTCCGCGCGCTCGACGCCGACGGCCTCGACGCGCTCGACTGGGCGATGCTCGCGGCGTTCGCGGTCACGCTGCCGTGGACGGCGGTCGGCTTCTGGAACGCGGTGATCGGCCTCGTGCTGATGCTCGCACACCGTGATCCGGCCGCGGTCGCGACGCCGGTCGCGGCGCTCGGCCTCGAGCCGGTGCCGATCCACACCCGGACCGCGCTGCTGGTCTGCATCCGCAACGAGGACCCGCAGCGCCTCGAGCGCAACGTCGACGCGATGCTGTCGGGGTTCGCCGCGCTGCCCGAGGCGAGCCGGCTCGAGCTGTGCCTGCTCAGCGACTCCGATCGCGCCGACCTGCTGCCCCGCGAGGCCGCGGTCGCGGCCGCGCTCGCGCGTCGCCACGGCGCGGCGCTGCCGGTCAGCTACCGCCGCCGGACCGACAACTCGGGATTCAAGGCCGGCAACCTGCGCGAGTTCTGCGAGCGGCGCGGGGGCGATTTCGATTTCGCGATCGTGCTCGACGCCGACAGCGTGATGAGCCCGGCCGCGATCCTGCGGCTGATCCGCGTGATGCAGGCCGACCCGCGGCTCGGCATCGTGCAGTCGCTGGTGGTGGGCCTCCCCAACGCGAGCCCGTTCGCGCGGACCTTCCAGTTCGGGATGCGCCTCGGCATGCGCTCCTACACGCTCGGCAGCGCCTGGTGGCAGGCCGACTGCGGCCCGTACTGGGGGCACAACGCGATCCTGCGGCTCGCGCCCTTCACCGAGCACTGCGCGCTGCCCCGACTGCCGGGCCGCGGCCCGCTGTCCGGCCCCATCCTGAGCCACGACCAGGTCGAGGCGGTGCTGATGCGCCGCTCCGGCCACGAGGTCCGCGTGCTGCCGCTCGAGGACGGCTCGTGGGAGGAGAATCCGCCGACGCTGCTGGAGTTCGTCCGGCGCGACCTGCGCTGGTGCCAGGGCAACATGCAGTACGGCCGGCTGCTCGGGCTGTCCGGCCTGCACCCGTTGAGCCGCGTGCAGCTGCTGCTCGCGATGCTGATGTTCGTCGGCTCGCCGGCGTGGATCGCCTTCGTGCTGCTCGCGACCTTCCGCGACGTGGTCCTGCCGTCGAGCGGGCCCGCGTTCCGCGCCGACGTCGGCGCGCTGCTGTTCGTGACCGTGCTCGGCATGGCGTTCGCCCCGAAGATCGCGAGCGTCCTCGCCGCGCTCGCGAGCCGCGCGCGACGGCGCGAGTTCGGCACGCCTGCGCGCTTCCTCGCGGGCGTCGCGCTGGAGACCGTGTTCTCGATGGCGCTCGCGCCGGTGATGGCGGTCGCGCACACGGTGTTCATCGCGGGGCTCGCGTTCGGACGCACGATCGGCTGGTCTTCGCAGGTGCGCGACGGCCACGTGGTGCCGCTCGGCGCCGCGCTGCGTGCGCTGTGGATACCGACGCTGCTCGGCGCGGCGCTGCTCGCCTGGTTCCTGCGGACCGTGCCGGTGCACGCGCTGTGGTTCGCGCCGTTCTGGGCGCCGCTGCTGCTCGCCGCGCCCTTCGCGTCGCTGACCGCCTGGCCGGCGCTCGGCGCCGCGCTGGTCCGCGCCCGGATCGCCGCGATCCCCGAGGAGATCGCGCCGCCGCCCGAGCTGCTCCGGCTCGAACTGCCCGCGCTCGCCGCGCACCACGGGGGCGACGACCTCGACGAGGACGGCACGCTCGCGCCGGCCGCGCGGTCGTGAGTGCGACGGCCGCGCTGCGCGCCGCGGCCGGCGTCGCACGTTCGGTCTGGATCTACCGGGTCCGCGACCCCGCGCGCAGGCGGCGGATGACGTCGCTCTACGCGCGCTTCGTTCGGCCCGGCGACCTGGTGTTCGACGTCGGCAGCCACGTCGGCGATCGCGTCGACGCGTTCCTGCGCCTCGGCTGCCGCGTGATCGCGGTCGAGCCGCAGCCCGCGGTGCTCGCGCTGCTGCGCGCGCTGTATGCGCGCCGCCGCGAGGTCGCGATCGAGCCGGTCGCGCTCGGCGACGCCGAGGGCGAGCTGGATCTG
>JBILTM010000249.1:0-6527 GCA_044371545.1 Burkholderiaceae bacterium
CTTGTCCTCGTCGCCCCAGTAGCCGCGCATGACCGAGTAGCCGCGGGTGCAGAACTCGCCCGTCTGGCCGCGCGGCACCACCCAGCCCTGCGCGTCGACGATCTTGACCTCGATGTGCGGCTGCACGCGGCCGACCGTGGCGACGCGCTTCTCGAGCGGGTCGTCGGTCGAGCTCTGGGTCGACACCGGCGAGGTCTCGGTCATGCCGTAGGCGATGGTCACCTCGCGCATGTTCATCAGCGACTGCACCCGCTTCATCACCTCGATCGGGCACGGCGAGCCGGCCATGATGCCGGTGCGCAGCGTGGAGAGATCGAACTCTTCGAAGCGCGGGTGGTCGAGTTCGGCGATGAACATCGTCGGCACGCCGTAGAGCGCGGTGCAGCGCTCCTCCGACACCGCCTGCAGCACGCTCAGCGGGTCGAACGCGTCGTTCGGGTAGACCATCGTCGCGCCGTGCGTGAGGCAGCCGAGGTTGCCCATCACCATGCCGAAGCAGTGGTAGAGCGGCACCGGGATGCACAGCCGGTCCTCGTGCGTCAGGCGGATCGCCTCGCCGACGAAGAAGCCGTTGTTCAGGATGTTCTGGTGGGTGAGCGTCGCGCCCTTCGGAAAGCCGGTGGTGCCCGAGGTGAACTGGATGTTGATCGGGTCGTCGAACTGCAGCGTGGTCGCGAGCTCGGCGAGCCGCGCGCGCTCGGCGTCGCCACCGCCGCGGGCGACGTCGGCGAAGTTCAGCATCCCCGGCGTGCGCTCGTCGCCGAGCCGCACCACGATCCGCAGGTGCGGCAGCGCCTTCGCGTGCAGGTGGCCGGGCGTCGCGGCCGCGAGCTCGGGCGCGAGGTCGTTGACGATCGCGAGGTAGTCGCTGGTCTTGAGCGCGGGCGCGAGCACCAGCGCCTTGCACTCGACCTTGTTCAGCGCGTACTCGAGCTCGGCGCGACGGTAGGCGGGGTTGATGTTGACCAGGACCAGGCCGGCCTTGGCGGTCGCGAACTGCGTCAGCGTCCACTCGGAGCAGTTGGGCGCCCAGATGCCGACGCGGTCGCCGGGCTCGAGCCCGAGCTTGAGCAGGCCGGCGGCGAGCGCGTCGACGCGGTGCTTGAGCTCCGACCAGGTCCAGCGCACGCCCTGATGGCGCACGACGAGCGCGTCGCGGTCGGCGTACGTGGCGACGATGCGATCGAAGGCGTTGCCGATGGTCTCGCCGATCAGTTTCGCGTCGGACGTGCCGTGGTCGTAGGACAGCGCTGCGTGCGTCATCGCGGGGTCTCCTCTGCGGGGCGGCGACAGGATCCGGATCGTACCGGATCGCCCCGGACGGCGGCGGGTTCGCCGCGATGGGCGCGCGGGCCCGGCGCGCGCGATGCGCAGGCGTTCCCCGAGGCGGGTGGGGTACTCGGCCGCGCGTCGACAGCCGGGGTGGCCGATGCTACGATCCCAGGAAAACTTATTTTCCGGATCCGGATGCGACGCGCGGCGGCTGCATCTTCGGCTCTTCGGAGAGGGAGGTCGAGGATGAAGGCTGCAGGCGCGACGCCGGCCGCCGGCCGTGCGGCGCTCGCGGGCGCGGTGCTCGCGGCGGTCTGGTCCGCGGGTGCGGCGGCGCAGCCGGTGTCTCCCGGCGAGCTCGAGGCCCTGCGCGCGCGGATCGCCGAGCAGCGCGCCCGGCTGGACGCGCAGGACCGCCAGCTGCTCGAGCAGCGGGCCCGGCTGGCCGAGCAGGAGCGCCTGCTGCAGGAGCTGTCGGCCAGGATCCGATCGACCGGCGCCGCCCATGCCGCCGACGTCGGCGGGGCGCCCGCACCCGGCGCGCCGGCCGGGGCCGGCGTCGCGGACACCGCGCGGTCCCGGGCCGGGAGCCCGGCCGCCACGCCGCAGCCCGCCGTGGCGGCCGGGCCCGAGCCGCTGCGCCCGCGCTTCGAGGGCGCGCGGGTCACGTTCGGCGGCGGCTTGCGCACGACCGTCACCACGACCACGGCGCGGATGCAGCCCGACGCCACCCCCTTCCTCGTGCTGCCCTCGCTGCCGGGCGTGCGCGACGGCACGACGAAGATCGACGCGAGGCTGTCCTCGATCTTCGTGGGTGTCGAGGGCGCGCAGCTGGGCGAGTTCAGGCTCGGCGGCACGATCTTCGCGTACCTGTTCGACGGCAACGTGTTCTCCGGGCAGTACGGCTTCTACCCGGGATTCGCCTACGTCGACGCGACGAGCCGCGACTGGCGCTTCGCGGCCGGCCTGCAGATGGACGTGTTCAGTCCGCGGATCCCGACGATGGTCGACCGGATGTCGGCGTTCGCGGGCAGCGGCAATCCGGGCAACTCGTTCAAGCCGCAGCTGCGCGCCGAACGGTTCTTCGCCCGGGGCGCCGACCGGCTCGTCGTGCAGGCCGCGCTCGCCGACGCGCTGCCGTCCAACATCGAGCCGCCGACGCTGCGCTCGACCGAGAACACCGGGGTGCCCAACGTCGAGGCGCGCGTGGCCTATGCGTCGGGCGCGCCGCACGGCGACGGCTCGTGGGTGCCCTGGCCGAAGTGGGAGCTCGGGCTGTCGGGCGCGACCGGCCGGTTCCGGACGTTCGACCTCGCCAATTCGTTCTCCTCGTTCGAGACCCGGATGTCGGGCGTGGCGCTCGAGGGCGGCGTGCGGCTCGGCCGGCAGCTCGGCCTGCAGGGCGAGCTGTACCAGGGGCGTGCGATGGGCCCGTACCTGGGAGCGATCTTCCAGACGGTCGGGGCGACGCAGCGGGCGATCGGCAGCCGCGGGGGCTGGGGCGAGGCGGCCTGGTGGTGGACGCCGACGACGCATTCGCACGCGGGCTTCGGCATCGACCGGGCCGATGCCGCGGACCTCGCGGGCAGCGGCGTCTCGAGCAACCGGACCGCGTTCCTGAACCTGTTCTGGGATCCGAGCCCCAAGACCACGCTGGGCGTCGAAGGCACCTGGCGGCGCACCGTCTACGCCAACGGGCTCGATGCCGACGGCTTCGCCCTGATGCTGTCCTCCGAGCTCCGGTTCTGATCCGCGCACCCGCGCGCGCCCACGCCCCTCGCCCCCGTCCGGATCGTTCCGACCCGCGTCCCCCACGTCCTGCGACTGCACTGCGACGAAAGGCTCCCCCGATGCGCTCCCGAAACCCCGCCCGCCTTCCTGCGCTGATCTACGGCGCCTCGCTCTCGCTCGCGTGCGCGGCCGCCGCCGCGCAGCCCGCCCAGACCATCTACGTCGGCGGCGACATCCTGACGATGAAGGGTCCGAAGCCGGTCTACGCGCAGGCCCTCGCGGTCCGCGACGGCAAGATCGCCGCCGTCGGCGCTCGCGACGCGGTGATGCGGCTCAAGGGCACCGCCACCGAGGTCGTCGATCTCAAGGGCAGGACCCTGCTGCCCGGGTTCATCGACACCCACGGGCACATGATCTACTTCGGCAAGAACCTGATGGACGCGGACCTGTTCGGATCCCGCGACGTCGCCGACCTGATCGCGCGCATGAAGGCGCACGTGCCCAAGGTGCCGCAGGGCGCGTGGATCGTCGGCTTCGGCTACGGTGCCCGCAGTCTGAAGGAAGGGCGGGCGCCCACGATCGAGGAGCTCGACGCGGTGTCGGCCGATCGGCCGGTGTTGATCGTGGACAGTTCCGGTCACCTCGGCTCGGCGAACAGCGCGGCCTACCGTGCGGCCGGCATCGATGCCTCGACGCCCGACCCCGAGGGCGGTTCGTTCGCACGCAAGGCCGACGGTCGCGCGCTCGCCGGACCGCTCGAGGAGACCGCGCTCAACGCGCTGCGGCGCTGGCGTCCCCCGTTCACCGGCGAGCTCGCCGACCGGGTCGCGACCGAGGCCGCCAGGCTGTGGATGAGCTACGGCCAGACCACGGCGATGGACTGCGGCGTGGGGCTCGGCGACGACGACGTCGACCTGGTGCACAACGCCATCGACCGGCAGCTGCTGCCGATCGACCTGTACGTCTGCTCGAAGGACAGCGCGGTCGACGCCGTTGCGAAGGCCGCGGCCGAGGTCCGGCGCGACTACGCGAACGCGCCGAGCGGCAGCATCGAGGCGCGCCAGGGTGCGCTCGTCGACCAGGCCCGCGCCGCGGGGGGCGGCACGCGGGAGCGGCTGCTCGCGCTGCGCGCCGATCTGGACGCGCGCTACGTGAACCGCGTGCGCCTGGGCGGGATCAAGTTCTGGCTCGACGGCAGCCTCGACACCGCGTGGTTCACCCAGCCCTACAGCACCAATCCGCCCGGCAAGACCGGTACGTACAGCGGGTTCCGCCAGGTGCCGGACGAGGTCGTCGACGCGGCGTTCGACCGGTACTGGACGAGCGGCGTGCAGATCAATCTGCACACGAACGGCGACGCGGCGGTCGAGCAGGCGCTGCGCTCGATCGAGCGGGCCATCGCCCGTCACGGCCGCGCCGACCACCGGCCGGTGTTCGTGCACGGAACCTACATGCGTCCCGACCAGGTCGAGCGCATGAAGGCGGTGGGCGCGGTGCCGAGCTTCCTCACCTCCTCGATCGTCACCACCGGGGACGCGGTCGTGCGGATGTGGGGCAAGGAGCGCGCGTACCGCTCGATGGCCGCCAACACGCTGTCGCGCAAGGGGCTGCCCTTCACGTTCTCGCACGACGCGCCGGTCTCGCCGCAGCCCTGGATCCTCGCGCTCGTCGATGCCGGAGTGAACCGCACCACGGCGAGCGGCCAGGTCATCGGCCCGGTCGAGCGCGTGTCGCCGTACGTGGCGTTGCAGGCGGTGACCTCGATGGCCGCCTGGCAGATCAAGGAGGAGCGCACCAAGGGCACGCTCGAGCCGGGCAAGCTCGCCGACCTCGTGGTCCTCGGCGCCAATCCGCTGAAGGTGCCGCCGCGCACGATCAAGGACATCGCGGTGCTGCAGACGGTCAAGGAAGGGCGCGTGGTGTGGCAGGCGGCGCAGTGAGGTGGGCGCGGGCGCCCGGGCGGCTCGACCTCCTGCTGGTCGGCCTGCTGCTCGCGACCGTGGCGGGGGGCGCGCGGGCCTGCGCGGTCTGCGCACCGTCTGCGCCGCTGACCGTCGCGCAGCGGCTGATCGACGCCGAGCAGGCGCTGCTCGCGCATCCGGAGACCGGCCCGCCGGCAGGCTGGAGGGTGGTGACGCTCGTGCGCGGCGACCCGCGCGGCGAGCCGCCGCCCGCGCTCGTGCCGGGCGCGTCCCGCGATCCCGAGGGCAGGCCGCTGCTGCTGGTGCGCGACCGCCTCTCGAAGGCATGGAGCGCGGTCGGCCCGATCGCGCCGACGCAGGTCGACTGGCTGCGCGGGCTCGCCGACTACCGTCGGACCGCCGACATGACGCCGCAGGACTGGACGCAGCGCGTGGCGGCGCTCGTGCCGCTGCTCGAGCACCCGGAGCCACTGGTGGCCGAGACCGCCTACGGCGAGATCGCACGCGCGCCCTACGCGGCGATGAGGGCCAACCGCGCGGCGCTCGACGGCGCGCGGCTCGCCCGCTGGGTCGAGGACCCGGCGCTCGCGCCGCGTCGGCCGCTGTACCTGCTGCTGCTCGGGCTGGCGGGCGGCCCGGAGCTGCACGGCGCGCAGAGGCTGCCGCGCATCGAGAAGGCCTGGCTGCAC
Organism: Burkholderiaceae bacterium; assembly: GCA_044371545.1. Lineage (GTDB taxonomy): Bacteria > Pseudomonadota > Gammaproteobacteria > Burkholderiales > Burkholderiaceae_E > UBA4615. The sequence goes on from JBILTM010000249.1 coordinate 5,615, forward strand.
GATCCCGCGCGCGGCCCGGCCGAGCTGCGGGCCGCCGTGGTCGCGCTGTCGGTGCACGGCGGCGAAGGAGGCACGGTGCCGAGGGAGGCGGTCGCCGACGCCTTCCTGCGCTTCGTCGAGCGCCGGGCCCCACTCGGAGGGCTGGTCGCGCAGGACCTCGCGGCCTGGCGCGTGTGGGATGCGACGCCGAGGTTCGCGGCGCTGGTCGAATCGCCCGACGTGCCGATGTGGTCGAAGGTGGCGATGCTGCAGTACCTGCGCGAGAGCCCGAGGCCGGAGGCGAAGGCGGCGCTCGAGCGCGCGATCCGGACACGGTGAGCAGAGGAACCCCGGGCCGTTCCACGGCCCGCCGCGCGCTCGCGTTGCCGCTCGGCACGGTCGCGCCGCTCGCGCAGCCGGCGCACGCGACCCACGTCGGCGGCGACATCCTGACGATGCAGGGGCCGAAGCCGGCCCGGGTGCAGGCGCTGGCGGTGCGCGGCGGACGGATCGCCGCGGTCGGCGCTCGCGATGCGTTGATGAGGCACAGGGCGCCGGCCACCGAAGTGGTCGATCCAGAGGGCGGGACCCTGCTGCCCGGCTTCATCGACGGGCACGGCCACGTGCCCGACTCCGTGTCGACCTGGGGCCTGCCCGACCTGCAGCCGCTGCCGGTCGGTCGGGTGAGCAGCCTCGCCGACCTGCAGCGCGCGTTCGGCGACCAACTCGCGAAGCGCCCGCCCGCGCCGGGCGAGGCGCTGATCGGCTCGGGCTGCGACGACAGCCTGATCGCCGAGCGGCGGCATCCGACCCGTGCCGACCTCGACGCGGTGTCCGGGGACGTGCCGCTGATCGCCCGGCACGCGTCGCCCGCGATACCGAGGACCCCGAGGGCGGCGTGATCCGTCGCGGGCCGGCTTCAAGGAAGGCCGGA
>JBILTM010000250.1:0-6514 GCA_044371545.1 Burkholderiaceae bacterium
GACGCGCATGCCGCTCTCGAGCGTGCGGACCTGCGCGCGCGAGTCCTCGCACGCGGCCGCGGCGCGCCGCGTGCGGCTCTCGGCCTCGGCGGCCTTGCGCTCGGCCTCCTCGCGCTCCATGCGGCGCTTGCGGAACGCCATCCCGGCGTCGGCGGCCGACGCCGCGGGCGCTGCGGCCGGAGCGGCCGGCGCGGCCGGCGCGCTCGCCGTCGCACCCGATCCGCCGGACGTCCCCGCGGGGGTCTGCCGGGCGGGTGCGCGTTGCACCGCGCTGGGCGGGACCGAGGCGGGCGGAGGCATGTCCGAGTACACCATCCGGCCGTTCGCGTCCCGCCACTGGTATTGGGCGGAGGCGTGCGGCGCGGCGGCGAGTGCCACGAGCAACAGCGGCAGCAGGTGTCGGAACGACATGTCCGTGCCCTTCGGGCGGATCGGGTGACCGGGCGATGCTAGGGCGCGGGGACGGCCGGCGATCCCCCTCGCCGACCGGCGGCCGGGCGACGGGGTCGGGCGGCGCCCGGTATAATCGATTTTTGCGCCCAGAGGGCCCCATGCGACTGGCCAAGAAAGCCCTGACGTTCGACGACGTCCTCCTCGTTCCCGCCTTCTCCGAAGTCCTCCCCCGCGACACATCGCTCGCCACGCGCCTGACGCGCGGCATCGCGCTGAACATCCCGCTGGTCTCGGCGGCGATGGACACGGTCACCGAGTCCCGCCTCGCGATCGCGATCGCGCAGGAGGGCGGCATCGGCATCGTGCACAAGAACCTGCGGCCCGCCGAGCAGGCGCGCGAGGTCGCCCGGGTCAAGCGCTTCGAGTCCGGCATGGTCCGCGACCCGATCACCGTGACGCCCGAGATGCCGGTGCGCGAGGTCATCGAGATCACCCGCCAACACCGGATCTCCGGGCTGCCGGTGGTCCGCGGCAAGCAGGTGGTCGGCATCGTGACCAACCGCGACCTGCGTTTCGAGACCCGCCTCGACGAGCCGGTCGCCTCGATCATGACCCCGCGCGAGCGGCTGGTCACGGTGAAGGAGGGCGCGACCCTCGACGAGGCGAAGGCGCTGATGCACCGCCACCGCCTGGAGCGCGTGCTGGTCGTCAACGACGCGTTCGAGCTGCGCGGCCTGATGACCGTCAAGGACATCCTGAAGCGCACCGAGCATCCGAACGCGTCGAAGGACGAGTTCGGCAAGCTGCGCGTGGGCGCCGCGGTCGGCGTCGGCGCCGACACCGACGAGCGCGTCGAGGGGCTGGTGAAGGCTGGCGTCGACGTCGTCGTCGTCGACACCGCGCACGGCCACTCCAAGGGCGTGCTCGAGCGCGTGCGCTGGGTCAAGCGCAACTTCCCGCAGGTCGAGGTGATCGGCGGCAACATCGCCACCGCCGAGGCCGCGCTCGCGCTCGCCGAGGCGGGCGCCGACGGCGTCAAGGTCGGCATCGGCCCCGGCTCGATCTGCACGACCCGGATCGTCGCCGGCGTCGGCGTGCCGCAGATCAGCGCGATCAGCGACGTCGCGACCGCGCTCGAGGGCAGCGGCATCCCGCTGATCGCCGACGGCGGCATCCGCTACTCGGGCGACGTCGCGAAGGCGATCGCCGCGGGCGCCTGGACGGTGATGATGGGCTCGATGTTCGCCGGCACCGAGGAGGCGCCCGGCGAGGTGATCCTGTACCAGGGCCGCTCGTACAAGAGCTACCGCGGCATGGGCTCGCTCGGCGCGATGGCCGACGGCGCGGCCGACCGGTACTTCCAGGACTCCTCGGCCAACGTCGACAAGCTGGTGCCCGAGGGCATCGAGGGTCGCGTGGCCTACAAGGGCTCGGTGCTGAACATCCTGTACCAGCTGTGCGGCGGCGTGCGCGCGAGCATGGGCTACTGCGGCTGCAGCAGCGTCGACCAGATGCGCACCAAGCCGAGCTTCGTCGAGATCACGTCGGCGGGCATGCGCGAGTCGCACGTGCACGACGTCCAGATCACCAAGGAAGCCCCCAACTACCAGGCCGAGTGACCCTCGGCCGCATCGGGAGCGACCCGGCCCGGCCGGGTCGTCGTCTTTCATGCACGACCGCATCCTCATCCTCGACTTCGGCTCGCAGGTCACCCAGCTGATCGCGCGACGCGTGCGCGAGACGAACGTCTTCTGCGAGATCCACCCGCACGACGTCTCCGACGCGTTCGTCCGCGAGTACGCGCCGAAGGGCGTGATCCTCTCGGGCAGCCACGGCTCGACCTACGAGGACGCCTCGCTCGCCGCGCCGCAGGCGGTGTTCGAGCTCGGCGTGCCGGTGCTCGGCATCTGCTACGGCATGCAGACGATGGCCGCGCAGCTCGGCGGCAAGGTCGAGTACAGCGACCACCGCGAGTTCGGCTACGCGCAGGTCCGCGCCCGCGGCCACACGAAGCTGCTCGCCGGCATCGAGGACACGCGCAATGCGGAAGGCCACGGCCTGCTCGACGTCTGGATGAGCCACGGCGACAAGGTCACCGAGCTGCCGCCCGGCTTCAAGGTGATGGCGTCCACGCCGGCCTGCCCGATCGCCGGCATGGCCGACGAGGCGCGCGGCTTCTACGCCGTCCAGTTCCACCCCGAGGTCACCCACACGAAGCAGGGGCGCGCGATGCTGCGCCGCTTCGTGCTCGAGCTGTGCGGCGCGAAGGCCGACTGGACGATGCCGAACTTCGTCGACGAGTCGGTCGCCCGCATCCGCGAGCAGGTCCGCGCCGAGCAGGTGATCCTCGGCCTGTCGGGCGGCGTCGACTCCTCGGTCGCGGCCGCGCTGATCCACCGCGCGATCGGCGACCAGCTCACCTGCGTCTTCGTCGACCACGGCCTGCTGCGGCTGAACGAGGCGAAGCAGGTCATGAAGACCTTCGCCGAGAACCTCGGCGTCACCGTGATCCACGTCGACGCCACCGACGACTTCATGAGGAAACTGGCCGGCGTCTCCGACCCCGAGGCCAAGCGCAAGATCATCGGCGGCGAGTTCGTCGAAGTGTTCCAGCGCGAGGCGGGGCGCCTGAAGGACGCGCGCTGGCTCGCGCAGGGCACGATCTACCCCGACGTCATCGAGTCGGCCGGCGCCAAGACCGGCAAGGCCAAGACGATCAAGTCGCACCACAACGTCGGCGGCCTGCCCGAGACCCTGCACCTGAAGCTGCTCGAGCCGCTGCGCGAGCTGTTCAAGGACGAGGTGAGGGCGCTCGGCCTCGCGCTCGGCCTGCCGGGCGAGATGGTCCATCGCCATCCCTTCCCCGGCCCGGGGCTCGGCGTGCGGATCCTCGGCGAGGTGAAGCGCGAGTACGCCGACCTGCTGCGGCGGGCCGACGCGATCTTCATCGACGAGCTGCGCGGCACGACAGCGACCGAGCGCGACGCCGCCGCCGGCCTGGTGAAGGCCGACGAGGTCGGCAGGACCTGGTACGAGCTCACCTCGCAGGCGTTCGCGGTGTTCCTGCCGGTGCGCTCGGTCGGCGTGATGGGCGACGGGCGTACCTACGAGCACGTCGCCGCGCTGCGCGCCGTGCAGACCCAGGACTTCATGACCGCGCACTGGGCGCACCTGCCGCACGAGCTGCTCGGGCGGGTGAGCAACCGGATCATCAACGAGGTGCGCGGCATCAACCGCGTGGTCTACGACGTCTCCGGCAAGCCGCCGGCGACGATCGAGTGGGAGTAGGGCGGCCGTCCGATCAGTCTTCCGCCGTGTGGCGGGCGAGGGCCTGCCACCCCGTGCCCGACAGGTCCTCGACGGAGGCCGGGTCGTCGTCACGATCGATGCCCAGCGTTCCGTGTGCCTTGAATGGGTCGGTAGCCGCCTGTCAGCGCAGGCTCGCTGCTGTACGGCCCATTGGCCACCTTCAGTCTGGAATGCCGAAGGCGGGGTAAGCATTTGTTATCAGCAGGTGATATAGTCTGGAGCTGATGAGTGCACCTGACATCGGCCTCGAAACACTTCTTGGCCTGGATGGCAGCATCCTGGAGCAAGAGGGCGGCTACTGGATCAAGATCGAGGCGCGGCGGGTTCCATCATCGGAGCATGCTCCGCATGGCATCAGGTACAGCCTGACGCTGCACGACAAGTACGGTATTCGTGTCCTGGGCTACGACAACGCACATGCGGTGAAGCCGCCGAAGAAGTTCAAGTTCGCCGGGCAGCGCCTGCCCTACGATCATCGTCACCGGACCTCAAGCGACAAGGGCGTGCCCTACGCGTTCGAATCGGCGCATCGGCTCTTGGAGGATTTCTTCGAAGAGGTTGATCGCGTGTTAAAGGAAGCGCAGCAATGAAGACCATTGTCATCGGCGTGATGCCCCAGGAGCAGATTAGGGCGAGGGCGATCGCCATCGCCAAGGGCGAGTACAAGCCCAAGCCGGGCGAGCCCAAGATCTGGTTCACCTCCATGAAGTCGGTGGCTGAGGTACTTAGCGACCAGAACCGAGCACTGCTGAAAGTGATCCGGGAGACCAACCCCGATTCGATGGCGGTGCTGGCCAGGGCCACAGGTCGGCAGCCGGGCAATCTGTCGCGCACCTTGAAGACGATGTCGCGCTACGGTCTGGTGGAGCTTCAACGTGAGAAGACCCACGTTCGGCCCGTCGTGAGCGCGACTGAGTTTCGAATCCTGGCAGCCGCTTGAGAGGGTGTGTTCACCTGTTTCGCAGGTGCGTCATCGCTGTGAGTCGGGGCAGGGCAGGTAAAGCAGCGTGGCCGCAGGCCAAGCTTGGCTATGCAGACCGATCCGGTCCCGCCAGAACGTTCGCCGAGAGCTATGCAAGTCGATTGATCTCGATACGGACGCTTGATCGCACAGCTCACACGCTGCCGTGACGGTAAAAAAATCGGCGAAATGGTTTTTCAGGAAAAAGACTTAACGCGTTTGATGCCGCCGGCTTCCCGAGGACTTCCCAGGCCTTTACGGACGCGCGCTGATGGGGCGGACAGCCTTTATCAGAGTCGATAGATGTCGATAGACCTCGAAAGGCCATATTCTGCCGAATCGCCCGCAAACCCGCGCCAATGCTTGTGCCCCGAACTTTGACGGCAAAATGACGGTAAAGGTTCGTGGGCCAGACTAAAGTTCGTTACAAATTAACAACTTAAAAGGCTCGTTGACGATCGAGTGGGAATAGGTTTCGGGATCTATCTCAGGACTGGCTCCTGGTCTGCATTGCTGAGCCGGACTTAGTCCACGGCCGCTGGGTGTTGAATGTCCGCAACGCGCTGGGCAAGGGTCGCACACGCTAGTGCGTTGACCGGCGGCTCCCGGCCAGAAGCGGTCACTCAACAGACCTCTCCATAGCAGCCATTCAAGGTGGTCGTTGAGGCTGTGCAACAAAGCCTCAACTGGCCGATCATCGAGTCATTAGTCCGACCGACGCGGGGCGAGCCGATGGCCAGGTACAAGGAAGTTGACCGAAGCCCACGATTCCTGCCCGTGGTGCTGAGTCGGTCCTGAACAACCCGTTCCAGCGATCTATTCGTGCTGAGCGCGCCCCTGAATCGGATGACGACGGCGATAGCGCCAACGGCCTCAGGTCGCGAGTCGGCGCGGCGAGTCGATCGAGCCGCGCAACTCTCGAGCGAGCCCGTCAGCGAGTTCGGCCAGTACAGCGATCAGGGCGCAATAAAGCGCCAGCAGGCGCGCCAGGATCAGCCTCAGGCACGCAACGCGCCCGGCGACGCTCTCTTCGTGACTGCAGCGCGTCCTCGAACGCCCGTTGGCAAGCTTCTTCGTGACGCGGCCACCAGCGAGCCGTCGTGGCGCGTCGGAAGGCTATCCCTCTTGTCATATTACGTTTGGCGTAATATCATGCGCTCATGATCCGGAGCTTTCGCAGCAAGGATACGCAGGCCTTGTTCGAAGGCGGACATCCCAAGCGCTTCCGCGCCATCGAGATGGTCGCGACCCGCAAGCTGGCGATGCTGGACGCGGCCAAGACGCTGGATTTCATGCGTTCGCCGCCGGGCAATCGGCTTGAAGCGCTCAAGGGTGATCGGGCTGGGCAGTGGAGCGTGCGCATCAACGATCAGTGGCGGCTGTGCTTCGTGTGGACCGACTCCGGTCCGGACCAGGTCGAGATCGTTGACTATCACTGAAGGAGTGTGGCCATGGGCCGAGTTGTCAACCGAATGCGTGCCGTGCATCCGGGCGAAGTGTTGCGCGAGGAGTATCTGGCGCCGTTGAGCCTGAGCGTGAACGCCCTCGCCATGGCGCTGGGAGTGCCTGCTACGCGCATTCACGAAATTGTGAAGGAACGCCGCGGGATCACTGCCGACACGGCCGAACGGTTGGCGCGCTACTTCGGGGGCGATGCCGCATCGTGGCTGGCGCTGCAAGCCGACTACGACCTGAAGACCTTGGCCACACGGGACGACATTGCTCGCAAGGTATCGCCGCGCGAGGGCGCGCCTGCATAGAGAGCGCCCTTGATGCGATTACGCGGAAGGTCGCGACGAACGTCGTCCCTTGGTTGGCCGCGATCGCGTATCTCGCGTATGCCTCGTCGGC
>JBILTM010000251.1:0-6510 GCA_044371545.1 Burkholderiaceae bacterium
CGCAAGGTATCGCCGCGCGAGGGCGCGCCTGCATAGAGAGCGCCCTTGATGCGATTACGCGGAAGGTCGCGACGAACGTCGTCCCTTGGTTGGCCGCGATCGCGTATCTCGCGTATGCCTCGTCGGCAAGGCCCGACGAGAGCAGGATGTCTTCGCAGGCGCATGCGATCGCGATCGGATTGTCGTTCAGGCCGCGGCTTGCTTCGGCGTAGCGGATCGACTCCGCCTTCCGGCCCATGGCCGCCAGTGCCCTGACGCCCCACTCGCGGTAATGCCACAGCGACAAGGGCGGCTTGTCGAGCAGAGCCATCAGCTCCTCGTGACGCCCGGCATGGAAGAGCGCGCTCAGGCAGGCCATCGTCCCGTGGAAGTAGCCGCCGGGCTTCCGGTTCGGGCTCCACACGCTCTTGACCGTGCCGATCAGCCGATCCGCCCACGCCGAGGCCCGACTGTTGGATGCGCACAGCTCGCCCCAGTAGTCGGTCAATCGCTCGATGTACGGGATCTCGTCGTTCTGATGCGCTTCCCAGAGCCGGTCGAACCACCGATCGCGCGTCTCGTCGTTGACCGGCGCCTCGGCAATGATCTTCGCGCAGATCTCCACCGCATGATTGACGGCCGTGCCAATTGGCGCCGGCGAAACCTTCTCGAGGAAGAGGACCGCGCCGGCGGCGGCCAGCGCTGGGTCCTTCCTCGCGAGATTCCGGATCTCGGCCGTGGCTTCCCTGACCCGCTGCACGGCGGGCTGCGAGCGCCAGCCGAAGGCATGCCGGCGAAAACGCGCCGCGAACGTCCACTTGTGTGCGGAGGGTCTGGACATCGTTAATCACGCTTGACGTTAATCACGCATAACGTTATTATTGCACGTGTGGCGATCAAGACGTTCAAGTGTGCCAATACCGAGGCGCTTTTCCGGCTGCAGCGCGTGGCACGCTTCGCCAACATCGAGCGCCCAGCGCTGCGCAAGTTGAAGCAGATCGACCTCGCGCGACGCATCGAGGACTTGCGTGCGCCGCCGGCGAACCGTCTCGAGCAGCTGAAGGGTGATCGAGCAGGCCAGTGGAGCTTGCGGGTGAACGATCAGTTCCGCATCTGCTTTCGCTGGACGGGAAGCGATGCCAAAGACGTCGAGATCGTGGACTATCACTGAGGCAAAACGACATGAGCAGGAAACTCAAACCCGTGTCGCCCGGCGAGATGCTGGCCGAGGAGTTCTTGAAGCCGCTGGGCATGAGCAACTACCGGCTGGCCAAGGAGATCGACGTTCCCGCGCAGCGCATCGGCGAGATCCTGGCCGGCAAGCGCGCCATCACCGCGGACACCGATCTGCGGCTGTGCCGTTTCTTCGGACTCTCGGACGGTTGGTGGCTGCGCTTGCAGGCGGACTACGATACCGAGGTCGCGAAGGCTGGCCTTGCGAAGACGCTCGCGAAGATCAGGCCGTGGAAAGAAGCAATGGAGGAGACGGCGGATGCGCACTGATCGCCGCGCCCGTTCGGCGGCGGTGTGACGGCAAGAGATCTGCCACAAAAGCCCGATGCGACAACACGTTATGCCGTCTGATACCGGCGCATTCTCGATTCCGACTCATGGACCCGAGGGGCTGTTTCCATCTGCGGGATCGTAGGCAGCGAAGCGTTAGATCTCGATAGATGTCAAGAGCGAACGATCGCGGAAGCGCTGATGGTTCCCGATAGATGTCGATCGATGGTGAAAGCTGCGCTCGGGGATCCCAGTCAAAGTGACGGTATTTCGGACGGTAAAGCACCCGACGTTGCGAGATGAGTGTCAAGCCGAACAACGACTTACCGAAGCTGTTGATGATCGAGTGGGAGTGACTCCCTCGACCCCTGCTGGCTGCGAGGATTCTTCACCGGGCACTGAATGCCCGCATCGGTTCGGGCATGGGTTGTGCGCCTGGGCGCGTTGGCCGGGTCGCACGCTCATCGCGCGCCAAAGCAGGCCCGGCAGCTTGACCTCGCCTGCCAGCACGGCGAAAACCGACGGCTCGACCGTTCTGCAGATCGGCATCATCAACGGTCGTGGTGCTCGGCGCGCCGGCGCCCGCGCGCAGCGCCGGGTTCCGCGTCGTCAACATCGTCGTCGCGGTCCGCGGACCACAGGGCCCGGCGCGCAAGGCGCTGCTCGACTCGATCGACATGGCGTGGCTGCAGGGGCTGATCGGCAAGCCGCCGCCCGAGGCGGCGGTGTCGGAAGCGAACGCGATGAGGCTCGCCGCGCTGCCGCCGGCACCGGTGGCTGCGGTGCCATCGACGGCGCTGGTCGCGCTGCCCGCGGCCGGTGCGCCGGCGGTCGCGCCGCGACCGAGTCCGCAGCCCGCCGCGCCCCAGGCGTCGCCCGCGCCGAGCGTACCCGCGCCCGCGCCCGCGCCGCCGGTGGCGAGCGCGCCCGCGCCCGCGCAGCCAGGCGCTGCGCCCGCGAACTGCCCACCCCCTTCGTCGGGTCAGGCCGGACAGGCGGCCAATGCGGGTGCCGCGCTCGGCGGGGCTCTGCTGGGCGGCGGATTCGGCCGCAACATCGGCAACATGATCGGCGGCGCGGTCGGCGCCGTGACTGGGTCGGCGACGCCGGGCTGCCCGAACTGAGGCGGCCCCGCTGCTCCGCTACAGCCGCTACAGCCGCTACAGCCTGCTCGCCCACGGCGACACCGTGGATGCGACCAACCCGTTGCCCGTTCCCGAGGGCCAGGGTCCGGTCTGCGGGCACCGGCCCGGCATCTGACCGGGCGCCACACGCAGCACCGGACGTCACGCTCAGGGGCGTCGATCGTCCGGCCGTCCGCCCCGGGCTTGTCGCCGAGGTGCGATCGGGCGTCTCGTGCGGCACGGCGCAATGGTGCGCGAAGGCGGCCGGCGATCACGCCGCGTGGCCCGGACACGGTGTCCCGATCCGATCGAGGGATGTGCATGCAGAGGACCGGTTCTGACGATCGAGCGTTCATCGTCGATCCCTTCCTGGAGTCGCGTCTGAGCGAGGCCTGGGAGTTCCTCTCCGGCGAGGCGTGGCAGTTCCGCCGCTTCGATCCGGTCACGGAGGCGTCGTCCGTCTTCGGCCGTACCGCGGCGCTCCCCCTGACCCTTGCCGATCGATCCGAATGCGTATGTCGGCTGGTGATCAGCGCCGAGCATGCTAGGCGGGTGGCCTCGCACCTGTTCGGCGTACCGGCCCCTGACGTCTCCCCCCATGACCTGGAGGATGCGTTGCGCGAGGCGTGCAACGTGCTCGGATCGTGCGTGGCCGCGGGGCTGCCCGAATCGCTCGGCCCGCTGATCGGCATCCCGTTCATCGCCGACGACGGAACGGAGACGCCCGGGGACGCGTCGCTCCCGTCTCGGGCGGGCTTTCGACCCGAGTCACACGACGACCCGCTGCTGGACGTGCTGCCGGGCATCCTGCCCACGCGTCCGGCCGGAGCCACAGCATGAGTACCCCGAGCATCGTCGTCGTCGACGACAGTCGCGCCATCCAGTCGATCTTGACGCGGGTCCTGAAGGGATCCCATCTGCGTGACGCCTCGATCCACTGCTTCTCGTGCGGCCAGGCCGCGCTGGAGTACGTGAGCGAGAACGGCGCCGATCTGGTGCTCACCGACTGGCACATGCCGGGCATGTCCGGCATCGAGCTGATCCAGGCCGTCCGGCAACGATCGACCGGACGGATCAAGGTCGGGATGGTGACCTCGGAGATCGACCGGGAGCGGCTGCAGAGCGCCGAGCAGCACGGCGCCGCATTCATCGTCAACAAGCCGTTCACCGAGCGCGCGCTGCTCGACGCGGTGAACGGCGCACTCGGCGCCGGGGACGCTGCGGACGGATCGTCGCTGGACCCCGACCGGCCCGCGGACGCCGCGGGTGCGCCCCGAGCGGGCGTCGACCGGGCGGCCAGGCCCGACGCCCCGAGGGACGGAAGCTCACCACTCGCCGAGCCCCGGCAGGACGATGCGCTGCATGTCCTTCAGGAAGGCCTGGCCAGGCTCTTCGGACCGATCAGGCAGCGCCTGGTGCCCGGGCCCGCTGAGTTCGACGAGACGGTCCTCCTCACCCTGCTCGTGCGGGCCGACGGCCGACCGGTCCGACTCGTGGTGCTGGACCTGCGGACGGTCGTGATGCTCGCGGCCGGAGCACTCCAGACGCCGCCGGGGATCGTGCGCCCGATGATGGGCCGCCCCAAGCCCGGCCCGCAAGCCGTGGCGCAGGTCGAGCGCTTCCTGAAGAGCATCGCGCCCCGCATCGCACCCGACACCGTGAAGGTCCAGTCCAGCTTCGTGAGCAGCACGATGCCGAAGCTGCAGGACCGGTTCGCCCGGCCGGAGTGGTCGCGGACGTTCAAGCTGCAGGTCCCCGGGTACGGCGAAGGCCTGCTCGCGCTGCTGGAACCCTGAGGCCGGCCGGCGGCAGCGCGATCGTGGACCCCATCCAGCTCTCCGAGTCGAGCCTGCGGATCATCGCGCTGCTGGGCCTGCTCTGCCAGGCGGCAGCGATCGGGCTCGCGATCTGGTTCTGCGTGCGGGCCGAGCGGCATCTCGGCCGCACCCACGCGCTGCTGGCGACGCTGGCCGCCCGCACGGACGTGTCGCTGAAGGTGCTCGAGGGCTCGCAGCGCGCCCTGCAGGTGTCGGCCGACAGCGCGCTGGCCGCCTCGAGACAGCTCGAGACGGCGGCACGCTTCGAGATCCCCGCAGCCCTCGACGGCCTCACCGACGCCCTGGTCGGATCGACCGCATCGACCCGACCGCAGCCGGGCGATCCGAGCGCCCCGCTGCTCGCGCAGATCCAGGCCGTGACCGATGAGCGGAACAGCGGGGAGAGGGCGCTCGCGCGCACCCGGAAGCAGCTGGCGGAATCAGGGGCGGAGCTCGCCGGCCTGCAGGCATCGAACACGCGACTGCTCGAGGAACTCCGCGACAAGCGGCGGGAGGCGCGCGCGCTGCAGTCGTCGATCGGCAACCTGAGCATCGAGCTGAGCGCGGTGAAGGTGCAGCTCGCGCGCCTGCGCGGACCGTCGACCTCGAACGAGAAGGATGCCGTCGACGAACGCGCCGACGCCGGACGACCGCTGGACGACGAGGAGGTCTACGCCCGGACCCGCGCGCTCTTCGAGGACCGGATCGGCGCACTCGAGCAGGCCAACGGCCGGCTGTCCGAGCAGCTGGCGACGACGCGCGAGGAGCTCGAGCGCACGTCCCGCGAGAAGGGCTTCATCGAGCAGCACTATCTGGGGCTCGCCGAGGCCTGATCCGGACCCGGGCACGCCGACGGGTCCGGTCCCGTTCCGGGAGGGCGGTCGACTGATATGGTCCCCCATGTCAACAGGCGCGAGCAGGTTGGCACGCTGGCGAGGAGCGTGGTCGGGTGGTGCACGAAGCACCCGATGGGCAACGCGACGCGGCGGCTTGGAGCGACGGTGGATCAGTCTGATATCCGCGGGCTGGTTACCGCATGTCAACGGTTCGTCGCGGGCCTGCCTCGGTCTGATAGTCGGGGATCGTGGCGAGCACGCCCACAGAGTCGAGATGAGGATTGCCCTGACCGCGCCGCCGTGTCGCGTTGCCGATCGGGTACGGACTCGAGAGAAGGTGAGTGCGGCCTCCTTGTCGGAGTGATGGCGATGCGGCGAGCCGCCCGCTCAGTGCGCGGGCTGCACGTGACGCGCCGCCTCCCACACGAAGCCGGCGAGCTCGCGGGCGATCGCCACGCACACCTTGTTGGAATTCATGCCGCGTGCGCTCAGGCGCCGGTAGCGCCCGCACAGGCGCAGCTGCGCACGCCAGGCCACGTCGCGCACGGCCTTGGGCTGGTCGCGGTTGCGATCGGACACGGTGCGGCTCATGCGCGCGCTGCTGCGGTAGCACCAGGCCGCCTCGATGAGCACGCGCCGCGCGTGGCTGTTGCCGGTCTTGGTGATGCTGCCGCGGGCACGCGCCTGGCCCGAGGAGTGCTCGCTGGGCACCAGCCCGAGGTAGGCCATCAGCTGCCTGGGGTGCTCGAAGCGGTGCAGATCGCCGATCTCGGCCACGAGCGTGACGGCCACCACCAGGTCGATGCCCTTGAAGCACATCAGCGCGCGCACGGCTGGCCCGAAGCGCCAGTGCTCGATCTGCTCGCGCAGCGCGGCGGTGATGCGCTCGACGCGCTCGTGGGCATCGCGGATCGCGCTGCGGTACTCGGCCCAGGCGATCTGCTGAGCGGGATACTCGAAGGCGATCTCCGAGAGGTAGCGCTCGTGGGTCGGCCCCCAGGAGGTCTTGCCGGGGTAGCGAAGCCCGTAGCAGACCTGTCCGGAATTCTGTGTGCGAGGCATACCATGAGGAATCAAGGACATGGATATGCCGAGAAAGAAGCAGACCGTCGCCTCTCAGGCAGCGACCCGAGGGGCGCTGCCTGAGCTGCCTGCCGGGGTCCTGGACGAGCTGGTCAAGGGGCCGATGACGCCCGAGCAAGCCCAGGACCTGATGCTGGCGCTCAACAAGGCCGTGATCGAACGGATCAT
>JBILTM010000267.1:0-5881 GCA_044371545.1 Burkholderiaceae bacterium
TCGGCGACACCGGCCTCGCGGCGCGTGGCCGCCGCCGCGCCGAACGTGCCCGACGAGGCCTCCGACGCGAGCACCGAGCGGTCGGCGACGATCGGCTGGCCGTCGCGCCGCCAGAACCAGTTGAGCGACCAGCGCGGCAGCTGCTCGCCCGGATACCACTTGCCTTGCCCGAAGTGCGGCAGCCCGCCCGCGCCGTGCCGCGCGGCGAGCCGCTCGAGCAGCTCGCCGGCGAGCCGGCGCTTGGTCGGCCCGAGCGCCTCGGTGTTCCACTCGGCGCCGTCGCGGTCGTCGACCGACACGAAGGTCGGCTCGCCGCCCTGCGTGAGCCGCACGTCGCCGCTCGCGAGCGCCTCGTCCACGCGCGCCCCGAGCGCGTCGATCGCGGCCCACTGCGCGTCGTCATAGGGCTTGGTGACGCGCGGCGCCTCGTACACCCGCGACACCGACATCGAGTGCTCGAACTCGCACTCGGCGGGCTCGACCAGGCCGGTGACCGGTGCGGCCGACGACGGCTCGGGCGTGCACGCGACCGGCACGTGCCCTTCGCCCGCGAGCAGCCCCGAGGTCGGGTCGAGCCCGATCCAGCCGGCCCCGGGCAGGTAGACCTCGCACCAGGCGTGCAGGTCGGTGAAGTCGCGCTCGGCGCCCGACGGGCCGTCGAGCGACTTCACGTCCGGCACCAGCTGGATCAGGTAGCCGGACACGAAGCGCGCGGCGAGCCCGAGGTGGCGCAGCAGCTGCACCATCAGCCACGCGGAGTCGCGGCACGAGCCCGAGCCCCTCTCGAGCGTCTCCTCGGGCGTCTGCACGCCGGGCTCCATCCGGATCAGGTAGCCGATCTCCTGCTGCACCGCGCGGTTGAGCCCGACCAGGAAGTCGACCGTCGGCGCCTCGTCGCGCGGGATCGCCGCGAGCCGCCGGGCGAACGCCGGTGTCGCCTCGGCGCGCACCAGGAACGGCGCGAGCTCGCGGCGCTGCACCGCGTCGTACTCGAAGGGCACGCGCTCGGCCTGCGGCTCGAGGAAGAAGTCGAACGGGTTGAAGACCGCCATCTCGGCGACCAGCTCGACCTCGATCCGCAGCTCGCTCGTGCGCTCCGGGAACACCGCGCGCGCGAGCCAGTTCGACTGCGGATCCTGCTGCCAGTTCAGGAAGTGGCCGGGCGGATCGATCCGCATCGAGTACGACAGGATGCGGGTGCGCGAGTGGGGCGCGGGCCGCAGGCGGATCACCTGCGGGCCGAGGGCGACGGGACGGTCGTAGCGGTAGCGGGTGACGTGGCTCAGCGCGACGTGGATCGACACGGGACGGGGACTCCGGCGGCCGCCGCACGACGACCGGATGTCGACGCGCGCAGCCGTCCGCTTCGACGCAAGGCGCGTGCCACCTCGACGGTGCGTCGCGAGGCACCGCGACGGGGCGTGGCGGCCTCGCGCCGCACCGTCCCGACGCGTCGCGCACATCGGCTACACTTCGCCGCGGCCTTCGCACCGACGGGCCGACTCGGGCCCCGGCGTCGGACCGGCGGGCCTTCGCAGACCGAGCGGCCGATGACTTCGACACGCGCCACCTCGGCGGCCTTCGCCGCGGCGTTCTTCTGCCTGCCCCTGTCCAAGCCCGCGACCTTCGCGGCCCTCGGCGTCGCGATGGTGCTGCTGGCGCTCGGATGGCTGCGGGAGCGGGGCACGGTCGAGCGGCGGCTGCCGCCGTGGGCCGGCTCGATCGCGGTGCTCGCGCTGCTGCCGCTCGCGTCCGTCGCCCTCCATCCCGACGGCACGGCGAACCTGCGCTACCTGAGCCTCGGCTACCTCTGGCTGCTGCCGTTCGCCGTGTTCGCGGGCGCGCGGCGCGCCGACGTCGCGACCTGGCTCGCCGCCTTCCTCGGCGGCACCGCGCTCGCGTGGATCCACCTGCGGCTCGAGTCGATCGGCGTGACGCTGCTGCCCGCCCGGCCGGCGGCGCTCGGCAACTACATCCTGACCTCGCAGTTCCTCGCGCTCGGGATGGTCGCCGCCGCGGTGCTGCACCGGCACGATCCGCGGCCGCTCGCACGCGCCGCGTACTGGGTCATCGCCGCGGCGATGGCCTGGGGCGTCGCCACCGGCGAGGGCCGCACCGGCGCGGTCGTCGCGCTCGGGCTGATGCCGCTGGTCGCCTCGGCGCTGCTGCCGCGGCGCGGCCTCGCGGTCGTCGCCGCCGCGTGCGCCATCGGCGCGGCGGCGCTGCTCGCCTCGCCGACCGTGCAGACGCGCATCGAGCGCGCGGTACACGACGTCGCGCTCTGGCGCACCGGCGACGACCAGGCGCTCACCGAGCGCGGCGACGGCCTGCAGAACTCGATCGGCCTGCGGCTCGAGATGTGGCGCACCGCGGGCCGGGTGTTCGCCGAGCACCCGATCGCGGGCGCGGGGCCGCAGGCGTTCCAGCGCGCATGGTGGGCGCGCTTCCCCGAGCCCGGCGCACGGTTCGCCGAGCCGCACAACGCCTACCTGTTCTATGCGGCGGCCTACGGGCTGCCCGGCGTGCTCGCGCTGGTCGCGTTCGTCGTCGCGCTGCTGCGTACCGGCTGGCGGCACCGCGCGCGCCTCGCGGGCGCGGTCACGCTCGGCTTCGGCCTGATGGTCGCGATCGCCGGGCTCACGAACACGCTGATCCTGGGCACCACGAGCACGCAGATGCTGATGCTGTTCGCCGGGCTCGCGGGCGCGCTGTGGCGCGTCGACCGACCGGGGGCGCCGCGGTGAGCGCGCGGCCGCGGCTGCTGCTGGTCGCACCGACGGTCGTGCAGTACGTCGGCGGCACCGAGACCGTGGTCGCGCAGCTCGCGCGCCGGCTCGCCGCGCACGCCGAGCTGACGATCGTCGCGGGTCGCACTGGCGAGCCGCCACGCGGGCCGGCGCTCGACTTCCCTCACGCGCTCGTCGAGCTGCCCTTCGCCGGCCGCGACACGCCCGCCAACCGCCGGCTCGTGCGCTGGCTGCGGCTCAACCCGTTCCGCATCGAGAGCCGCAGCCTGTTCCGTGCGCTCGACGCGGGCGGCGTCGACCTCGCCGCGCACGACGCGATCCTCGCCTTCTACGAGCACGATGCATGGCTGCTCGCCTCGCGCGCGCCCGGCGTGCCGCGTCTGCACCTGCTGCCGGGCGTCGGGCACCGCCGCTTCTTCCGCCGCGTCGATGCGCGCGACGTGGTGTTCCTCGGTGCACGCGGCGCCGAGCGCGCGCGGCGCAAGTGGGGCCTGGAGATCGCGTCGCTGCCGCTCGGCGTCGACGACGCGTTCTTCCCCGAGCGCCCGCGCACGCGGCCCGACTCGATGCGGCTCGCCTTCGTCGGCCGCCTCGACGGCAGCAAGCGGATCGACTGGCTCGCCGACACGTTCGCCGCGAGCGACCTGGCGACACGGGGCTACGTGCTCGACATCGCCGGCGAAGGCCCGCTCGGCGACGCGCTCGCGCGTCGGCACGGCACGACGCCGGGCATCGTGCTGCACGGCCGCCGCACGCCCGCCGAGATCGCCGCGCTGCTGCAGCACGCGCGGCTGCTGCTGCACCCGACCGAGCTCGAGAGCTTCGGGCTGACGCTCCTCGAGGCGATGGCCGCCGGCACGCCGGTGATCACGCACGAGCTCGCGTCGATCCGCGCGTGGGCCGGCGACCACCCGACCTACGCGGCGCACCTCGACGCGCGCGCCTGGCTCGACGCGATCCGCAGCTTCGAGGACGATGCGCATTGGGCCGCCGTCGCCGCGCGTAATCTCGCGTTCGCGCACGGCTTCTCCTGGGACGCGATCGCCTCGCGGGTGCTCGGGCTGCTGCGCGAGCGCGGCGTGCGCGTCTGCTGAGCCGGCGCGCGACTCAGGCGCCGACCAGCACCCGCAGCGCCTCGCCGGCGGCCGGGTGCGCCGACAGCCCGACGGTGGAGACCACCTGCCCGCTGCCGAAGCGCGCCTCGACGCGCGCGCGGTTCTCCGACTCGTTGCCGCGCGGGTTCTCGCGGTGCCACAGGTGCAGCACCTCGGTGGAGAACGCGCCGCCCTTGCGCTTCACGCCGTGGCGCGCGAGCCGCAGCACCAGGTCGGCGTCCTCGTGGCCCCAGCCGACGAAGGATTCGTCGAAGCCGTCGACCGCCGCGTAGTCGTCGCGCCAGATCGCGAGGTTGCAGCTCTTCACGCGACGCCACGCGACCGAGCGGTAGCGGCGCAGCGGCGAATCGGGGAAGCGCAGCAGCGGCAGCGCCTTGTTCGCGCGCCGGCGCAGCCGCTGCCCGATCCACCAGGACAGCGGGCGGCGCGCGAGCGGGCCGTCGAGCCGGCCGGCGAGCACGTCGGCGGTCAGCTCGGGCGACATCAGCACGCGACTGCCGGTCACCATGCAGCCGCGCTCGGCGAGCGCGCGGTGCCGCGACACGAAGTCCGGCCGCGGCACGCAGTCGCCGTCGAGGAAGACCAGGTACTCGCCGCGCGAGGCCGCGACCGCCATGTTGCGCGCGGCGGCGGCACGGAAGCCGTCGTCCGGATGCCAGGCGTGCACGAGGCGCTCCAGCCCAGACGCGCGCGGCGCCTCGGACGCGAACGCGGCGAGCATCGCGTGCGTGTCCTCGCGCGAGCCGTCGTCGGCGATCACCACCTCGAAGCGCGGGTCGTCCTGCACCGCCAGCGCATCGAGCACGGCGCGCAGCGCGTCCGGCCGGTTGTAGGTGGTCGTCACGACCGAGACGAGCATCGGCGCGCCGGCCGGCGTCGCGCTCACCGCGCGCCCTCCGCGCCGGCCTTCGCCGGCGCGGCCGGCAGCGAGCCGCCGAGCGCGCGCAGCCGCTCGTCGCGCGCCGGCTTGTCGAGTGCCGCGAGCTCGCGCACCCGTGCATAGAAGCGCTTCAGGTCGCCCGACTCCTGCGCGAGCAGCGAGCGGAACGCCGGCAGCAGGTCGTTGTAGGCGCCGACCGCCGCGAGCTGCGGGTTCGACGGCGGCTGCGCGAAGAACCGGTCGTAGCCGGCGAAGCCGCCCCACGAGGCCTTCAGCTGCCGGTACTCGTCCTGCAGCGAATCGAGCACGCGGCGCTTGCCGGCGCGCTTCGCGTCGTCGTCGCCCGGGCCCTCGAACACCTCGTTCAGCCGGTCCTTGTGACGGCGCAGCAGCGCGACGAACTCGCGCCGGCGCATCGCGCCCTCGCGGTAGGCGCGCTCGAGCGCCGGGTCCGCGCGCGCCGCGAGCCAGCGCTCGACGCCGGCCTCCTCGACCGCGGTCGCGAACGACTCGTTGAACGGCGTGTCGCCGCTCACGTAGAGCAGCTGGTGCGCGAGCTCGTGGAAGATCAGCCGCGCGAGCTCGCCCTCGGGGTACTGGATGAAGGTCGACAGCAGCGGGTCGTCGAACCAGCCGAGCGTGGAGTACGCCGGCACGCCACCGACGTGCGCCTCGAGCCCGCGCGCGCGCAGCCCCTGCGCGAAGCGCTCGGCCGCGTCGCGGTCGTAGTAGCCGCGGTAGGCGACGCAGCCCGCGACCGGGAAGCACCAGCGCTCGAGCCGCAGCGACAGCTCCGGCGTCGCGAACACGTTCCACAGCACGAACGGGCGGCCGACGTCGGTGTAGGAGGCGTAGCTGCCGTTGGCCGGCAGCCCGAGCTCGCGGCTCGCGAACGCGCGGATCTCGCGGGCGCGCTCGAGCCGCGCGCGCAGCGCCGGGTCGGTCGACGGGTCGGCGAGCACCGCGTCGACCGGCCGCGCGCGGCGCACGACGTCCAGGTGGCCGACCACCGTCTGCCAGTAGTAGCCGGGTCCGTCCGAGTAGGACGCGCAGCCGCCGAGGGCCGCGACCGCGGCCGCGACGATCGCCGCCGTCGCCGCCCGCGCGGCCGTCCCGCGGCGACCCGCGGGCCCGTCGCA
>JBILTM010000066.1:0-21990 GCA_044371545.1 Burkholderiaceae bacterium
CAGCTCGCGGCGCGCGACCGCGCGCTGCGGCTCGCCGGGCCCTCGCAGCGGCTGTCCGAGGCCTGCGCCGCGCTCGGCCTCGCGTCGCTGCTCGGCGCCGCCGACCCCGCGCCGCAGGGGGCCGCATGAACACGCCCGCCGACCAGGACGCGAGCTTCATCGCCGAGGCGCTGCCGGCGTTCATCAGCGAGGCGCAGGAGCAGGTCGCCTCGATCGAGCAGCTGCTGCTCGAACTGGAGGACGATCCGGGCGACCGCGACCGCCTCGACGCGCTGTTCCGCTGCGCGCACACCGTCAAGGGCTCGGCCGGCATCTTCGGGCTCGACAGGGTGGTGGCGTTCACCCATCACGTCGAGACGCTGCTCGACCGCGTGCGCGAGGGGCGCCTCGGGCTGACCCCGTCGCTCTCGACGCTGCTGCTGAAGTGCAACGACGAGATCCGCGCGCTGGTCGAGCTGCCGCCGGGGATGCCGGAAGCCGACGAGGATCGCGAGCGCCGTGCGGCGCTGGTCGAGCGCCTGCGCGCCGAGTCCGGCGACGCGGCGCCGCCGGCCGCGGCCGAGCCGGTGCTGGTCGCCGCGCCCGCCGGCCCGCCCGGCAGCCGCTGGTTCGTGCAGGTCCGATTCGGCAGCGACACCTTCCGCAACGGGCTCGACCCGCTCGCGGTGCTCGCCTACCTGCGCGGGCTCGGCACCGTCGAGCGCATCGTCTGCGAGCACGACGCGGTGCCGGCGCTCGACGCGATCGATCCGGAGGCCTGTCACCTCGACTTCGCGCTGGAGCTGCGCACCGACGCCGGCCGCGACGCGATCGAGGCGGCGTTCAGCTTCGTGCGCGAGGACTGCACGCTGTCGATCCTCGAGCCGGGCACGACCCCGGAGGAGATCGCGCGCCGCATCGACGCGATGCCGGGCCGCGACCGGCTCGGCGACATCCTCGTCGAGGCCGGCGCGATCAGCCGCGCGCAGCTGCAGCAGGCGCTGCGCGCGCAGCTCGAGACCGGCGTCGACGGCGGGCCGGGCACGCGACTCGGCGAGATCCTCGAGACCACCAGCGGCGTGAGCCCGAAGGTCGTCGCGGCGGCGCTCGGCAAGCAGCAGCGCAGCCGCGAGTCCGGCGCCTCCGACGATGCGCGCTTCATCCGCGTGCAGGCGGACCGGCTCGACGCGGTCATCAACCTGCTCGGCGAGCTGGTGATCGCGGCGGCGGGCGCCTCGATGCTCGCGCGCCAGACCCGCCAGGGCGCGCTGATCGAGGCCAACCAGGCGGTCGGCGGGCTGATCGAGGAGATCCGGAACAGCACGCTGCAGCTGCGGATGGTGCCGATCGGCGAGACCTTCTCGCGCTTCCGGCGGGTGGTCCGCGACACGGCCGCCGAGCTCGGCAAGGACGTCTCGCTGGAGCTGGTGGGCACCGACACCGAGTTGGACAAGTCGGTCGTCGAGCGCATCGCCGATCCGCTGATGCACGTGGTGCGCAACGCGCTCGACCACGGCCTGGAGACGCCCGAGCAGCGTGTCGCCGCGGGCAAGGCACCACAGGGCCGCCTCACCCTCGCCGCCTGCCACGAGGCCGGCCACATCGTGATCCGGATCGATGACGACGGCCGCGGCATCCAGCGCGACAAGGTGCTCCAGCGCGCCTGGGACCGTGGGCTGGTCGAGCGCGGGGTCGTGCCGCCCGACGCGCAGGTGCTGATGCTGATCTTCGAACCCGGCTTCTCGACCGCCGAGAAGGTCACCAACCTGAGCGGCCGCGGCGTCGGCATGGACGTGGTCCGCCGCAACATCGAGTCGCTGCGCGGCTCGGTCGCGCTGTCGAGCGAGCCCGGCCGCGGCAGCCGCATCGAGATCCGCCTGCCGCTGACGCTGGCGATCATCGACGGCTTCCTGGTCGGCGTGGGCACGTCGCGCTTCGTGTTCCCGCTCGAGGCGGTCGTCGAGGTCATCGAGGGCGCCGGCGCCGGGGCCGCGATCGACGCGGGCGGCCGCGGCACCGCCGAGCTGCGCGGCCGCGTGCTGCCGGTCGTCGACCTGCACGCGCTCTACGGGCTCGACGGCCCGCGCACCGAGCGCCCGAGCGTCGTCGTGATCCAGGCCGGCACCGAGCGCTTCGGCGTGCTCGTGGACCAGCTGCTCGGGCAGCACCAGACCGTGATCAAGCCGCTCGGCCGGATGTTCCGCAGCCTGCGCGGCATGTCCGGCTCCTCGATCCTCGGCAACGGCGAGGTCGCGCTCATCTTCGACCCGGCGACCCTCGGCCAGCTGGCCGCGGGTGCACCGGCCCTCCGCACCCCCCGCGACACGGATCGCGTCTCCTCCCCCTCCCTCGAAGGACAACCGTCATGACCCCCACCGGACCGTCCTGGATCGCCCGCCTCGTCGCCGGCGACGAACTCCAGCGCGCCCAGGCGCTGTCGGCCGAGCACGAGCGCGTGCGCGGCGAACTCGAGCGCGCACGCGCCGAGCTGGACCGCGCGCGCGCCGAGCGCGAGCGCGCGAAGGCCGACGCCGAGGCCTCGGTCGCCGCCGAGCGCGACCGCATGAAGGAGCTGGAGGCACGGCTCGCCGGCGTCGAGACCGAGCTCGAGACGCGCAGGAAGATCATGAACCTGACGAGCATCGTCTCCGAGGGCGACAAGAAGGGCGACATCCTCAACGTCAACGAGAAGTTCATCGAGGTCTCGAAGTACTCGCGCGACGAGCTGATCGGCAGGCCGCACAACACCACCCGGCACCCCGACATGCCGAAGGAGGTGTTCAAGCAGATGTGGTCGACGATCGGGCGCGGCGAGATCTTCCGCGGCGTGGTCAAGAACCGCGCCAAGGACGGCACGCCGTACTACGTCGACGCGGTGATCGCGCCGATCCTCGGGGCCAACGGCAAGCCCGAGAAGTACCTCGGCGTGCGCTACGACATCACAGAGGCCGAGCTCGAGCGCCATGCCGCACGCGGCGTGCTCGCGGCGATCGACCAGAGCTACGCGTACATCGAGTTCGACCTCGGCGGGCACGCGCTGCACGCGAACGAGAACTTCCTGAGGACGCTCGGCTACGCGTTCGACGAGATCAAGGGTCGCCACCACCGCATGTTCGTGCCGTCATCGATCTCGGAGACCGTCGGGTACGGCCAGTTCTGGCGCGACCTCGGCGCCGGCATCGCGCAGAAGGACGTGTTCCGGCGGGTCGCCAAGGACGGCCGCGACGTGTGGATCCAGGCGGTCTACGCGCCGGTCAAGGACGAGATGGGCCGGGTCGTCAAGATCGTCAAGATCGCGACCGACGTGACCGAGCAGGTCGTCGCGGCGAACATGCTGAAGCAGGCGGTCGAGCAGGCGCAGCGGGTCACCAGCGCCGCGCGGGCGGGCGACCTGACGCAGCGGATCCCGCTCGAGGGCAAGACCGGCGAGATCGAGGCGCTGTGCTCGGGCGTCAACGTCCTCGTCGAGACGACCGCGCAGGTGTTCTCCGACGTCGGCCGGATGTTCGGTGCGCTCTCGATGGGCGACCTGACGCAACGGATCTCGGGCGACTACTCGGGCAGCTTCGGCAAGGTCAAGGAGGACGCGAACGCCGCCACCGAGCAGCTGTCGGCGGTCATCGACGACGTCGCGCGGATCCTGGGTGCGCTCGCGCAGGGTGACCTCGGCCAGCGCATCCGGCGCGAGGCCGCGGGCACCTTCGACCAGCTCAAGACCGACGCGAACCAGAGCTGCGAGAAGCTCGCCTCGATCATCGACGAGGTGCGCTCGGCGGCCGAGGCGCTCACCGGTGCGGCCAACCAGGTGAGCGCGACCGCGCAGAGCCTGTCGCAGTCGGCGAGCGAGCAGGCCTCGGGCGTCGAGGAGACGACCGCGTCGGTCGAGATCATGTCGGCGTCGATCACGCAGAACAGCGACAACGCGAAGGTCACCGACTCGATGGCGACCAAGGCGAGCAAGGAGGCGGTCGAGGGCGGCGAGGCGGTGACCCGCACGGTGCAGGCGATGAAGCAGATCGCGCAGAAGATCAGCATCGTCGACGACATCGCCTACCAGACGAACCTGCTGGCGCTGAACGCGGCGATCGAGGCGGCGCGCGCGGGCGAGCACGGCAAGGGCTTCGCCGTGGTGGCCGCCGAGGTGAGGAAGCTCGCCGAGCGCAGCCAGGAGGCGGCCAAGGAGATCGGCGACCTCGCGGGCTCGAGCGTGTCGACGGCCGAGCGGGCGGGCAAGCTGCTCGACGAGATCGTGCCCTCGATCCAGAAGACGAGCGAGCTGGTGCAGGAGATCGCGGCGGCCTCGTCCGAGCAGAGCCAGTCGGTCACGCAGATCGGCGCGGCGATGTCGCAGCTCAGCAAGGTCACGCAGCAGAACGCCTCGGCTTCCGAGGAGCTCGCGGCGACGTCCGAGGAGCTCTCCGGCCAGGCCGAGCAGCTGCAGCAGGCGGTGTCGTTCTTCTCGGTCGGCGCCGACGCCGGGCACGGTGCGCACGGCGGTCGCGGCGACGGCGCGCCCGAGCGGCGCGCCCCGAACTCGCCGATGCGCGGCGGCGCGCGTCCCGCGGCGCCCTCCAGGCCGGCGATGGCCGCTGCGGGCGCCACCGGCACCCACGGCAACTTCCGTCCGTACTGAGGCCCGCCATGGCGACCGCATCCGAAGCCGCGCGTCCCGACGCCGCGAAGGCGGAAGGGGCCCAGTTCCTGACGTTCTCGCTCGACGACGAAGTGTTCGCGATGGACATCCGCAACGTCCGCGAGATCATCCAGTACGGATCGATGACCAAGGTGCCGCTGATGCCGACGTTCGTGCGCGGGGTGATGAACCTGCGCGGC
Organism: Burkholderiaceae bacterium; assembly: GCA_044371545.1. Classification (GTDB taxonomy): domain Bacteria; phylum Pseudomonadota; class Gammaproteobacteria; order Burkholderiales; family Burkholderiaceae_E; genus UBA4615. Next base: position 4,813 of record JBILTM010000066.1, read on the forward strand.
GCGGTCGTGCCGGTGATCGACCTGCAGGCCCGCTTCGGACGGCGGGTCGCCGAGGTCGGCAAGAAGACCTGCGTGGTGATCTTCGACGCCCATCGGGCCGGCGAGCGGGTCGAGCTCGGCCTGATGGTCGACGCGGTCAGCGAGGTGATCGAGATCCCGGCCGACCGCATCGAGCCGGCGCCGCAGTTCGGCGCCTCGGTGCGGCGCGAGTTCATCGCCGGGATGGGACGGGTGGGCGAGCGTTTCGTGGTCCTGCTGGATCCGGAGCGCGCGCTCGACGTCGAGGAGATGGCGCAGCTGTGCGACGCGGCCCAGGCCGCCTCGGCGCCGTGAGCCCGCGCCGGAGCGTCGTCCCCCGATGACCCCGCTGCACGACGAGACCTACCGCCGGATCATCGGCCTGATGTACGAGATCGTCGGCCTGTCCTTCACCGACGCCAAGAAGCCGCTGGTGTCGTCGCGGCTGTCGCCGCGCATCCAGAAGCTCGGCCTCGGCGGCTACGAGGACTACCTCGCGCTGATCTCGCGCCCGGACGACGGCGGCGAGCTGCAGATGGCGATCGACCTGCTGACGACCAACGAGACCTACTTCTTCCGCGAGCCGAAGCACTTCGAGCAGCTCGAGCGCGAGATCGCCGGCCTGCGGCCGGCGTCGTACTCGGTCTGGAGCGCGGCGTGCTCGTTCGGCGACGAGCCGTACTCGGTCGCGATGCTGCTGGGCGACCTGCACCGGCGCGGCGTGCTCGGCGCCGACTGGTCGGTGCTCGGCACCGACATCAGCGACCGCGTGCTGCGGGCCGCGACCGCTGGCATCGTGCCGGAGGAGCGGCTGCGGCATGTGTCGCCCGAGCGCCTGAAGCGCTGGTGCCTGCGCGGGGAGGGCGCGGCCGCCGGCAAGTCGATGATCGTCGACGAGCTGCGCGCGCGCGTGCGCTTCGGGCAGCTGAACCTGTCCCGGCCGATCGAGGGGCTCGGCCCCTTCGACGCGGTGTTCCTGCGCAACGTGCTGATCTACTTCGACCCGCCGACCAAGGCCGAGGTCGTCGACCGCGTGCTGACGCAGCTCAAGCCGGGCGGGCTGTTCTTCATCGGCACCGCCGAGGGGCGCGTGCCGTGCCGCACACCGCTGCAGCCGCTCGGCGCCGGCGTGTGCCGCAAGGGCGCGGCGTGAGCGTCGAGGCGCCGCTGGTCCGCGTGCTGCATCCCGGGGACGTCGCCTGCGCGGACGCGGGCGAGCGCCTGGAGACGCTGCTCGGCTCGTGCGTCGCGGTGATCCTGACCGATCCGCGCCGCACCGTCGGCGCGATGTGCCACATCGTGCACGCGCAGCCGCGCGGGCCGCGGGGCCAGGTCGACGCGCATCACGCCGGCCCGGCGTTCGACGCCATGTACGCGAAGCTGCGTGCCCGCGCGATCGAGCCGCGGCTGTGCGAGGCCTACGTCTACGGCGGCGGCAATATGTTCCCCGGCCTGATCCGCACGCCGACCCACGTCGGCGAGCGCAACGTGCGGGCGGTGCTGTCGCGACTGGAGGCCGACGGCATCGCGATCGCGTGGATCGACGTCGGCGGCACCGCGTACCGCCGGCTCAGATGGACCGTCGGTCCGCGCGACCCCGAGGTCGCCGCGGTGCCGGTCTGAGACAGACACGACAGAGGACCGCGAGGCATGCCCGTCAAGGTGTACGTGATCGACGATTCCGCGATCGTCCGCCAGACCATGCAGCACCTGCTGCAGGGCGTGGCCGACGTCGAGCTCGCCGGCAGCGCGCCGAACCCGCTGCTCGCGGCCCCGGCCATCGCGCGGGTGAAGCCCGACGTGCTGCTGCTCGACATCGAGATGCCCGGCATGGACGGGCTGACCTTCCTGCGCCAGCAGATGGCGACCGCGCCGATCCCCACGGTGATCTGCTCGACGCTGACGACCAAGGGCAGCGAGGTGGCGCTGGAGGCGCTGTCCGCCGGCGCGGTCGCGGTGATCACCAAGCCGCGGCTCGGGCTCAAGGGATTCCTGGAGGAGTCCCGGCGCGAACTGGTGCAGACGCTGAAGGCCGCCGCCCAGTCGCACCCCCGGGTCGGTGCCACGGCGTCCGCGCGCAGCGCCTCGTCGCCCGCGGCCAGGCCGCCGGTCGCCGGCCTGCACGCGCTGTCGGTCAACAAGCCGGTGGTGCTCGGCAGCTCGACCGGCGGCACCCAGGCGATCGAATCGGTGCTGCTCGCGCTGCCGGCGGACAGCCCGGGCATCGCGATCGTGCAGCACATGCCCGAGCGCTTCACCGCGATGTACGCGCAGCGGCTCGACGGGCTAGCGGCGGTGCGCGTGCGCGAGGCGCGCGACGGCGACCGGCTGGAGCGCGGTGTCGTGCTGATCGCGCCGGGCGGGCGCCACATGCAGCTGCGCAAGTCGGGGGGGCAGTACTACGCGAGCGTGCAGGACGGCCCGCCGGTGAACCGCCACAAGCCCTCGGTCGACGTGCTGTTCCGCTCGGCCGCCGAATGCGCGGGCAAGGACGTGCTGGCGATCATCCTGACCGGCATGGGCGACGACGGCGCGCGCGGCATGAAGGCGCTGCACGACGGCGGCGCCCGGACGATCGCGCAGGACGAGGCGAGCTGCGTCGTCTTCGGCATGCCGAAGGAGGCGATCAAGCTCGGCGCGGTCGACGAGATCCTGCCGCTCGACCGGGTCGCGGACGCGATCCTGAGGTTCGACGCGCGGGGGTGAACGCCCGGGCGGCCGGACGCACCGGATCCGGATCGGAACGGCGGCGCGCGCGCGCCGCGCGCAGCGCCTAAGATCGACGACGTCGGCGACCGCCCCCGGGCGGCCGCCGCGGTGGCACGTCGATTGCAAGGAGCGCCGCCATGCCCCCAATCCATCGCCCGGAACCGGCCCGCCGCACCGCGGCGCCCCGCCGCGCATCGATGCGCCCCGGATCGAGGCGCACCGCGATCCCGCGCAGGGCACCATGACCGAGCCGCTCGTGCTCGTCTCGGCCCTCGGCGACCGCGGCGACCCGGCGATCGACGAGGCGCTGCACGCGCTGGCGCACGCCGGTCGCGTGGAGACGCTGGAGATCGACCCCGCCGACCTGCCGCGCCGCCGCTTCCACGCGACCACCGACGCCGGCACACCGTGCTTCGTCGAGCTGCCGCGCACCGAGCGGCTGCGAGACGGGGCGGTCCTGCATCTCGACGAGGCACGCGCGGTCGTCGTGCGCGTCGGCGAGCAGCGCTGGCTGACGTTGCGGCCGGTCGACCTCGCGGCGGGCATCGAGCTCGGCCACCTGGCGGGCGCGCTGCACTGGCGGGTGCGCTTCGACGGCGACCTGCTCCGGGTCGCGCTCGACGGCCCCGAGGACGCCTACCTCGCGCGGCTGCGCGAGCTGCGCGTGCACGACCGGGTGAGCATCGTTGACTGAACCCGCCGCGCCGGTGGGCGACGCGACGGCCACCGTGCTGCTCGCGGCGCTGCAGCTCGGCGACGGCCAGTTCCCGGGCGGCGGCTTCGCGTTCTCCTGGGGGCTCGAGTCGCTGATCGCCGACGGCGAGGTCTCGCGCGAGCGCTGGACGGACTTCGTCGAGGGGCAGCTGCGCGGCCGCTGGGCGACGGCCGACCGGGTACTGGTCGCGCACGCGCACGCGGCGGCCCGCGAGTCCGACCCGGCGCGTGCGCTCGAGGCCTGGCGGGAGGTCGACGCGCTCGCCGAGGCGAGCGCCGTCGTCGAGGCGGCGCGCCTCGGGTCGCGGCGCGCCGGCCGTGCGCTGCTCGGCACCCACGCCCGCCTGGAGACGCCCGGCGCGGCCGCGCTGAAGGCGGAGGTCGACGCCGGCCGCGCACACGGTCACCTCGCGCCGGTGCAGGGCGTGGTGCTCGCCGGCGCCGGCCTCGACGAGGCGTCCGCGCTCGCGGTCAGTGCCTACACGATGGCCTCCGGGCTCGGCACGGCCGCGATCCGGCTCGGCTTCGTCGGCCACCTCGACGCGCAGCGCGCGCTCGCGCGCCTGCGCCCGACGATCGCCGCGCTGGTCGCCGGCCCGCGCCCGCCGCTCGACGCGCTGTGCACCGCGGTGCCCGTCGCCGACATCGCGCTGATGCGCCACCCCGACCGCGCGCTGCGCCTCTTCTCGAACTGACCCGACCCGCTCCGACCCGCTTCGTGAGGCCCGCATGAACCTGACCCCGACCGAGATCGACCGGCTGCTGATCTTCACCGCCGCCGAGCACGCGCGGCGCCTGCGCGCGAACGGCGTGCGCCTGTCGCACCCCGAGGCGGTCGCGCTGCTCGCAGACGAGATGCTGCTCGATGCGCGCAAGGGGCTCGCCTACGAGGCGATCGTCGACCGCGCGGCGCGGCTGCTGACGGCTGTGGAGGTCGAGCCGGGCGTGCCCGAGATGATCGAGTTCGTCTCGGTCGAGGCGAACTTCGAGGAGGGCAACAAGATGCTGATCGTGTTCCGGCCGATCGCCCCGGCCGACGCCGCGCGGCCCGCGCCCGGCGAGATCGTGTCGCCCGACGCCGAGATCGAGCTCAACGCCGGCCGCGTCGCGATCGAGCTCGACGTGACCAACACCGGCGACCGCGACATCCAGGTGCGCAGCCACGCGCACTTCTTCGAGACCAACCGCGCGCTGCGCTTCGACCGGGCGCTGGCGTACGGCATGCGGCTGGACGTCCCCTCCGGCAGCGGCGTGCGCTTCGAGCCCGGCCTGCGCCGCACGGTGACGCTGGTGCCGCTCGCCGGCGACCGGATCGTGCACGGCCAGGCGGGCCTGGTGCAGGGCCGCCTCGACGATCCCGCGGTGCGCGCCGCCGCCCTCGACGCGGCCCGCCGCGCCGGCTACCTGGGAGCCTGAGATGGCCCGCATGTCCCGCCGCGAGTACGCGGCCGTCTACGGCCCGACCACCGGCGACCTCGTCCGGCTCGGCGACACCTCGCTCTACGCCGAGATCGAGCGCGACTACACCGTGCCCGGAGACGAGCTCACCACCGGCGCCGGCAAGACCATGCGCGACGGCGAAGGGTTCCAGACCACCGGCACCTACGCCTCGGGCGCGCTCGACTCGGTGATCCAGAACGCGACGATCATCGACGCGATGCTCGGCATCGTGAAGGCGGACATCGGCATCCGCGACGGGCGCATCGTCGGCATCGGCAAGGCCGGCAACCCGGACGTGATGGCCGGCGTCGACCCGCGGCTGCGCTGCGGCCCGAACACCACCGTCTACCACGGCGAGCCGTACATCGTGACCGCCGGCGCGATCGAGGCGCACGCGCACTTCCTGTCGCCGCAGCAGAACGAGCACGCGCTCGCCGGCGGCTCGACGACGATGATCGGCATGTCGCCCGGCCCGCACTTCGACGTCAGCTGCTCGGGGCCGAACGTGCTCGGCCAGCTGATCCAGGCGATGGACCGCTCGTGCCTGAACTTCGGCTTCCTCGGTCGCGGCTGCTCCGACCCGGGCGCGGTCGAGGAGTCGGTCTCGGGCGGCGCGCTCGGCGTGAAGATCCACGAGGACTTCGGCGCCTCGGGCGCGGTGCTCGACGGCTCGCTGGTCGCCGCCGACCGCAACGACTTCAGCGTCAACGTCCATACCGACACCATCAACGAGTTCGGCTTCTGCGAGGACACCCTGCGCCGAATCGGTGATCGCACGGTCCACATGTACCACACCGAGGGCGCCGGGGGCGGGCACGCGCCCGACATCCTGCGCGTCAACGGCGCGCCGAACGTGCTGCCCTCGTCGACCAACCCGACCAACCCGTTCACGCAGTACGCGCTGAACGAGGGCGTGCCGATGACGATGCTCGCGCACGTGATGAACTGGCGCGTCGCCGCAGACCTCGCGTTCGCCGAGTCGCGGATCCGGCCGCAGACGATGGCCGCCGAGGACTTCCTGCACGACATGGGCGCGATCTCGATCTTCGCGACCGACACGCAGGGCATGGGGCGCCTCGCCGAGAACGTCACCAAGTGCTGGCAGCTCGCCAGCGTGATGAAGGACCGCACCGGCCGCCTGCCCGAGGAGCAGACCGCGCGCGCCGACAACGAGCGGATCCTGCGCTACGTCGCCAAGTACACCATCAACCCGGCGATCGCCGCCGGCATCCACGGGCACGTCGGCTCGATCGAGCCGGGCAAGATGGCCGACCTGGTGTTCTGGCCGCGCGCGTCGTTCGGCGCGAAGCCCTGGATGGTGATGAAGTCCGGCTTCATCGCCTGGGCCGCGATGGGCGACGGCAACGCGAGCCAGATCGGCAGCGAGCCGCAGGTGCACCGGCCGATGTTCGGCAGCATGGGGATCTCGCCGGAGAAACTCGGCGTGACCTTCGTCTCGCGGCTCGCGGTGCAGGCCGGCACGCACGCGAAGCTCGGCGTCGCCAAGCCCTTCGTGCAGATCCGCTCGGTGCGCGGCACGCGCAAGCGCGACCTGGTGCGCAACGACGCGCTGCCCGCGATCGAGGTCGACCCGGCCACCTTCGAGGTGCGCGCCGACGGTCGCCTGCTGATCTGCGAGCCCGCGAGGGTCGTCCCGCTGAACCGCACCTACCTGCTGAGGTGAGCACGATGACCGGGGCATCTCTCGGGGCCGGCACGCCGCTCGCGGCCCCGTCGTGGCGCGGCGCCGCGCGGGTCGGCATCGGCGGTCCGGTGGGCTCGGGCAAGACCGCGCTGCTCGAGCGCCTGATCCCGCACCTGCACGCGCGCGGCGTCGACCTCGCGGTGATCACCAACGACCTCGTCACCCACGAGGACGCCGAGCGCGTGCGGCGAACCGGCCTGCTGCCGGTCGAGCGCGTGCTCGCGGTGGAGGCGGGCGCCTGCCCGCACACCGTGATCCGCGAGGACCCGACGCTGAACATCGAGGCCGCCGACAGCCTCGACCGCGCATTCCCCGGGCTCGAGCTGATCCTGATCGAGAGCGGCGGCGACAACCTCGCCTCGACCTTCTCGCTCGACCTGGTCGACTGGTGGATCTTCGTGATCGACGTGGCCGGCGGCGACGACATCCCGCGCAAGCGCGGGCCCGGCGTGATCCGCGCGGACCTGCTGGTCGTCAACAAGGTCGACCTGCACCCGCACGTCGGCGTCGACCTGCCGCGGATGCTCGCCGAGGCCTCGGCGGTGCGCGAGGGCCGGCCGGTGCTCGGCACCAACTGCCGCGCGGACGTCGGCGTCGACGCGGTCGCCGAGGCGATCTGCGCGGCGGTGCTGAACCGGCGCGGGTGAGGGGCGCGATGCGTCTCGACGGGGCGAACGGCGAGGCGGGCGGGCCCGCGGGCGCGGACGCGGCCTCGGCCGACGCGTCGCCGCAGCTCGACCTGGCGTTCGAGCGCGGCGCCGACGGCCGCACGGTGCTCTCGCGGCGCGTGCACCGCTACCCGTTCCACGTGACCGCGCCGCTGCGCGACGGCGGGGCCGCGGCGCGGGTCGTCGTGCAGTCCGCCTCGGGCGGGCTCTACGGCGGCGAGCACGTCGCGCAGCGGATCGTCGCGCAGGAGGGCGCCGACGCGCTGCTGCGCTTTCCGTCGGCGACGGTGGTGCACGCGGCCCGCGAGACCGACGGCACGGTGCAGCGCGCGACGCTCGTCGCCCGCGCCGGCGCCCGGCTCGCTTGGCTGCCGCGGCCGGCGATCCTGTTCCCCGGCGCGTGCCTCGTGCAGCGGACGGAGGTCCGGGTCGCGCCCGACGCCGTCGTGGTGCTCACCGACGGCGCGATGCCCCACGACCCGCGCGACGAGCCCGGGCCGGCCCGCTCGCTGCTCGCCGAGACAGTCGTCCGCGACCTCGACGGGCGCCTGCTCGCGCTCGACCGGCAGCGCCTCGACGACGCGACGCTCGACGCGGCCCGGCCCGGCGCGGTCGGCGGCTACCGGGCGTTCGGCACGGTCTGGATCGTGGGTGCGCTCGACGCCGACGCGTCGGCCGCGTGCCGCGCGCGGGTCGCCGCCGACGTCGACGGCCGCGACGGCGTCCGCGCGGGCGCGTCGGCGCTGCCCAACGGCTGCGGCCTGGTCGTGCGGATCGCGGCCCGCGACGGCGGCGCGCTCGCCGCCGCCCTGGAACGCGTCGCAGCGGAATCGCAGGCTCTTCGGCGATGATGCGCCCGTCCGGTCCACAGGAGACGCCGATGACGCCCGTCCACGAGGTCTACGCGCTGCGCTACGCCACGCACGAGCGGCTGCGCCGCGACAACTTCATCGGCGGCGCCGATCCCCACGACGCTGCCATGCCGCTCGACTACTTCGTCTGGGTGGTGCGCCGCGGGGACGCGGTGTGGCTGGTCGACACCGGCTTCAACGCCGACATGGCGCGGCGCCGGGCGCGCCGCTTCCTGCGCTGCCCGATCCGCTCGCTCGCGGGGCTCGGCATCGCGCCGGCGGACGTGCGCGACGTGATCGTCACCCACCTGCACTACGACCACGCGGGCAACCTGGACCTGCTGCCCCAGGCGAGGATCCACATCCAGGAGCGCGAGGTGCATTACGCGACCGGCTGCCACATGTGCCGGCCGCTGTTCCGGGGGGCGTTCGCCGTCGAGGACGTGGTCGAAGTGGTGAAGGGCGTGTACGCGGACCGCGTGTCGTTCTGCCACGGCCGCAGCGAAGTGTCGCCCGGCATCGAGTGCCACCACGTCGGCGGCCACACCGACGGGCTGCAGGTCGTGCGCGTGCACACCCGCCGTGGCTGGATCGTGCTCGCCTCCGACGCCAGCCACTACTACGAGAACATGGACGCGGCCATGCCGTATCCGATCGTCTACCACGTCGGCGACATGGTGGCCGGCTGGGACACGGTGCGCGCGCTGGCCGACTCGCCGGCGCACGTGGTGCCCGGGCACGATCCGGACGTGCTGAAGCGCTATCCGGAGCCGACGGGCCTGCCCGATGACCTGCACGGCGAGGTCGTCAGCCTGCACGAGGCGCCGTCGCGATAGCGGTGCGCGGTCCGCGCGCGGGTCGCGCCGGGCGTCGCGCGATGCGACGGCGCTCGCCCGCGGATCACGCCAGCTCGATCCGGCGGATCCCGAGCGCGAACGGCCCGGCCTGGCGCCCCGCGATCAACAGTCCGACCTGCCGGATCCGGGCCGCATCGAGCGGGGGCGCGTCGGGGATCACCCGACCGCGGAAGCGGGGACTGAAGTCGGCCAGCGGCAGCACGAGGGTCCGCCAGGCGTCGGCGGCGGGCGTGAACTCGGCCTGGTAGTGGATGCCGTCGAAGCCGTCGTCGGTCAGCAGCCCGAGCTTGAACTCCCGCGGGTCGCCGCGGACCTCGATCCGGCACGCCGTGGCGCCCGGGTGTCCCCGGTCGCCGGGGACGGATCGCACCGAGGCGAAGCCGCCCCCTCGGTCCAGGGAGACGGTGCCCTCGAACACCGCGTGCCCGTCCGGGTCGGCACGCAGCACGCTGCGCGACACGCCGCCCATGACCCGGTCGTCGATCGCGTGCCAGGCGTCCGCGGCCCGCGGGTCGGCGAAGTCGAACAGCGTCGCGGGGAGGGTAGGGGTCATCGCCGGTGCAGGCGTGGGGGCGGGGGCGTCACGGCCCGCAGGCACGCGGGTTCGGCGAGGCCGGAAACGACAAGGGCCTTCCGAGGAAGGCCCTTGCTTCGAACATGTGAGTGTGGCTCCCCGACCTGGGCTCGAACCAGGGACCTGCGGATTAACAGTCCGTCGCTCTACCAACTGAGCTATCAGGGAACAGCCCGTGAGTATAGCCGATTCTGCCGGGCGCAAAAAATCCCGCCGCGCGGGGCGGCGGGCCGACGAGGCGCCGGATCCCGACGGGCGGGCTCCGGCGCCGGCGTGATCGTCAGCGGACCTCGAGCTTCGTGGCCTTCAGCACGCCGTCGGTGACCGGACCCTTGATCTCGACGTACCGCCCGGCGGCGAGCGTCGCGCCCGCCGGCTCGACGACCGCGGCGCTGGCGTCGACGCGCTGGCCCGCGACGGTGAAGTCGGACACCGACACGAAGTCGCCGATCGTGCCGCGCACGCCGGACACCGAGCCGCCGCCCGCGCTCTCGATCTCGATCTTCGAGGCGACGAGCTCGCCGGCGACGACGGTGCCGGTGACCTCGACCTTCGCGCCGCTGCGCAGGTTCTCGCGGCTGCCCTCGAACACCGTGGTCGAGCCGATCCGCACGACGCTGCCGTTCAGCTTGAAGACGCCCGCGGTGAGGTCGACCTCGTACGCGGTGCCCTCGACGCCGTCGACGACGAGCTGCAGGCCCGGGCGGAACACCACCTCGGAGACGACGAACACGCCGGACACGAAGGCGCCGCGCAGCTGCACCCGGTCGTCGTTGCCGAAGTCGGCGCGGGTCGCCGGGGTCGAGTCGCCGTTGCGGAAGGTGGTCGCGTCGGTCAGCTTCGCCTCGAGGCCCATCAGGCGGAACGTGCCGGCCTGGGCCTGGTAGCCCTGGACCGTGCCGAACAGCCAGCGCGCGCGGCCGTCCTCGCTGGTCACGAACTTGACCTCGCGCGGCTTGACGACGTTGCCGGCGACGTCGCCCTCGATGCGCACGAGCACGCCGTTCGCGAGGTTGGCCTGGGCGCCGTTGGAGTACTGCACGCCGGAGCTGGACACGTCGATCGGCACGCCGCGGACCTTGAACGCCGTGCCCGCGAAGTCGGTCACCACGCCGGTGAGCTCGACGGTCGCGTCGCCCTGGTCCTTCACGAAGCGCACGTCGGTCGCCTTCAGCACGCCGTCGACGAGGGTGCCGCGCACGCGCAGGCGCCGACCGTTGGCGAGGTCGTTGGCGGTGCCCTTGGAGAAGGCGGCGGCCGACGCGTCGACGTCGAACTCGCCGATCCGGAAGGTCTTCTTCGCGAAGTCGAGGCCGCGCACCAGGCCGGCGACCGCCGCGCGGGCGGTGTTCGGCGCCTCGGCCCGCTTGATCACGATCGACTTGGCGGCGAGCGTGTTGCCGACCGGCGCGACGTCGGACCACACGGCCACGCGCAGCCCGTCGGCGAGCGTCGCGCCGGCGGGCAGCAGCCGGGTGGTGTCGGTCCAGGAGACGGTGAGCGTGCCGAGCATGAAGGTCTTCTTCGCGAGGTCGAGCTTCTCGACCGGGCCGACGACGCGCACGCGCGGCGTCGCCGAGGCGTCCTCGCGCTCGATCCGGGTCGCGACGATGATCCGGTCGGCGTCGCGTACGCCATGGACCTCGACGAAGTCGCCGACCGCGAGGCCCGCGAGGTTCGCGACGCCCTCGTAGGCGGTCGGCGCGGCGGTGTCGGTCGACTCCCGCACGGTCTGGCCGGCGACCACGAAGCCGCCGGCGACCAGCGACTCGATCCGGCCCTTGACCTCGGACTGCACGGTGACCGTGCTGGCGCGCCCGGCGTCGTCGGCGCGGACCTCGACCTGCATGCCGAGCTTGAGGTCGGCGACCGACACGGTGCGCGGCGCGCCCGAGTCGTCCTCGACCTTCACGACGGCGGCGCTGTCGTCGTACTTCACGCCGTCGACGATCACGCTGCCGAAGCCGGTGATCGTGCCGGAGGCGGTCTGCGCGCCGTTCGACGGCGCGGGGGCGGCCGACGTCGTCGCGTCACCACCACCGCCGCCGCAGGCAGCGAGCGACACGGCGACGGCGATCACGGCCAGTCTCTGCAGGGGGGTCGGGATCATCGAGGTTCCTCCGTCTGGGCCGGTCGGGCCCGTCCGTTGCGGTTCGCGGGGCGCCGTCTGGACGTGCGGCGCTCGAACGAATGGGCAAATTGCCCACGTGGAAAAAGATCACACTTTCTGGGCGGCCTGTCAACCCGGGGCCCGACGGACGGCGGCCCCGGGCGAGCGGGGTACCATCGCGACTCCAACGAGACACAAGGGGGCGGGGATGGCTTCGCAGGATCGGGTGGCGCTGGTGACCGGCGCGGGAACGGGGGTCGGACGCGCCGCGGCGCTCGCGCTGCTCGGCGACGGCTGGAAGGTGGTGCTCGCCGGGCGCCGCGCGGAGCCGCTGCAGCAGGTGATCGCCGAGGCGAAGGCCGAGGCCGGCCGCGCGCTTGCGGTGACCACGGACGTGACCGACCCGGACTCGGTCGCCGCGCTGTTCGACCGTACCGAGAAGACCTTCGGCCGGCTCGACCTGCTGTTCAACAACGCGGGGGTCGGCGCGCCGCCGGTGAACCTCGAGGACCTGACGCTCGCCCAGTGGCAGGCCGCGGTGAACACCAACCTGACCGGCCCGTTCCTCTGCACCCAGCACGCCTTCCGGATCATGAAGCGGCAGACGCCGCGCGGCGGGCGGATCATCAACAACGGGTCGATCTCGGCGCACGCGCCGCGGCCGAACTCGGCGCCGTACACCTCGACCAAGCATGCGATCACCGGGCTGACGAAGTCGACCTCGCTCGACGGGCGCAAGTACGACATCGCCTGCGGGCAGATCGACATCGGCAACGCGCACACGCCGATGGCGGCGCGGATGGCCGACGGCGTGCCGCAGGCCGACGGCTCGATCCGCGCCGAGCCGCTGATGGACGTCGAGCACGTCGGCAGCACGATCCGCTACATGGCGAGCCTGCCGCTGGACGCGAACGTGCAGTTCGTGACGATCATGGCCACGAAGATGCCCTTCGTGGGCCGCGGCTGACGCCGCGCCGACCCCTGGAGCGACCGATGATCCACGAACTGCGCATCTACCACGCGATGCCCGGGCGGCTGCCCGACCTGAACAGGCGCTTCGAGACGATCACGCTGAAGCTGTGGGCGAAGCACGGCATCCGCCAGGTCGCCTTCTGGACGGTGCTGGTCGGCGACAGCAACCACGACCTGTACTACGTGCTGGAGTGGGACAGCCTGGCCGACCGCGAGACCCGCTGGAACGCGTTCGCGGCCGACCCGGAGTGGCTCGCCGCGAAGGCCGAGACCGAGCGGGCGGGCCCGCTGATCTCGCACCTGTCGAACCTGTTCCTCGCGCCCACCTCGTACTCGAAGCTGCGCTGAGGCGGCGACGATGGACCGCGCGCCCGACCCTTACGCCGACCGCGTCGCCGCGCTGCGGGCGACCTTCGCGTCCGGGCGCACGCGGCCGATCGAGTGGCGCCGCAGCCAGCTCGACGGCATCGCGCGGATGATGGTCGAGCAGGAGGCCGCGTTCGCCGCGGCGCTCGCCGAGGACCTGCACAAGCCGCTGCAGGAGGCCTGGATCGCCGAGCTGTCGTTCATCCAGGGCGAGGCCGCGTACGCATCGAAGCACGTCGGCCGCTGGGCCGCGCCGCGCCGCGTGCGCACGCCGCTGGTGGGCCAGCCCGGACGCAGCCGGCTGGTGCCCGAGCCGCTCGGCGTGGCGCTGGTGATCGGCGCCTGGAACTACCCGATCCAGGGCACGCTCGGGCCGCTGGTGGGCGCGCTCGCGGCCGGCTGCTGCGCGGTCGTGAAGCCGTCGGAGGTGTCGGCCGCGACCTCGCACGCGCTCGCGCACCTGCTGCCGCAGTACGTCGAAGCTGACGCGGTCGAGGTGGTCGAGGGCGGCGTGGACGAGACCACCGCGCTGCTCGAGCAGCGCTTCGACGCGATCCTCTACACCGGCAACGGCACGGTCGGCCGCATCGTGATGGCCGCCGCCGCGAAGCACCTGACGCCGGTGACGCTGGAGCTCGGCGGCAAGAGCCCGTGCATCGTCACGCGGCACGCCGACCTCGACGCGGCCGCGCGCCGGATCGCCTGGGGCAAGTGGATGAACGCCGGGCAGACCTGCATCGCGCCCGACTACCTGCTGGTCGAGAAAGGGCTCGGCTCGACGATGGTCGAGCGGCTGCGCGCGCAGGTGAAGCGGATGTACGGCGACGACCCGAAGCGTTCGCCCGACTACGCGCGGATCGTCAACGAGCGCCACCTGCGGCGCGTGGCGCGCTACCTGGAGACCGGCCGCGTCGCGTTCGGCGGCGAGGTCGACGCGGCGGATCGCTACGTCGCGCCGACGGTGCTGGTGGACGTCCCGGCCGACGCGCCGGTGATGACCGAGGAGATCTTCGGGCCGGTGCTGCCGATCGTCGAGGTCGCCGACCTCGACGAGGCGGTCCGATGGGTCGTCGGGCGCGACAAGCCGCTGGCGCTGTACGTGTTCGGCTCGTCGGCCGAGGCCGAATCGGTGGTCGCGCGGACCTCGGCGGGGCAGGTCTGCGTCAACGACACGATGATGTTCATGGCGGTGCCCGAGCTGCCGTTCGGCGGCGTCGGCGCGTCGGGTACCGGCGCGTACACCGGCCCGCACGGCTTCCGCACCTTCAGCCACCTGAAGCCGGTCATGCACCGGGGCACGATGCTCGACCTCGACGCCCGCTACCCGCCGTACACCGCCGCGAAGCTCGGGCTGCTGCGCCGGCTGCGCTGAGGGCTCAACGCGCGGCCGCGCGCCGCGCCCGGTCGAGCTCCTCGGCGTGGATGCGCGCCCAGGTCGGCGCGCCCGGCGCGAGCCAGCGGCCGGCGAGCGCCTGGATCAGCAGCGCGGCCCCCCAGCCGACGATCACGAAGCCCGGCCAGAACCGCGTCGCCGGCGTCATCGCCCAGACCAGGACGAGCCCGGTGCACACCGCGACGTAGAGCGTCGCCTGCCAGGCGAACGCCATCCGGCGGCGGGTGGCGCGCAGGGCGACCGATTCGGGGCTGCTCGGGAGGTCGGGACGGGCCATGTCGGGCTCCTCGTGGACGGGAGCCCCGATCGTGCGCCGGTGCGGCGTCTCGCGCACCGGCGATGCGACGGGTCGACGAGGCGGGCGACGAGTCGACGGACGCGCGGCGCGGATCGCGCGGCCGGGCTGGACGGGCAGGGCGCAGGACCGTGCCCGCCGCCGGAGCGGCGGCGCCCCGGGGAGCCCGCCGTCAGTTCAGGCGATGACCTTCGCGATCGCGTCTGCGACCGCGTCGATGTTGCGGCTGTTCAGCGCGGCGAGGCAGATGCGCCCCGTCGACACCGCGTAGATGCCGAACTCCTCGCGCAGCCGGTCGACCTGCGCCGAGGTCAGCCCCGAGTACGAGAACATGCCGCGCTGCTTCGTCACGAAGGTGAAGTCGCGCTTGACGCCGCGCGCGGCGAGGCGCTCGACCAGCCCGACGCGCATCGCGCGGATCCGCTCGCGCATGCCGGCGAGCTCCTGCTCCCACTGCGCGCGCAGCTCGGGCGAGTTCAGGACCGTGGCGACCACCGAGCCGCCATGGGTCGGCGGGTTGGAGTAGTTGGTGCGCACGACACGCTTCAGCTGGCTCAGCACGCGCCCCGCCTCGTCCTTGTCCTGGGCGACGAACGAGAGCGCGCCGACCCGCTCGCCGTACAGCGAGAACGACTTGGAGAACGAGCTCGACACCAGGAAGTCGATGCCGGCGCCCGCGAAGCGCCGCACGGCCGCCGCGTCGGCGTCGATGCCGTCCCCGAAGCCCTGGTAGGCGATGTCGAGGAAGGGGATCAGGCCGCGGGCCTTGCACGCGTCGACCACCTTCACCCACTGCCCGTCGGTCAGGTCGACCCCGGTCGGGTTGTGGCAGCAGGCGTGCAGCACGACGATCGAGCGTTCGGGCAGGCCCTGCAGCGTCGCCAGCATCGCGTCGAAGCGCACGCCGTGAGACTCGGCGTCGTAGTACGGGTAGGTCTCGACCTCGAAGCCGGCGCCCTCGAACAGCGCCCGGTGGTTCTCCCAGCTCGGGTCGCTGATCCAGATCTTGGCGTCGGGCACGAAGCGCTTGAGCAGGTCCGCGCCGACCTTCAGCGCGCCGGTGCCGCCGAGGGCCTGGACGGTCGCGACGCGCTTGTCCGCGATCAGCGGCGAGGAGGGCCCGAACAGCAGGGTCTGGACGGCCAGGTTGTACTGGACGATGCCGTCGATCGGCAGGTAGCCGCGCGCCGGCGCGGCGGCCGTGCGCTGGGTCTCCGCCTGCCGGACCGCAGCCAGCAGCGGGATCTTGCCGGCGTCGTCGTAGTACACGCCGACGCCGAGGTTCACCTTGTCCGGGCGGGTGTCGGCGCCGAACGCCTCGTTGAGTCCGAGTATCGGATCCCGCGCCGCCATAGGAACCGCAGAGAAAGGTGAGGAAACCATTGCAAGACCTTGATCTGGAAGTCAGTATTCAAGCACGCGAAAAAAAATAGAGCGACCGCTGTGCCTAAAACTTGTGCAAAAGGCTGGCTTTTTCGGTGCGCTGCGGGGATAATGCCCGTCTTTCGCGCGCCGCTTTGATGCACTGCAAAGTCTAGCACGCGCCCCCCTCCACCCGACCCACCCTGGAAGCTCCGGCGGAACCCCATGCAGGCCCCGACCGACGCCCCGCGACTGCTCGAGTACCCGGGCAGCCCGTTCCAGCTGCACCAGCCGTTCCAGCCGGCCGGTGACCAGCCGGAGGCGATCGCGCGCCTGATCGAAGGGGTCGAGGACGGGCTGAGCTTCCAGACGCTGCTCGGCGTGACCGGGTCGGGCAAGACCTTCACGATGGCCAACGTCATCGCCCGCCTCGGACGGCCGGCGCTGGTGCTGGCGCCGAACAAGACGCTGGCCGCGCAGCTCTACGCCGAGATGCGGGAGTTCTTCCCGAACAACGCGGTGGAGTACTTCGTCTCCTACTACGACTACTACCAGCCCGAGGCCTACGTCCCGCAGCGCGACCTCTACATCGAGAAGGACTCGTCGGTCAACGAGCACATCGAGCAGATGCGCCTGTCCGCGACGAAGTCGCTGCTCGAGCGCCGCGACACCATCATCGTCGCCACCGTCTCCTGCATCTACGGCATCGGCAACCCCGGCGACTACCACTCGATGGTGATGACGCTGCGGGTCAAGGACCGGATGTCGCAGCGCGACGTGCTGCAGCGGCTGGTCGCGATGCAGTACAAGCGCAACGAGACCGACTTCGCTCGCGGCACCTTCCGCGTGCGCGGCGACACGATCGACGTCTTCCCCGCCGAGCACGCCGAGCTCGCGGTCCGCATCGAGCTCTTCGACGACGAGATCGAGTCGATCCAGCTGTTCGACCCGCTGACCGGCCGCGTGCGCCAGAAGATCCCGCGCTTCACCGTCTACCCGTCGTCGCACTACGTGACGCCGCGGGCGACCGTGCTGCGCGCGGTCGAGACGATCAAGGCGGAGCTGCGCGAGCGGCTCGAGCAGTTCCGCGAGCAGGGCAAGCTGGTCGAGGCGCAGCGCCTCGAGCAGCGCACCCGCTTCGACC
>JBILTM010000252.1:0-6480 GCA_044371545.1 Burkholderiaceae bacterium
CGGATGCAGGTGGCCGAAACGCTGACCGGCGTCGCCGAGGACGGCACGCCGGCACCGGGCCTCGCCGAGCGCTGGACGGTCTCGACCGACGGGCTACGCTGGCGATTCGAGCTGCGCCGCGGCGTGCGCTTCCACGACGGCGCGCCCCTCGACGCGCAGGCCGTCGTGCGCTCGCTGCGCGAGGCGACGACGCCGCCCGCGATGCCCTCGCTCGCGCCGATCGACGCGATCGGCGCGACGCCCGACGGCGCGGTCGAGATCCGCCTGAAGACGCCGTTCGCCAGCCTCGCGGCAGTGCTCGCGCACTGGAGCGCGCTGATCCTCGCGCCCGCCTGCTGGGGCGCCGACGGCTCGGTGCGCGCGATCCTGGGCACCGGCCCGTACCGGATCACCGCGCTGTCGCCGCCGCAGCAGGTCGATGCGCAGCGCTGGGAGGGCTGGACGGGCGGCGCGCCGCCCGAGGTCGAGCGCGTGCGCTACCTGGTCGCCGGCCGCGCCGAGACGCGCGCGCTGATGGCCGAGAGCGGGCAGGCCGACCTCGCCTACACCCTCGATCCGGCGAGCGTCGCGCGGCTGCGGGCGCGCCGAGGTGTGTCGATCGCCGCGGTGATGCTGCCGCGTACCGCGATCGTCAAGGTCAACGCCGGCGCCCCGCCGCTGGGCGACCCGCGGGTGCGGCAGGCGCTGTCGCTCGCGATCGACCGCGCGGGCATCGCGCGCGCGCTGCTGAGGGATCCGGAGCTCGCCGCCGGGCAGCTGTTCGCGCCCTCGCTGGCCGGCTGGCACGATCCGTCGCTGCCGCCGCTCGCGCACGACCCGGCCCGCGCCGCGCGCCTGCTCGACGAGGCCGGCTGGACGCTTCGCGACGGCGCGCGGCGCGACGCGTCGGGCCGCGCGCTCGAGCTGCCGCTGCGCACCTTTCCCGACCGCCCCGAGCTGCCGATCGTCGCGGCCGCGCTGCAGGCGCAATGGCGCGAGCTCGGCGTCGCGGTCCCGGTGTCGGTCGGCAACTCGGGCGACATCCCGATCGCGCACCGCGACGGCTCGCTGCGGCTCGGGCTCGCCGCACGCAACTACGCGAGCGTGCCCGACCCGACCGGCACGCTGCTGCAGGACTTCGGTGCGGCAGGGGGCGACTGGGGCGCGACCGGCTGGCGCGACGACGGCGTGGTGGCGGCGCTGGGCGCCCTCGCACGCGGCGGGCTCGACGCGTCGCAGGCGGCCGCGGCGCGCGCTCGTGTCGCCCGCACGCTGCACGAGGCGCTGCCGGTGATCCCGGTCGCCTGGTACCGGCAGCAGGTCGCGGTGAGCGCGCGCGTCACCGGGATCAGGCTCGACCCGTTCGAGCGCAGCTACCACCTCACCTCGCTGCGGTGGCGCGCGTGAGCACGGAGGGCCCGACGTGAGCGCGCGGCGCCCGGCCTGGGCGCGGCTGCTCGTCGCGCGCGGCGCGCAGGCGGTCGCGGTGGCGCTCGCGGTCGGCACCGCGTGCTTCCTGATCGCGCGCGCGCTGCCGGGCGACCTCGCGATGCGCATCGCCGCGAGCCGCTACGGCTACGACTTCGTCGGCACCGCCGCGGCCGAGACGGTCCGCGCCGAGCTCGGCCTCGACGGGCCGGCGTGGGCGGCGCTGCTGCGCTGGTTCGGCGACCTCGCGTCGTTCGGGCTGGGCACCTCGCTCGTCACCGGCGAGCCGGTCTGGGACGAAGTCACCCACCAGCTCGGCGCGACGCTGCGCCTGTCGGCGGCGGCGGTCGCGATCGGCGTCCTGCTCGGCGCGCCGCTCGGCGTGCGGGCCGGCCTGCGCCCGGACGGCTGGGCGGACCGCTCGACGCTGGTGCTCGCCGCGGCGCTGCGCGCGACGCCACCGTTCCTGCTCGCGGTGCTGCTGATGATGGTCGCCTCGGTGTGGCTCGGCGCGCTGCCCGCGGCCGGGGAGCACGACGGCGGCCTCCTGCTGCCGGCCGCGACGCTTGGACTCGGGCTGGCGGCCGGCCTCGCGCGCGTCGTGCGCGCGGCGGTGCGCGCGGCGCTCGCCTCGCCCTCGCACGAGTTCCTGCGCACCTGCGGCCTGACCGACGCGCAGGCGCTGCGCCACCACGTGCTGCGACACGCGGCGGTGCCGGTGCTCGCCTGGCTGGGCGTTCAGACGGTATTCCTGGTCGAGGGCGCGGTGGTCGTCGAGACGCTGTTCGCGTGGCCCGGCATCGGCCACGCGCTGGTGCACGCGGTGTTCGGCCGCGACGTGCCGATGATCCAGGGCACCGCGCTGTGCATGGGGCTGCTGTTCGTCGTCTTCAACTTCGCGATCGACTCGGCCTGCCTGTGGGCCGATCCGCGTCGGCGGGCGGGAGCGCCCCGGTGAGCCGGCGTCCGCACGGCGGGGCTCGCCGGTGAGCGGCGCGTCGATGCGCCGCGCCACCGGACTCGCGCTGCTCGCCGCGGTGGGCGCCTTCGCGCTGCTCGGGCCGGCTTTGGTGGGCGTCGACCCCGCGCGCCAGGTGCTCGCCGACAGCCTCGCGGCCCCCGGCGCCGCGCACCCGCTCGGCACCGACGTGCTCGGGCGCAGCGTGCTCGCGCGGCTCGCCCACGCGGCCCGGCTCTCGCTCGGCCTCGCGCTCGCGTCGGCGCTCACCGCGGCGATCCCCGGCGTGCTGCTCGGCGTGCTCGCCGCTTGGCGAGGCGGCGCCGCGGACCGCGCGCTCTCGATGCTCGCCGACGCGACGATGGCGATCCCGGGGCTGCTGCTGGTGCTGCTGTTCGCGGCGGTCGCGCCGGGCCGGCAGGCGGCGCTCTACGTCGGGCTCGCACTGGTGCTCTGGGTCGAGTGGTTCCGTGTCGCGCGCGCCGCGAGCCGGCCGGTGCTGGCGGGCGACGCGGTCCAGGCCTCGCGGCTGCTGGGCTTCGGACCCGGCTACCTGCTGCGGCGGCACGTGCTGCCCGCGCTCGGGCCGCTGCTCGCCGCGATGCTCGCGCTCGGCACTGCGCAGGCGGTGCTCGCGCTGGCCGCGCTCGGCTTCATCGGCGTCGGCGTGCAGCCGCCCGTCGCTGAGCTCGGCGCGATGATGACCGAGTACCTGCCGCACTGGCACGAGGCGCCGTGGCTGATCGCCGCGCCGGTCGCGCTGCTGGTGCTCGTCGTGCTCGGCATGATGCTGCTGTCGCCGGACGAGACGCCGTGAGCGACGCGCCGCTGCTCGCCGCCGAGGGACTGTCGGTGCACGCGGGCACGACGCCGCTGCTGCGCGACCTCGCGTTCGCGCTGCGAGCCGGCGAGTCGCTGACGGTGCTGGGCGAGAGCGGCGCCGGCAAGTCGC
Organism: Burkholderiaceae bacterium; assembly: GCA_044371545.1. Taxonomy (GTDB): domain Bacteria; phylum Pseudomonadota; class Gammaproteobacteria; order Burkholderiales; family Burkholderiaceae_E; genus UBA4615. Next base: position 3,318 of record JBILTM010000252.1, read on the forward strand.
TGCTCGTGCAGGCGCTGATGGGCACGCTGCCCGCGCCGCTGCGCGCCGGCGGCGACGTGGTGCTCGCGGGCGTGCGCTCGCGTGCCGACGCGCCCGCCGCGCGACGCGCGGCCTGGGGTCGCACGATCGCGCTGCTTCCGCAGGAGCCGATGCTCGCGCTGGACGAGCTCGCGACGCTGCGCGCGCAGGGCGAGCGCCTGCGGCGGCTCGTCGCCGGAGACGGTCCGGCCGCGGCCCGCGCGAACGCGCTCGGCGCATTGCGCGAGGCCGGGCTCGAGCCGGCGGCCGAGCGCCATCCGTGGCAGGTGTCGGGCGGCATGGCGCAGCGTGCCGCGGCGGCCCTCGCGCGGGTCGGCGGCGCACCGGTGCTGCTGGCCGACGAGCCGACCAAGGGCCTGGACGCGCGCTGGCGGGACCGGATGGTCGACGTGATGCGCGGCGTGCGCGACGGGGGCGGCTGCGTGCTGGTGGTCACCCACGACCTGCGCGTGGCGCGCGCGCTGGGCGGCGCGGTGATCGTGCTGCGCGCGGGCGAACCCGTCGAGGCCGGCGCCGCCGCATCGGTGCTCCAGGCGCCCGCGCATCCGTTCACGCGCGAGCTGCTCGAGGCGGATCCGTCGCGCTGGCCGCGACGCGCGCCCCGACCCGCGGGCGCCGAGGTGCTGCGCGCCGAGGGGCTTGCCAAGGGCTTCGACGGCCGCCTGCTCTTCGAGAACCTGTCACTGCGGCTGCACCGCGGCGAGCGGCTCGCGGTGCAGGGCCCGAGCGGCTCGGGCAAGAGCACGTTCGGCAACGTGCTGCTCGGCCTGCTGCCGCCGGACCGGGGCACGGTCGCTCGCGCCGGGACGATGCCCATGGGCGCGTTCCAGAAGCTCCACCAGGATCCGGTCGGCGCGTTCGCGCCGCGGCGCGCGCTCGGCGACGCGCTCGGCGACGTGGCGCGGCTGCACCGCATCGCACCCGCGTCGATCGTCGAGCGCATCGAGCGGCTCGGCGTGCCGGGCGCGCTGCTCGCGCGACGTCCCGCGGAGGTCTCCGGCGGCGAGCTCCAGCGCGTCGCGCTCGCGCGGGTACTCGCGGTTCGCCCGTCGCTCCTGTTCGCCGACGAGCCCACCTCGCGGCTGGACCCGCTCACGCAGCGTCGCGCGATCGCGCAGCTGCTCGACGCCGCGGAGGAGGACGGCTTCGCGCTGCTCACCGTCACGCACGACGACGACCTCGCCGTGGCCGTGGGTGACAGGACGCTGCGGATCGGCGCCGACGCCTGACGGCGGCGGCGCTTGTCCGCGTGATGTCGCCGGCAGTATCATCCTGCACGTCGTTCGCGTGCCGTCCTTCAGGCCGATCGAGCCCATCCACGCGACGAAGTTCGTCGAGCCGATCGACGGAGCGTGAGCGATGACCAAGCCGGCCGACTATCCGTTCGAGATCCGCCCCCTGAGCGACGAGGAAGGTGGCGGCTACCTGATCTCGTATCCCGACTTCTCCGACTGCATCGCCGACGGCGAGTCGATCGAGCAGGCGATCGCGAACGGGCGACAGGCGTTGAAGGCCACGATCGCCGCGCTGAAGGCACGGCGGCTGCCGGTGCCGGAGCCGCACGGCGGCGGCGTGGCGTCGGGACGCTTCGTGGCCCGAGTGCCTAAGTCGCTGCACGCCCAGCTCGCGTTGCGTGCGAAAGCCGAAGGTGTGTCGCTGAACGCGCTGGTGCTCGCGCTGCTCGCGCAGGGCCTCGGTCGGCGCGAGAGTCGGACGTGACGCGGCGGCTCGCCCGATGAGCGCGCACCCCGCGCAGCGCTCCCCCCTGCCCGGCCTCGCCGTCCTGGGCCTCGGCGCATCGATCGTCCCGCTGGACTTCGCGGTCAACGTCGCGTTCCCGGCGATCACCGAGGCGTTCGCGATCCCGACGCACGCGATCCGCTGGGTCGCGGTCTGCTACGTGCTGACCTACGGCGCGCTGATGATCGGCTTCGGCGCGCTCGGCGACCGGATCGGCTACCTGCGGGTGTTCCGCGCCGGGCTCGCGCTCGGCGCGATCGCGTTCACCGCGTGCGCGCTCGCGCCGTCCTACGAGTGGCTGCTCGCGGCGCGCGCGCTGCAGGGCGTGTCGGTCGCGCTCACGCTGTCGTGCGCGCCGGCGCTCGCGACGCTCCTGGTCGATGCCTCGCGGCGCACCTGGGCGCTGTCGGCGTTCGCGGGCGCGCAGGCGATCGCGGGCGTGGTCGCGCCGATCGCCGGGGGCGCGGCGGTCGCGGCGCTCGGCTGGCCCGGGGTGTACACGTTCCGCATCCCGATCGTGCTCGGCGCGCTCGCCTGTTCGGCGGTGCTCGCGCCGGCGGCGGCGCGGCAGGTCGTCCGCACCGACGGCCGCTTCGACCTCGGCGGCTCGGCGACGCTCGCGCTCGCGTTCGGGCTGGTGCTGCTGGTGCCGACGCTGTTGGGGACGGCGCTGCTCGCGCCGGGCGCGACGGCGCGCACGGCGGCCGAGACGGGCGCGTCGCTCGTGCCCGCGCTGGTCGCCGCGCTCGCCGCGGCCGCCGCGATCGCCGCATTCGTGCGCCGGCAGCGTGCATCGGCCACGCCGCTGCTGCCGCGCGAGGTCGCGCGCGACACGCGCTTCGCGCTGGTCAACGTCGGCGCGTGCGTCGTGCAGTTCGCGTGCTTCGCGGTGCCGCTGACGACGCCGTACTTCCTGCTGCGCGGGGGCGCCTGGTCGGCGTGGGACACCGGGCTGATGCTGTCGGTGTGGGCGCTCGGCATGCTCGCGGGCTCGTGGCTCGCGCCGCGCGCGGTCGCGGCGCTCGGCACGCGGCGCGCGGCGCTCGCCGGCGCGGCGGTCTCGGTCATCGGGCTCGCGGGCATCGCATCGTGGCCCGCGGTGCCTCATCCCGCGACGATGACCGGCTGGCTGCTGCTGCAGGGCGCGGGGCCGGGCCTGTTCCAGGTGGCCTACAGCGACCTCGTCGTCGCCGCGCTGCCGGTGTCGGCCCGCGGCGTGGCGGGCAGCCTCACGATGGTCACGCGCACGGTCGGCATCGTGCTCGGCGCGACGGTGTGGATGGGGGTGCTGCAGGGCTTCGAGTCGGCCGCGATCGCGCGGGGAACGGCCGCGGACGCCGCGATGGTCACCGCCTACCGGGCGGTGACCGCGGCGGCGGCGGTC
>JBILTM010000253.1:0-6475 GCA_044371545.1 Burkholderiaceae bacterium
GATGCTGATCCCCGACACGCTCGACGACGACGCGCAGCCCGCGGCTGGCCGCCTCGGCGTGTTCGGCGCGACGACGCTCGCGTTCTTCCTCGCCGAGATGGGCGACAAGACGCAGATCGCGACCGTCGCGATGGCCGCGCGCTTCGACGCGTTCCTGCCGGTGGTGCTCGGCACGACCTTCGGGATGATGATCGCGAACGTGCCGGCGGTGCTGCTCGGCGACCGGATCGCGCACCGGCTGCCGGTCCGCGCGATCCACGCGACCGCGGCGGCGATCTTCGTCGCGCTCGCGATCGCGGCGGTGGTCACCGGCTGACCGGTTCGGGCGTGTCCGCGCGCCCGGACGCCCCCTGACGTCCGGCTCGCGCTACAGTCGGGGCTGGCCGGCCCGCATCCGCGGCGCGACGGCGCGCGCCGAGGTCCTCCTCCGATGACCGATCCGACGAGTTCCTTCGTGCCGCCCGCGGCCGCCTCCGCACGGACCGGGGCGCACCGGATCGTCGTCGTCGGCGGCGGTGCCGGCGGGCTCGAGCTCGCGACGCGGCTCGGCGACACCCTCGGGCGCAGCGGCCGCGCGCACGTGACGCTGATCGAGAAATCGCGCTCGCACTTCTGGAAGCCGCACCTGCACGAGATCGCGGCCGGCAGCATCGACCTGCACGTGCACGCGACCGACTACCTCGCGCAGTCGCACTGGCACGGCTTCCGCTACCGCGTGGGCGAGATGGTCGGGCTCGACCGCGCGCGGCGCCGCGTGTTCGTGTCGCCGGTGCTCGATGACGACGGCACGCCGGTCACCCAGCCCTACGAGCGCGAGTACGACACGCTGGTGGTCGCGGTCGGCAGCCAGACCAACGACTTCGGCACGCCGGGCGTCGCCGAGCACGCGATCGCGCTCGAGACGCCGGCGCAGGCGCAGCGCTTCCACCGCCGGCTCGTCAACGCGTGCCTGCGCGCGCACATGCAGGACGCGCCGCTGTCGCCGCGCCAGCTGCAGGTCGCGATCATCGGCGCGGGCGCGACCGGCGTGGAGCTCGCCGCCGAGCTGCACAAGGCGACGCGCACGCTGGTGTCGTACAACCTCGAGCGGATCGACCCCGAGCGCGACATCCGCATCCACCTGATCGAGGCCGGCCCGCGGATCCTGCCGGCGCTGCCCGAGCGGATCGCCGCGTCCGCGCACGAGCTGCTCGCCCGGCTCGGCGTGCGGGTGCACACCGGCGCGCGCGTGACCGCGGTGAGGGCCGAGGGCGTCGTGCTCGACGGCGGCACGCTGCTGCCCGCGGAGCTCGTCGTGTGGGCCGCGGGCGTGAAGGCCCCGGCCTTCCTCGCGAAGCTCGACGGCCTCGAGACCAACCGGCTGAACCAGCTCGTCGTCGGCCCGACGCTGCAGACGACCACCGACCCCGACGTGTACGCGATCGGCGACTGCGCGGCCGCGCCCTGGCTCGGTCGCGAGGGCGTCACCGTGCCGCCGCGCGCGCAGGCCGCGCACCAGCAGGCCTCGCACCTCGTCGCGCAGATGCGCCGCCGCCTCGACGGCAAGCCCCTCGAGCCCTGGCGCTACCGCGACTTCGGCTCGCTGGTGTCGCTCGGCGAGTACTCGACGGTCGGCAACCTGATGGGCGCGCTGGTCGGCGGCAACCTGTGGGTCGAGGGGCTGTTCGCGCGCGCGATGTACCGCTCGCTCTACACGATGCACCAGGTCGCGCTGCACGGCTGGTGGAAGACCTCGCTCGGCTCGGCGTCGCGCGCGCTGACCCGCAGCACCGGGCCGCGGGTCAAGCTGCACTGAGGCGGGCGGGCGCGGCCCGCCGTCGTAGACTGCGCGCTCTCTGGGAGAAGGCGGCATGCGGATCGGCATCATGGGCTCGGGCGGCGTCGGCGGCTACTTCGGCGCGCGGCTCGCGCGCGGCGGCGCGGACGTGCACTTCGTGGCGCGCGGTGCGCACCTGCACGCGATGCGCGAGGACGGGCTGCGCATCGAGGGCCCGGAGCCGATGCACGTGACGCGCGTGAGCGCCACCGACGATCCCTCCGAGATCGGCGTCGTCGACCTGGTGCTGCTGTGCGTGAAGCTCTGGGACACCGACGATGCGCTCGAGCGGATCCGGCCGATGGTCGGGCCGCGGACCGCGGTGCTGTCGCTGCAGAACGGCGTGCTGAAGGACGGCGCGGTGCGCGCGGCGTTCGGCGACGCGCGCACGATGGGCGGCGTGTGCTACGTCGCCGCGACGATCGACCGTCCGGGCGTGATCCGGCAGACCGGTCCGATGCAGCGCCTGGTCTTCGGCGAGCACGACGGCTCGCGCAGCGCGCGCGCCGAGGCGTTCCTCGCCGCGTGCCGCGCCGGCGGCGTCAACGGCGAGCTCGCGGCCGACGTGCGCCGCGAGATCTGGCAGAAGTTCGTGTTCCTCGCCGGCCTGTCGGGCTGCACCGCGACGATCCGCCGGCCGATCGGCCCGATCCGTACGAACCCGCGCACGCGGGCGTTCTTCCTCGACGTGATGCGCGAGGTGGTCGCGGTCGGCCGTGCGCACGGCGTCGCACTGCCCGAGGACTACGCCGAGGTGCGGCTCGCGCTCGCCGACGAGGTGTCGCCCGAGATGACCGCGTCGATGCACCACGACCTGGAGCGCGGCAACCGGCTCGAGGTGCGCTGGCTCGCAGGCGCGGTCGTCGCGCTCGGCCGCGAGAAGGGCGTTCCGACGCCGCTCAACCGCGCGATCGCCGACATCCTCGAGCTGCACGCGGACGGACGCGCGGTGTCCTAGAGCACGACCCGCGCGTCGCCGATCCCGTCGAATGCGACCTCGACGGCCTCGCCCGCTGCCGCCCCTTCAGACAACCGCAGCATCACCCCCACCGAGTACACATCGAGGTCGACCACCCCGGTCGACGCGGTGCCGATGTCCGGATACCGCTCCCACTCGACGCGCACCGACGCGCGTGTGCCGAGGCCGATCTTCAGGTCGGCCGCGTCGGCGTAGGACGTGGTGGTCAGGCCGGGCGCAGGCGTCACGCTGCCGGTGACGGTGCGGGTGGTCCGCACCTCGGAGCCGACGACGCCCACCTTCGCCAGCGCGGTGAACCCCCCTCCGATCGGCAGCAGGCCGACCGCGTCGACGAAGAGCCCGATCACCCGCGTGTCCGCGGTCAGCGCGCCGCCGGTGGGGCCGTTCGGCTGGTTGCTGAACTGGTATTCGCCCAGCCACGCGTAGCCGCCCTCGATCGCGAAGTGGCGGTGGAGGCGGTAGCCGATCACGGCCTTGACGCCGGGGTCGCGCTCGTCGGTGACGAAGGGGCCCGAGGGGCCGCCGGCGCGAGCGCGCAGGCGGCCGCGGTGGCGAGTGCGAGGAACGGCCTCATTCCGTGACTCCTGGGGCGAGGTGGGTGAGGCAAAGTGAACGCCCGACGGTGCCCCCGCACCGCCGGGCGTCTCGTCCCACCACCACCGAGAAACTCAGTCCTGCTTGCCCGTGGGCGCCGAGCCGCCGAGGGCCGGAGGCGGTTCCTCCTCCTCCTCGTCCGGCGCCGTGATGTTGATGTTCACGTTCTCGACGTCGAGCGCCTTCTGCTCGCCGAGCCCGGCCACGATGATATTCGGCTCGATCATCACCGCGGCGACCATCGCGACCTGCAGCGCGACGAAGGCGAGCGAACCCTTGTAGATGTCGACGGTGGACAAGGGCGCGATGTTCGCCTTCGTCACGGTGTCGACGTATGCGTCCTTCGGCGCCACGCTGCGCAGGTAGAACAGCGCGAAGCCGAACGGCGGCGTCAGGAAGGAGGTCTGCAGCACCAGGCCGATCATCACGCCGAAGTAGATCAGGTCGACGCCGAGCTTCTCGGCCACCGGCGCGAGCAGCGGCAGCAGGATGAAGGCGATCTCGAAGAAGTCGAGGAAGCAGCCGAGCACGAAGATCAGCGCGTTGACGAACAGCAGGAAGCCGAGCCGGCCGCCGGGCAGCGACGCGAACAGCGCCTCGACCCAGTGAGGGCCGTCGATCGCCTGGAAGGTCAGCGAGAAGACCGTCGAGCCGATCAGCACGAACACCACGAAGATCGACAGCCGGGCCGACGAGTCGAGCGCCTGCCTGAGCAGCCTGAAGTCGAGCCGCCTGCGCAGCATCGCGAGCAGCAGCGCACCGGCCGCGCCCATCGCACCGCCCTCGGTCGGCGTCGCGATGCCGAGGAAGATCGTGCCGAGCAGCAGGAACACCAGCAGCAGCGGCGGGATCAGCACGAAGGTCACCCGGCGCGCGAGCTGCGACAGCCGGTTCAGGCCCAGGCCCCTGTCGATCAGCGCGACGACCAGCGCGAACGCGGTCGTGACCATCAGAGCAGGCCTTCGCGATCTCCGGCGAGCGACGGCTGTCGCACCCGGCGGTGTTGGCGATCAGCGAGGCGGCGCGGCAGTCGCCGTACGGGGTACGGGGGGGGCGCTGAGCCGGCTCAGCGCCCGAGCACGAGCGGGATCAGTACCGCGCCGATCACCCCGTGCAGTCCCATCGCGAGGCTCGCCCATGCGCCGGCCTCGGGGTGCACGTTGAACGCGCGCGAGGTGCCGATGCCGTGCGCGGCGATGCCGATCGCGGCACCGCGCTGCCACCACGCGCGGCAGCCGACCGCATCGAGCACGAAGCGCCCGAGCGCCGCGCCGAGCACGCCGGTCACCACCGCGTAGACCGCGGTCAGCGTCGGCGAGGCACCGATCCGCTCGGCCACGCCCATCGCGATCGGCGCGGTCACCGACTTGGCCCACAGGCCCTGCTGCAGCGGTGCGTCGACGCCGAAGAGGCGCGCCGCGCCGAGCGCGGTCGCGATCGACACCGTACCGCCGCCCAGCAGCGCCGCCACCAGCGGCACCACGCGGCCGCGCAGCGCGTCGAGGCCGCGGTGGATCGGCACCGCGAGCGCGACCGTCGCGGTGCCGAGCAGGAAGTGCACGAACTGCGCCCCCTCGAAGTAGGTGGCGTACGGCATCCCGATCGCGACGATCGTCGCCGCGACCGCGGCGACCGCGATGGCGACCGGGTTCACCAGCGGGTTGCGGCCGCTCTTCTCGTAGGCGAGCGTGCCCAGCTCCCACGCCGCGAGCGTCAGCGTCAGCGCGAGCAGCGGGCTGCCCGACAGGTAGACCCAGATCTCGCGGATCTCGGGCAGCTGCGGGCTCATCGCGGCGGCTCCGCGGGGGCGTCGCCGTCGCCCCCGCCGTCCTCGCGGGGCGACAGCACCTTCAGCAGCCACGCAGAGACGCCGATCGTCGCGACGACGCTCGCGACGAGCGCCGCGAGCAGCCCCGCCAGGTGATCGCGCAGCTGCGGCACGAACATCACCACGCCGACCGCCGCCGGCACGAAGAGCAGCCCGAGGTGGCGCGAGAACGCGCCCGCGACCGCATCGAGCCCCTCGCCGACCCGGCCGCGCGCCCGCAGCCACGCGAGCAGCGCGACCAGGCCCAGCACCGGGCCCGGCACCACCGGCACGACGAAGCGCGCGAGCAGCTCGCCGATCCCCTGGAACACCAGCAGCTGCAGCAGGCCGCCGATCATCGGGTGCGGCTCAGTGCGCGTGCGGCAGGCGCAGCCAGCAGGTCCGTCCTTCGGTGGCCAGCGACACCCGGGCGCCGTGCGGCAGCGTCAGGCACGGCATCTCGTGGCCGTAGGGCAGGCCGGCGAGGATCGGGGTGCGGGTGCGTCCGCGCAGGAAGCGCAGCACCGCGGGCATGTCGAAGCCGCGGTCGTGCTCGGCGAGGCGGTAGCGGCTCACCTGGCCGACCAGCACCGCGGACTGCGCATCGAGCACGCCCGCGTGCAGCAGCTGGGTCAGCATCCGCTCGATGCGGTACGGGTGCTCGTTGACGTCCTCGACGAAGAGGATGCCGCGTCGCACCTTCGGGAACCACGGCGTGCCGAGCAGCGCGCAGAGCACGCTCAGGTTCCCGCCCCACAGCGTGCCGCGCGCCTCGACGTCCTTCGGGCCCGAGTAGCGGAAGCCGAGCACCTCCTGCTCGCCGCGCATCGCCTCGCCGAAGGCCTCGAGCGTGGTCGCGTCGACCCCGTCCTCCGCGCCGAAGTCGGTCAGCGCCGGGCCCGCCCAGGTGACCGCGCCGGCGCGCGCGAGCATCGCGAGCTGGAACGCGGTGAAGTCGGAGACGCCGACCCAGCGCTTGCCGCAGGCCGCGAGGCGCTCGTAGTCGAGCGCGTCGAGGTAGCGGGTCAGGCCGTAGCCGCCCCGCGTGATCATCACCACCGGCGCGCGCTGCGCGGCGGCGCGCTCGAACGCGGCGGCGCGCTGCACGTCGGTGCCGGCGAAGCGCTGCGAGCGTGCGAACGCGGTGCGGTCGAAGCGCACGCCGATGCCGGCGTCGGCGAGGCGCGAGGCGGCGCGCTCCATGCGCGTGCGGTCCTGGACCGCGCCGGAGGGCGAGATCGCGTAGAGGTCGAAGCTCATGGCCGGAGTCTGCCACGGC
>JBILTM010000254.1:0-6430 GCA_044371545.1 Burkholderiaceae bacterium
AGGTAGATCGCGTCCGGCTCGAGCGCGAGCATCCGCCGCAGCGTCGCGCGCAGCGCCCCCGGGTCGAACTGCACCGGTGTCGACGACGGGAACGCGAACGGCCGGCCGTCGACGTCGAGCTCGCGGTACGAGATGCCGAAGGTGTCGCCGGCGAACAGGTGCCCGGTCGCGTGGTCGCGCAGCACGACGTGGTGCCGTGCATGGCCGGGCGCGTCGATCGCCTCGATCGTGCGCCCGGCGAGCGACAGCGTCGCGCCGTCGGGCAGCGGCACGATCCGCTCGGCGGGCACCGGCACCGGGATCCCGTAGATCGCCTCGGCGCGCTCCGCGCCGTAGACCTCGACGGTGCCGGCCCAGAGCTTCGAGGGGTCGGCCATGTGCGGCACGCCGCGCGGGTGCACCGCGAGGCGGGCGTTCGGCAGCGCGCGCATCAGGTGCCCGGCGCCGCCCGCGTGGTCGAGGTGCACGTGGGTCAGGATCACCCAGTCGACCCGCTCGGGCGCGATGCCGAGCGCGTCGAGCGCGGACAGCGTGCGCGGCACCGCGTCGCGGTGGGCGGTGTCGACGATCGCGGCGCGGTCGCTCTCGACGACGAGGTGGACCGCGTCGAAGCGCGGGCGCTCGTAGCCGGAGTCGACGGCGAACACGCCGTCGCCGTGGTGCTGCATCAGGGACCGGACGTCCATGGGGTCGCTCGAGGGACAGGGTTCGGAGGCGGATGCGACAGGGATCGGTCGCGCTCGACCGTCGATCCGCCGACCGGGGGCGGACGCGGGACGGCCGACGGCAACGTCGCTATCCTCGCACTCCGAGCGGCCGGCCACGAGGCCGCAGGAGCGGTCCGTGCACGTCGAACTGATCACCGAGCGACCCCGAGAGAGCCTGCCGGCCGCGCTGTCGGCCATGGCCGCACGCCCCGACGTCCAGCTGGTACTGCTGCTCGGGTGCGACGCCGACGGGCACACCCCCGAGAGCGCCGACGCCGCGCTGCGGGCCTGCCCGAAGCCGATCGTCGGCGGGGTGTTCCCGCAGCTGCTGCATGGCGTCGACCGCCTCGAGTCGGGGCTCGTGGTCGCCGGGCTGCGCCGCCCGGCCCGGGTCGCGACCGTCCGCGCGCTGTCGAGCATCGGGCCGAACGAGTTGGCGGACACGGTCGAGCCGACCGCCGAGGGCGGTGCCCAGGGCGACACCGTGGTCGCGTTCGCCGATGGCCTGTCGAGCGGGCTCGCAGGGCTGGTCGACGGCCTGTTCGACGTCCACGGCCTGGGGGTGTACTACGTCGGCGGCGGCGCGGGCTCGCTCAGCCTGAAGCCGTCCGCGTGCGTCTTCACGCGCGACGGTCTGCTCGCGGACGCGGCGGTCGTCGCCCGGCTGGCGGTGCAGGCCGGCCTGGGCGTGCGCCATGGCTGGCAGCCGATCAGCGACGCGTACCGGGTGACCGAGTCCCGGCGCAACGTGATCGAGACGCTCGACTGGCGCCCGGCGCTCGACGTCTACCGGGAGGTGCTCGACCGGCACGGCGGCGGCCCGCTCGACGGCTCCGACTTCTTCGAGGTCGCCAAGGCGTTCCCGTTCGGCATCGAGCGCGTCGGCGGCGAGCTGGTCGTGCGCGACCCGATCGCGCGCGACGGCCACCGGCTGGTCTGCGTCGGCGAGGTGCCGCAGGGCGCGTTCGTGCGGATCCTGCACGGTCGTCCGGAGGCGTTGGTCGAGGCGGCGGCTGCAGCCCGGCACGACGCGCAGCAGGCGCTGCCGCCCGACGCGGGCGTGCGCTGCGCGTTCGTGATCGACTGCATCTCTCGCGTGTTGTTCCTGGGCGAGAGATTCGGCGACGAGCTGCGCGCGATCGCTCGTCCGGGCGAGCGCACGATCGGCGCGCTCACGCTCGGCGAGATCGCGAATCGCGGCCGCAGTTGCCTGGAGTTCCACAACAAGACGGCTGTGGTCGCGCTCCTGGCGGACTGACGCGGCGATGCACGACCGGCACACCACGATCCTCTACGAGATTGCGCTGTCGATCGGCGAAGGCGTGGTGCTCGCCGACATGTGCCGTCGCGCGCTGTCGACGATGACCCGCGCGCTGAGCCTCGCGGGCGCGTCGGTGCACGACGCGTCGGCCGACAGGGTCGCTGAGCTCGCGGTCGTGCCCCGCTCGCGGCGCGGCGACGCGTCCGCCGCAGCCGCCGCGCGCGCGGTGATGGGGTCGTCGCGACCGCTGGAGACCGTCTTCGACCAGGGCGCGCGCCTGCATCTGCATGCGTTCGCCCTGCCGCCGACCGGCGCGCTGGTGATCGCGCGCGCCGAGCCGCTCGACGCTGCGCTGCTCGCCGAACTGGTGCCGCTCGCGCAGAAGCTCGCGCGCGCGGTGCAGGCCTGCCGCGGCGTCGACGAGCTGCAGCGCGCCCGGGAGGCCGCAGTCGCCGCCGACCGGGCCAAGGGCGAGTTCCTCGCGAGGATGAGCCACGAGATCCGCACGCCGATGAACGGCATCGTCGGCATGACCGACCTCGTGCTGGCCGCGGGTGTGCCGCACGAGCAGGCCCGGCACCTGCGGATCGTGCAGGAGTGCGCCGGTCACCTGCGCGTATTGATCGACGACATCCTCGACTTCTCGCGCATCGAGGCTGGGCATCTGCAGTTCGACGAGCTCGACTTCGACGCGGTATCGGTGGCGCAGGGTGCGCTCGACGTCGTGCTGCCGGCCGCGCGCGTCAAGGGGCTCGCGCTGCGCATCGAGGCGCCGCGCCCACCGCCGCTGGCGCGCGGCGATCCGGCGCGCGTGCGCCAGGTGCTGCTGAACCTGCTCGGCAACGCGGTGAAGTTCACCGCTGCCGGCCGAGTGGTGCTGCGCGTGTCGTCACGGCCCGACGGCGAGTCGGTGGTGCTGCGCTACGAGGTGGAGGACACCGGTATCGGCATCGCGCCCGACAAGCTCGATACGGTGTTCGAGTCGTTCACCCAGGCCGACGGTTCGGTCAGCAGACGATTCGGCGGCACCGGGCTGGGGCTCGCGATCGTGCGGCAGCTCGCGCGCCTGATGGGCGGCGACGCGTCCGTGCGCAGCGCGCCGGGCCGCGGCGCGTGCTTCGCGGTCGAGTTGCGGCTCGGCCGGGCCCGGGGAGAGGCCGGCGCTGTGGCCACCGGTCCCGGGGAGGCACCGGCGCCGATCCGTCCGCTGCGGGTGCTGGTCGCCGAGGACAACCCGGTCAACCAGCTGCTCGTGGACACGCTGCTGCGCCGCGCGGGGCACGCCTGCACGCTGGTCGGCGACGGCGCGGCGGCGATCGAGGCGGGTCGCGCCGGCGGGTTCGACGTCGTGCTGATGGACATGCAGATGCCGGGGGTCGACGGACTCGCGGCAGCGCGGTCGCTGCGCGAGGCCGGCGCGACGATGCCGATCGTGGCGGTCACCGCGAACGCGATGACCGGTGACGAGGCGCTGTGCCGGGCCGCGGGCATGGAGGGGTACCTGGCCAAGCCGTTCCGCGCCGAGGACCTCTGGCGGGAGCTGCGGCGCGTGGTCCGCGCGCCCGCCGGCTGAGGGCTGGACCCGGCGAGGTGGCTCATTTCGTGAGCCACCACCGTGGCATCATCGGGTCGCCGGTCGTCCTCCCGACGGCCCTCCGTCCCGGTGCCCCCCGCTTGAAGTTCATCCACTGCTCCGACCTGCACGTCGACAGCCCGCTCGACGGGCTCGAGCGCTACCCTGGCGCGCCGGTGGACGCGCTGCGGGCGGCCACACGCGACGCGCTCGAGAACCTGGTCGAGCTGGCGATCTCGCGGCGGGTGGACTTCGTCGTCATCGCCGGCGACGTGTTCGACGGCGACTGGCGCGACATCAATACCGGGCTGTTCTTCGTGTCGCAGATGCGCCGGCTCGACCGCGCGGGCATCCGGGTCTACGTGAAGAAGGGCAACCACGACGCGGCGAGCGAGATCACCCGCGTGCTGGCGATGCCGCCCAACGTGTTCGAGTTCCCGGTGCGCGCGGCCCACACGTTCCGCGTCGACCCGCTGCCGGTCGCGCTGCACGGCCGCAGCTTCGCCGAGCGCGCGGTGCCCGAGGACCTCGCGGCCGCCTATCCGCGGCGCGTCGAGGGGTGCCTGAACGTCGGCGTGCTGCACACCAGCCTGTCCGGCTACGCCGCGCACGACCCGTACGCCCCGACCACCCTCGACACGCTGCGCGGCCTCGGCTACGACTACTGGGCGCTCGGCCACGTTCACGCGCGCGAGGTGCTGCGCGAGCGCGAGCCGCGGATCGTCTACTGCGGCAACCTGCAGGGCCGGCACGCCGGCGAGACCGGGCCGAAGGGCTGCGAGCTGGTCGAGTGGGTCGATGGCGAACTGCGCGCCGAACCCGTGGCGCTCGACGTCGTCCGCTGGGCGCGGCTCGCGCTGCCGATCGACGGGCTGCTCGACGCGTCCGACTTCATGCGCGCGGCCGAGCGCGCGTTCCACGAGGCGCACGAGCGCGCCGACGGCCGGCTCTCGGCATGGCGCCTGCAGCTCGAGGGTGTCGGGCCGGTGCACCGCTGGCTCGCCGCACATGCCGACGTCGCGCACACCGAGCTGCGCTCGCTTGCCGACGCCGCCTCGGGCGGCCTCGCCTGGATCGAGAAGGTGAGGCTGCTGTGCCGCGCGCCGGCTGCCTCGGTCGCGCCGTCCGCCGACGATCCGCTCGCCGAGTGCCTGCGCCTCGCCGGCGAGCTCGCCGACGACCCCATGCGGCTGCGCGCGTTCGGCGACGCGTCGCTGCGCGACATGGTCGCGAAGCTGCCCTCGGCGCTGCGCAGCGGACCGGGCTCGCTCGGGCTCGACGACCCGGAGACGCTCGCCGCGCTGCTGCGCGAGGCCGAGTCGCTGCTGCTCGACCGGATCGCCGAGGGCGCGCGATGAGGATCGCGCGGCTGCTGCTGAAGGCCTACGGGCCGTTCGACGGCGCGGTGCTCGACTTCGAGCGGCCGGCCGCCGGGCTGCAGGTCGTCTACGGTCCGAACGAACGCGGCAAGAGCACCGCGATGCGCGCGATCGCGGCGCTGCTCTACGGCTTCCCGACACGCACCGACGACGCGCACGGGCGCGACTACGGCGCGTTGCGGGTCGGCGCGGTGCTCGACGACGGCGCGACGCGGCTCGCGCTGATGCGGCGCAAGGGCGCGCGCCAGACGCTCTTCGAGTTCGACGAGGGCACCGGCGAGGAGCGGCCCGAGCGCCTCGTCGACCAGGCCGCGATCGATGCGCTGCTCGGTGGCGTCGGCGCCGATCGCTTCCTCGCGATGCACGGGCTCGACGCGGCGAGGCTGCGCGCGGGCGGCGCCGCGCTCGCGACCGCGGGCAGCGACCTCGGCACGCTGCTGTTCGAGGCGTCGAGCGGGCTGTCGCGGCTGCGCGAGATCGGCGAGTCGCTGCAGAAGGAGGCCGACGCGCTGTTCGTGCCGCGCGGCCAGAAGCCCGTGCTGAACGCGACGCTGTCCGAGCTCGAGCAGCGGCAGAAGGACGAGCGCGCGGCCGGCGTGCGCCCGCGCGACTGGGCGGCGCGTCGCGACGCGCTCGCGCGCGCCGAGGAGGAGGTCGCGCGGCTCGACGCGTCGCTGCGCGGTGTGCGTGGACGGTTGTCGCACCTGGAGCGGGTCCGCGACCTCGCCCCGCAGGTCACCCGGTTGTCCGGGCTCGCCGGCCGGCTCGCGGCGCTCGCCGGGGTGCCGTTGCTGCCCGGGGACGCGGTCGAGCGGGTCGCCGCGTGGGGCGGGGCGCTGCAGGAGTCCGAGGCGGCGATCGCCGAGGCGGACGCGACGCTCGCGCGGTGCGCGGCCGAGCTCGCGGCGACCGCGGTCTCGCAGCCCCACCTGGACGCGGCCGGCGACATCGCGCGGCTGGCCGGACGGCTCGACGCGCACGCGGCCGCGCGTACCGCGGCGCCGGCGCTGCAGGGCGACGCCGATGCGGCGCTGGCGACGCTGCGTCGCGCGCTGCGCGCAGCGGGCGGGGCCGACGCTGCCGAGGTCGACGACCCGGCGTCGGTGGCTGCCGCGGCGTCGGCACGCGTGCCGGAGCGCGGTCCGCTCGCCGAGGCGCGCGCACGGCTCGACGCGCGGCGCGAGACCGACACCCGCTCGGCCGCTGCCGCGGCCGCGCTCGCCGACGCGACCCGCGCGCACCACGAGGCGCGGGCCGCGCTCGACGCCGAAGGCGTGCACGCCGATGCGGCACTGCTCGCGGCCGCGGTCGAGGCGGCCTCGGCGGCCGGCGACCTGGAGACGCGCACCGCGGCGTTGCGCGCGCGGCGCGACGCGGCCGACGCGGCGCTCGAGCGGCAGGCCGACGCGCTCGGCGGCCCCGACGCCGCGACGCTCGCACGGCGCCGGGCGCTCGCCGCGGCCGAGGTCGAGCGCGAGGCCGGCGCGGAGCGCGCGCGCGAGACCGCGGC
>JBILTM010000199.1:0-9263 GCA_044371545.1 Burkholderiaceae bacterium
CCGCGACGCTCGACCCAGTCGCGCACCGGCTCCCAGAGCGCCGGATCCTTCGTGTTGTTGTCGACGACCAGCACCTCGTAGTTCGTCCAGCGCAGCCGTCCGAGGCTCTCGAGCGTGGCGATCACCCTCTCGGGCGGCTCGTTGCAGCACGCGAGGTGCAGCGAGACCTTGGGCTCGCGCGCGTCGGCCGGCATCGGGCGCGGCCGGAACTCGCGCCGCAGGTTGCCGCGCCAGAACATCTCGACGAACTCGAAGCCGTTCGCGAGGATCACCGCGACCATCAGCATCAGCACCGGCGCGATCACCGCGAGCGCCACCCAGTCGACCGGGCGCATGTAGTGGTCGAACGGCACCGCGAGCAGCCAGACGACGAACGAGGCGATCGCCTGCAGCGCGAGCGCGAAGGTCACGCGGCTCGCGAGACGCAGCCGCGCGAAGCGCATCGCGAACCAGGCGATCGCGACGAAGCCGAGCACCGAGGCCGCGACCGCCTTGATCTCCCAGTTCGCGTCGGGCGAGATCGGGCCGGCGAGGTCGAACTTCGGCGTGCGGTCGGCGTTGTACAGGCCCCAGTAGGCGCCCACCCGGCCCTCGTTGTTCGCCTTCCAGGGCTGGTCGATCGCCTCCATCACGAAGTAGTCGATCGGCTTGCCCTTCACGCGGGCGAGGAACTCGCGCATGAAGCGCGCCTGCTCGACCGGCGACGCGGTCGCGGTGCCGCCCCGGTAGGTGTGGCGGTCGCCGCGGCTCGGCCAGCCGACCTCGCCGATCACCACGTGCTTGTTCGGGAAGCGCGCCTTGACCTGCTCGAAGCGCTCGAACGCGTAGTCGATCGCCTGCTCCGACGGGATGCCCTCCCAGTACGGCAGCAGGTGGACCGCCACGTAGTCGACGTTGCGGGCGAGCTCGGGAAAGCGCATCCAGATGTGCCACGGCTCGGCGGTCGACACCGGCACGCGCACGCTGCGGCGCAGCTCCTTCAGGTAGCCGATCAGCTGCTCGACGGTGAGGTTGCCGGTCAGCAGCGACTCGTTGCCGACGACGATCCGCTCGATGTTCGGGTTCAGCCGCACCGCCTCCTTGACCGCCTCGATTTCCTTGCGGTCGTTGAGCGCGCGCCCGTCCAGCCAGACGCCCGCGGTGACCTTCATGCCGTGCTGCGCGGCGATCGACGGCAGGTCGGGGAACTCGCTCGAGCTGTAGGTCCGGATGCGGCGGGTGTGCTGCGCGAGCAGCGCGAGGTCGGCCGAGATCGACTCGTTGCCCGGGTACCTCCCTTCGATCGGCGAGTCCCAGCGTCCGAAGGCGTTGTAGGCGAAGCCGGCGATCGGGCCCGGCGCGTCGGGCGCCGACACCGGCCGGTGCCACGCGTCCCACGTGACGAGGTTGCCGACCGCGAGGGTCGCGGCGAGCAGCAGGCCGACGAAACGGCCGATCGAGCTCTGTCGTTCCATGTCCATCCGGGCAATGCTCCGCTCGACGGGCGAGCGGTGCGGTCTTGTCCGCGGCCGATCCGCGGCCGCGTCGGGTCTCCTCCGGGCGCCGCCTCCTCGGCGGTGCCGCGTCGTCCTCCGAGGGGCGATCGAGCGGCACCGGCAGACGGCCCGGTCTCGGCAGCAGTCTGCGCGCGCTACGATGCTGCGCGGCGAACCGGGCCGATGATCATTGAACGCTCGGCACCGGCAATCCGTGTACCCGACCCGTCCGAGCGGCCGCGAAGTCTACCGTGATCGAATCCGAGCGTTTCGCAGGACCCCATCCCCCGCGAGGGCGGCCGCATGGCCGCTGAGCACCGGCCCGCGAGCGCGGCGGGCCCGGCCGCGCCCGATCGCACCGGCGCCGCGCCCGGCCCCGGCCCGGTCCGACGGGCGGTGGTGCTCGCGCTGCTCGCGCTGGCCGTGCTCGCGGCGCTGCTGCATGGCTGGCGGATGTCGGTGCCGGTGTCGGTCGGGGAGCCCGGCGCCGAGCGGGTCGAGTGCGTGTCCTATGCGCCGTTCCGGCGCCCCGGCGAGACGCCGTTCGATCCGCGCGCGTTCGTCAGCGAGGCGCGCATCGAGGCCGACCTGAGGCTGCTCGCGTCGCGGACCGCGTGCGTGCGCACCTACTCGGTGTCGCAGGGCCTGCACGCGGTGCCGGCGGTCGCCCAGCGGCTCGGCATGACGGTGCTGCTCGGCGCCTGGCTCGGCCGCGACCGGCGCGACAACGACGCCGAGGTGCAGGCCGCGATCGGGATCGCGCGCGAGCACGCGGGCACGGTCCGCGCGGTGGTCGTCGGCAACGAGGTGATGCTGCGACGAGAGCTGCCCGAGGCCGAGCTGGTCGGCTACATCGAGCGCGTGCGGCGCGGCACGAGCGTCCCGGTCACCTACGCCGACGTCTGGGAGTTCTGGCTGCAGCACCCGTCGATCGCGCCGGCCGTCTCGTTCGTGACGATCCACATCCTGCCCTACTGGGAGGACGAGCCGGTCGGCATCGACGCGGCGATCGTGCACGTGGTCGAGGTCTGGCGCGACATGCAGCGGCGCTTGCCGGGGCGCGAGATCCTGGTCGGCGAGACCGGCTGGCCGAGCGAGGGCCGCGCGCGGCGCGATGCCGAGCCGGGGCGCGTCGAGCAGGCGCGCTTCGTGCGGCAGTTCACGCGGGCCGCGGCCGAGCACGGCATCCGCTACAACCTGATCGAGGCGTTCGACCAGCCTTGGAAGCGGGCGCTCGAGGGCGCGATGGGCGGGGCCTGGGGCCTGCTCGACAGCGACGGCCGCCCGAAGTTCGACTGGCACGGCCCGGTGGCCCCGCGCGAGGGCTGGACCGCGTGGCGTACGGCCGCGCTCGCCGGTGCGCTGCTCGGCGCGATCGCGTTCGCGCTCGCCGGGCGGCGCCGCGGCGTGGCGCTGCACGCCGCGGTCGGCGCGATCGCCGGCGCCGGGCTGGGCGCGACGCTCGCCGAGCAGGCGCGCTACCTCGTCGTCTGGAACCGCTGGCCGGCCGAATGGAGCGCGAGCGTCGCCGCGACCGCGATCGTGCTCGCGGCATGCGTCGTGTCGGCGCTGTGGCTCGCGCGGCGGCTCGACGGCGACGCCGCAGCGCCGCTGCCGTCCGCGTCCGCCGCGATACGGGGCTGGCTGCGCAGCGAGCGCCATCCGGGCCTCGACGGCTGGGTGTCGATGCTGCACGCGGCGGTGCTGTTCTGCGCGGCCACGACCGTGGTGCTGCACGCCTTCGACGGGCGCTACCGGGGCTTCGACTGGCCGCTCTTCGCGCCGGCCGCGGTGGCCGCGGCGCTCGCGTGGATCGCGGGCGCGTCGCGCGCACCGGGCGCGCTCGAGGAGCGCTGGCTCGGGGGGGTACTGCTCGCCGGCGCCGCGCTGATGGCGGTGAAGGAGGGCCCCGCGAACGCGCAGGCGCTCGGCTACGCCGCGCTGATGGCCGTGCTCGGGGCGTGTGCGCTCGCCCGCACGAGCACCAGCAGCCCGAGCATCGCGCCGACCGCGGCCGGCTCGCAGCTGTAGAGCACGAGGCCGGCGGCGCCGAGCGCGAGCGCGGCGGTCGCCGTCCGCGGCCCCCGCAGCACGGTCGCCATCACCCCGGCCGCGAACGCGGCCCAGCCGATCTCCTGGTGGACGAAGCTGCTCAGCAGGGCGGTGCGTACCGCGCACGCGCCGTGCCACGGCGCCGGGTCGCACGCGTGCGCGATCGAGGCGGGCTCGATCGCGAACGTGCGCAGCCCGAACGCGATCGCGCCGATCACCGCGGCGAGCACGAGGCCATGCAGCACCGGGCGACGGGCGAGGAGGCCGGCGGACGTCATCGCGCGAGTGTAGCCGCGGCGCGCGGCCAGGGGCATCGGCGCGCGCGCCGTGCCGCGTCCGCGCGGAGAAAAAAAACGCGCCGGGCAGCGCCCGGCGCGAACTGAGTCCAGAAACGAGAGGAGAAAGTGTTCAGGAGTGGTAGGCGGACTCGCCGTGCGAGGTGATGTCCAGGCCTTCGCGCTCCTCGTCCTCGGGCACCCGCAGGCCGACGATCATGTCGACCAGCTTGAAGGCGACGAACGACACGACACCCGACCACACGATGGTGAGCAGCACGCCCTTCAGCTGCGTCCACACCTGGCCGGCGATCGAGTAGTCGGCGCTCGCCGCGTTGGCGACGTAGTCGAAGATGCCCATGCCGCCGAGCGCCGGAGCCGCGAACACGCCGGTCAGCAGCGCGCCCAGGATGCCGCCCACGCCGTGCACGCCGAACACGTCGAGCGAGTCGTCGGCGCCGAGCATGCGCTTGAGGCCGTTGACGCCCCACAGGCACACGACGCCGGACACGAGGCCGATGACGATCGCGCCCATCGGGCCGACGAAGCCGCAGGCCGGCGTGATCGCGACGAGGCCGGCGACCGCACCCGAGGCCGCACCGAGCATCGAGGGCTTGCCCTTGCCCATCCACTCGGCGAAGGTCCAGCTCAGCACCGCGGCGGCGGTGGCGATCGTCGTGTTGATCATCACCAGCGCGGTCAGGCCGTTCGCCTCGAGGTTGGAGCCCGCGTTGAAGCCGAACCAGCCCACCCACAGCAGCGACGCACCGACCATCGTGAACGCCAGCGAGTGCGGCGCCATCGATTCGCGGCCGTAGCCGACCCGCTTGCCGAGCATGTACGCGCCGACCAGGCCCGCGATGCCCGCGTTGATGTGGACCACGGTGCCGCCGGCGAAGTCGAGCGCGCCCTGCGCCCACAGCCAGCCCGCGTTCGCGGTGACCGCCTCGAGCGTCTTCGCGTCGGTGATCGCGTCGGGGCCGTCCCAGTACCAGACCATGTGCGCGATCGGCAGGTACGAGAAGGTGAACCACAGCACGCAGAACAGCAGCACGGCCGAGAACTTGATCCGCTCTGCGAACGCGCCGATGATCAGCGCCGGCGTGATCGCGGCGAACGTGCCCTGGAACGCGATGAACACGTACTCGGGGATGTAGACGCCCTTGCTGAACGTCGCGGCCACCGACTCGGGCGTGACCCCCTTCAGGAACAGCTTGTCGAAGCTGCCGAAGAAGCTGCCCGCGCCGCCGAATGCGAGCGTGTAGCCGTAGATCACCCAGAGCAGCGAGATGAGGGAGAAGACCATCGTCACCTGCATCAGCACCGACAGCATGTTCTTGCTGCGGACCAGGCCGCCGTAGAACAGCGCGAGGCCGGGGATCGTCATCAGGATGACCAGCGCCGTGGCGACCAGCATCCAGGTGGTGTCGCCCTTGTTGGGCACCGGCGGCGCGGCGGCCGCGGCTTCTTCCTTCTTCTCCTCGGCCGCTGCGGCCTCGGCCTTGGCGGCGGGGGCCTCGTCCTTCTTGGCGTCGGCCTGCGCGAGCAGGATCGGAGCGGCCTTCGCCGCGGGCGTGCCGGTGTCGGCGGCGATGGCGCCGCCCACCGGCGCGAGGCACAGCGCTGCGACCAGCGCGAGCGTTCGTGCGATGCGATTCATCGTGGGTCCTCTAGTCGTGGATTCGGTCAGAGCGCGTCGCCGCCGGTCTCGCCGGTGCGGATCCGTATGACCTGCTCGAGGTCGTAGACGAAGATCTTTCCGTCGCCGATCTTGCCGGTGCGCGCCGCGCCTTCGATGGCCTCGATCGCGCGTTCGACGAGCTCCGAGGCGACCGCCGCCTCGATCTTCACCTTCGGCAGGAAGTCGACGACATACTCCGCGCCGCGGTACAGCTCGGTGTGGCCCTTCTGACGACCGAAGCCCTTGACCTCGGTGACGGTGATCCCCTGCACGCCGATGCCGGACAGGGCTTCCCTGACTTCGTCGAGCTTGAAGGGCTTGATGATGGCGGTGATCAGTTTCATGGATGGACTCCTGCGCTTCAGGCCGCGCGCGGGGCTCGCGGCCCCGCGCCCGAATGATCAGAAGGTCTTGCCGATCGACAGCACGACGCCGGTCTTGCCGACCTGCTTCACCGAGCCGGACGAGTCGCTCGCGAAGTACAGCGCCTTGTCGGCGTTGGTGCCGACGACCGCGGCGCCGAGCAGCCAGCCGGTCCAGTCGTAGGTGACGCCGAGCTTGTAGTCGACGTAGCTCAGGTCCGAGTAGTTCCGGACGTTCTGGTAGCCGACGTGCGCGCCCAGCGTGAGCTTCGGTGCGATCTCGGTCGAGTAGTTCAGGTCGATGTAGTACGAGCCGGACGACGACTTGCCGCCGGTGGTCTCGTCGAGGCCGAAGAAGTCGGTGAGCGCGAAGAAGACCTTCGCGCTGAACGGCCCCATCACGCCGCCGAAGTACAGCTCGAAGTTGTCGTACTTGGGCTTGCTGGTGAAGCCGTTGTAGAAGGCGCCGGGGTAGTAGTAGTAGAGCGCGCCGACGTCGAGGGTGATGTCCTTGCCGACCGGGAACTTGTAGCCGCCGTAGAAGTCCATCTCGAGGCTGGCGCCGTTCGGGTACTGGTTGCCCGAGACGCTCGAGTTCCAGTTGCCGAGGTAGAAGCCGCTCGCGTGCGCCCAGTCGATGCCGCCCTGGACCGCGGGCAGCTTGAAGCTCTGCGAGATGCCGCGGAACCGGTAGTCCGAGGTGATCGTCAGGTTGCCGGTCAGCGCGCTCGCGGGGGCGGGCGCCTGTGCGCTGGCGAGGGACGGGACGACCACCGAGGCGACGGTGGCGAGGGCGATCAGCGTTTTCTTCATCGATGGCTCCGGAGGTACGTTCTTTGGTGTGACGAATCGAGGACGCGTGGGACGTCGGGACGCCTCACGTGAGCATTTCCTGTGCCACTTCGTGGCGCACCAGGATGGCGCGTCGGGGGTGGGGCCGGCGCCGCCGGCGTCGATCCGACGCACCGGAGTGACGCACCTCCATGGTGCGCTCTTGCTCGCTGACGGTGCCGCACGGCCCCTGCGGTCAGTCGTCCGCCCCAGTGCGTAGGCCGTTCGGCATCGGCCGCCGGGCCGAGCCGGCGAGGGCGTCGCCCGGACCCCGCGTGCTAGACTGCCTCGGCATCTGGAGGCACCCGGACCATGGAAAGGCAGGCGTTTCTGCAGGACGTCCAGCAGCGGATCGCCGAGCTGATCCGCTCGAGTCCGGCGGCCGACCTCGAGCGCAACGTCAAGGCGATGCTCGCCCAGACTTTCCAGCGGATGGACCTGGTGACCCGCGAAGAGTTCGAGGTCCAGCTCGAGACGATCACCCGGCTGCGCCGGCGCGTCGAGGCGCTGGAGGCCCGGCTCGCCGGCGAGGCAGAACGCCCCGGCTGACCGGTCGGCAGTACGCTCCGGGCGCGGTAGCGAGCGCTCGCTCACATCATTGCATTCGTCTTCGGATCCCGCGCGGGAGGGCCCGTGTCGCTCGCTGTCGTCCACAGTCGGGGCCTGGTCGGCGTCGAGGCGCCGCCGGTGTCGGTCGAGGTCCACCTCGCCAACGGCCTGCCGGCGTTCCACGTCGTCGGACTCCCCGACGCCGAGGTCCGCGAGAGCCGCGAACGGGTCCGGGCAGCGCTGCTGCACGGCGGCTTCGACTTCCCCGCGCGGCGGATCACGGTGAACCTCGCGCCCGCCGACCTGCCGAAGGGCTCCGGCCGCTTCGACCTGCCGATCGCGATCGGCATCCTCGCGGCCGCCGCCGGCACGCCGTCGAAGGTGCTGGACGGCTTCGAGCTGATGGGTGAGCTGTCGCTGACCGGCGCACTGCGGCCGGTCCGCGGCGCGCTGGTGCTGGCCCTCGCCGTCCGCCGGCAGGCGCCGCAGCGGCTGCTGGTGCTGCCGGCCCCGAGCGCGGCCGACGCCGCGCCGGCCGCCTTCGACGGCACCCGTGCGGCCGCGACGCTGCGAGAGGTGTGGGCGGCGGTCGCCGAGGGCGGCTCGCTCGCGCGCGTGGGCGACGGGCCCGCGGCCTGCGCGCCCCTCGCGCCGCCGGTTCGCGCCGACGGCATCGCACCGGATCTCTCCGAGGTGCGCGGCCAGGCGGCCGCGCGACGGGCGCTGGAGATCGCGGCCGCCGGCGGCCACGGGCTGCTGCTGATCGGCCCGCCAGGCAGCGGCAAGTCGATGCTCGCGCAGCGGCTGCCCGGGCTGCTGCCGCCGATGACCGACGACGAGGCGCTCGAGTCCGCGGCGGTGCTGTCGCTCGCCGGGGGGGCGGGCGCCTCGACCGCGTGGGGCCGGCGGCCGTTCCGCGCGCCGCACCACTCGGCCTCGGGCGCGGCGCTGGTCGGCGGCGGCAGTGCGCCGCGCCCCGGCGAGATCTCGCTCGCGCACCGCGGCGTGCTGTTCCTCGACGAGCTCGCCGAGTACCAGCGCGGCGTGCTCGACACGCTGCGCGAGCCGCTCGAGACCGGCCGCGTGTCGATCTCGCGCGCCGGCCGGCAGGCCGAGTTCCCGGCGGCGTTCCAGCTGGTCGCGGCGACCAACCCGTGCCCCTGCGGCTGGCACGGCCACGCGAGCGGGCGCTGCCGCTGCGCGCCGGCCGACGTCGCGCGCTACCGGGGCCGGCTGTCCGGCCCGCTGCTCGACCGCATCGACATGCACGTCGAGGTGCCGTCGGTGCCTCGAGGCGACCTGCTCGCGCAGCCGCGCGGCGAGGCGAGCGCGACGGTGTGCGCGCGCGTCGTCGCCGCGCGCGCGGTGGCGATCGCGCGCCAGGGCGCCCCGAACGCCGCGCTCGCCGGCGCCGCGCTCGAGGCGCACTGCGCGATCGACGACGCCGGCCGCGCGCTGCTCGGCGCGGCGATCGAGAAGCTCGACCTGTCGGCGCGCGCGCTGCCGCGGCTGCTGCGGCTCGCGCGCACGATCGCCGACCTGGCTGGCGCGGCCGCGCTCGCGCCGGTCCACGTGGCCGAGGCGATCGGCTACCGGCGCTCCGGATAGCCGGGCGCAGGAGCCCCCGCGAGCGGGTACAGTCGCGGGGATGGACACGCCCACCCCGCCCCCCCGTACCGTCGACGTCGTCTCGGACGTCGTCTGCCCGTGGTGCTACATCGGCAAGCGACAGCTCGAGGCGGCGATCGCGCGGCTGCCCGAGGACGAGCG
Source organism: Burkholderiaceae bacterium (assembly GCA_044371545.1). Taxonomy (GTDB): domain Bacteria; phylum Pseudomonadota; class Gammaproteobacteria; order Burkholderiales; family Burkholderiaceae_E; genus UBA4615. Next base: position 8,996 of record JBILTM010000199.1, read on the forward strand.
CCCGATCGTGCGCTGGCACCCGTTCCAGCTCAATCCCGACCTGCCGCCCGAAGGCGTCGACCGGCGCGCCTACCTCGAGGCGAAGTTCGGGGGCGCCGAGCGCGCCACGCAGATCTACGAGCGCGTGCGCGCGGCCGGGCGCACCGCCGGGCTCGAGCTCGCGATCGACCGCATCGAGCGGCAGCCGAACACGCTCGACGCGCACCGGCTGATCGCCTGGGCGCAGTCCGACCCGTCGCGCGACGCGACCGCGATGGTCGAGGCGCTG
>JBILTM010000160.1:0-12407 GCA_044371545.1 Burkholderiaceae bacterium
TTCGTCGAGGGCCGGCCGGTCGGCGAGCGCGACGCGCTCGCGCGGCTCGCCGGCGAGGCCGGCTACGACCCGCAGGCCGCGCGCGAGATGCTCGACTCGGACACCGGCCTGGCCGAGATCCAGGCGATGGACCGGCACGCGCGCGAGATGGGCATCACCGGCGTGCCGTTCTTCGTGTTCGACAGCAAGGTCGGCATCTCGGGCGCGGCCGGCACCGACACGCTGCTCGATGCCATGGCGCAGGCGCGCGACCCGGCCTGACGGGAACGGCGCGCCGCGGCGATTCCGCACCCGAGCCGTCGCCGGCGCCCCGCACGGTCGCCGCGGCTAGAATCGTCGGCTCACCCCGCTTCCGGACCGCCGCCCGCACGGCGCCCCGCCATGACCGACACCGCCGCCCTGCCGCTCGCCGGCCTGAAGATCATCGAGCTCCACGCGATCGGCCCGGTGCCGTTCGCCGGGCAGCTGCTGCGCGGCCTGGGCGCCGACGTCACGCGGATCTCGCCGCCCGCGGACCCGGGCCTCGGCGTGTCGTCGGACCCGAAGTTCGACGTCTCGAACGTCGGCAAGCGCCCGGTCGCGATCGACATGAAGTCGGCCGACGGGCTCGCGCAGGCGCGCTCGCTGATCGACGCGGCCGACGTGCTGCTCGAGGGCTTCCGGCCCGGCGTGCTGGAGCGCCTCGGCCTCGCGCCGGCCGAGCTTCTGGCGAGCAACCCGCGCCTCGTGGTCGGCCGGCTGTCGGGCTGGGGCTCGCGCGGCCCGCTCGCCGAGCGCGCCGGCCACGACATCAACTACCTCGGCCTGACCGGGCTGCTGAACGGCATCGGCGCGAAGGACGCGCCGGTGCCGCCGCTCAACGTCGTCGGCGACTACGGAGGCGGTGCGATGCTCCTCGCGGTCGGCGTGCTCGCCGCGCTCGTGCGCCGCGGCATCGACGGGCGCGGCGGCGTGGTCGAGTCGAGCATCCTCGCCGGCTCGGTCGGCCTGTCGCCGATCTTCTACGGCCTGCTCGCGGCGGGCGCCTGGAAGATCGGCCGCGGCGTGAACCTGCTCGACGGCGGCGCGCCGTACTACCGCGTGTACCGGACCTCGGACGATCGCTTCGTCGCGGTCGGCGCGATCGAGCCGAAGTTCTACGCGCAGCTGCTGAAGGTCACCGGGCTCGAGGGCACGCTCGATGCGCGCCGCCAGAACGACCGCTCGACCTGGGACGAGACCGCACGCGTGCTGGCCGAGCGCTTCGCGACCCGCACCCGCGACGACTGGGCCGCGGCGGCCGCGTCGAGCGACGCGTGCCTGACGCCGGTGCTCGACTTCCTCGAGGCGGCCGCGCATCCGCACAACCTCGCCAACGGCCTGTACCGCGCCGAGCCGTTCCCGCAGCCGGACCGGACGATCGCGTTCGCGCGATGACCGGGGGCGCCGGGCGCGCCCGCCCGCCCGGCCCGTCGTCGACCGCGGTGCCGCGCGCCGCCGGGCTCGGCGCCGGCCTCGCCTGCGCGCTCGCGGCCGGCCTCGCCTGGGGCCTGGTGTTCGTCGCGCCGGTGATGCTGCCCGACTACCCGGCCGCGGTGCTGTCGGTCGGCCGCTACGTGGCCTTCGGGCTGATCGCCCTCGCGCTCGCGTGGCCGGCGCGCGAGGCGCTCGCGCGGCTCACGCGCGCCGACTGGATCGAGGCGACCAAGCTGTCGCTGGTCGGCAACCTGCTCTACTACGCGTGCCTCGCGGCCGCGATCCAGACCGCCGGCGTGCCGCTGCCGACGATGCTGATCGGCACGCTGCCGGTGGTCATCGCGGTCGTCTCGAACCTCTCGGAGCGCGCGCTGCCGTGGCGCCGTCTCGCACCCTCGCTCGCGACGATCGCCGCCGGCATCGTGCTGGTCAACCAGGCCGAGCTCGCACGGCTGCGCGAGACCGCACCCGACGCCGGGCCGCGGCTCGCGCTCGGCGCGCTGCTCGCGCTCGGCGCGGTCGCGTGCTGGACCTGGTACCCGATCCGCAATGCGCGCTGGATGCAGCGCAACCCGCACTCCACCTCGGCGACCTGGGCGACCGCGCAGGGACTGACCACGCTGCCGCTCGCGATCGCGGGCGCGGCGCTGCTGGCGGCCTGGCACGCGGTGCGCCCGCTCGCCGACGCGTCGGGCACGCCGTTCGCGATGCCGCTCGGGCCGCGGCCGCTCGAGTTCGTCGGGCTGATGGTCGCGATCGGGCTGTCCGCATCGTGGCTGGGCACGCTGCTGTGGAACCGCGCCTCGCGGCTGCTGCCGACCTCGCTGGTGGGGCAGCTGATCGTGTTCGAGACGCTGGCGGCGCTCGCCTACGGGTTCCTGTGGCGCGGCGAGGGGCCGTCGGCCGGCGCGATCGCGGGCATCGTGCTGCTGGTGGCTGGCGTCGCGGTCGGCGTGCGGACCTTCCAGCACACGCCGGTCGAGCCCGCGCACTGACGCGGCTGGCGCGCGCACGCCTCGACCTCACCCCGCGCGGTGCGCTGCACCGAGCACTCGCATCGAGAGCGACACTGCACACGCCGCGGTCAGTCGGTGGTTGGCCACGACGAACCACCAGCGCGGATGGTCCGTGCGGCGCCAGCGCGCGTCGCCGACGTCCGCGCTGCGCTCGAACAGACGGTGGCCGATCAGCCCGGGGGCCGCGTGCACGACCGGGAACAGCATGAGCCCGAAGGCCCCGGGCCAGAGCGGAAGAGCCGCGAGCGCACCCAACCAGGCGAGGCCGGCGAGCGTACCGGCCACGTGCAGCGCGCGGTTGACCGGATGGCGGTGCTCCGGCAGGAACACCTCGCGGTAGAAGCGATCGAAGGACAGCGGTTCGGTGGGCGAAGGGATCATCGGGAGCTCCATCGGGGCGCGGACGGCGGTTGCGTGCGTTCGGACCCGTCCGCGGGGACGGCACGGGCATCGCGAGGCGACACGGGCATGATGCGAGTCCCTGCTCGCTTTCACCACTCGCGTTCCCGCACGTGCCGCGAATCGACCTGAAAGCACGGAAAACCCCGCTACAGACGCGCGCGCAGGTCACCGTCGAGGCGATCCTCGCTGCGGCGGCTCACGTTCTCGAGCGCGAGTCCCCCGCTGGTTTCAATACCAATCGGGTCGCCGAGGTCGCCGGCGTCAGCATTGGATCGCTGCACCAGTACTTCCCGAACAAGTCGGCGCTGGTCACCGCACTGATCGACCGCCACCAGCACGCGCTGGCCGGGGAGGTGGAGGCGTGCGTGGCCGCCCGAGCCGACGGTCCGCTGCGCGAGGCGCTCGCTGCGCTGGCGCGCATCGGCATCGCGCAGCAGTACGGTCGGCCGCTGCTCTCGGCCGCGCTCGGCCACGAGGAGCGGCGCCTGCCGATGCGCAGCCGCATCCGCGGCGCCGAGGAACGGATCGTCGCCGGGATCGTCGGGCTCCTGCGTCGGCACGGGCACCTTCTGTCGACCGCCCCGAGCCACGAATCGGCACGGGACTTGCTCGTGATCGCCAAGGCCCTGGTCGAAGCCGACGCCCAGGATCGCCGCACGCCACCGCCCGATCTGGAGGGGCGGATCGTGCGGGCGCCGTGGGGCTACCTGAGCGCGACGTCCTGAGGCGCGGCGCTCACCGGCCGCCCCAGCGCCTCGGCCATGCGACGAACAGCACGAGGCAGGACGCGTGCAGCGTCGCGAACGCGAGCATCGCCGCGCGGAACGCCGCGACCTCGTCGAGCCCGTGCGCGCGGAACGCATCGATCGCGAGGCCGAAGCCCCACTGGCTCGCGAACATCCACGAGAAGATCGTCAGGTTGAAGCCGGTCAGCGCCCGGCCCGCGAGGTGCGGCGGGAAGGCGAGCCCCACGCGCGGCTGCACCATCGTGTAGATCGTCGCGGTCGCCCCGAACGCGAGCCACAGCCACCACGCCGACGGCCCGCTCGCCCAGGCGATCGCCACCTCGATCGCGATGAAGGCGAGCGTGCCGATCGCGACCACGCGCGCGAGCGAGGCCCGGTCCGAGCCGACCCGAGGCGCGACCCAGCCGAGCGCGAGGAAGCACAGCATCAGCCCGAAGTTGAACGCGAACAGCAGGTCGGCGCGCGCCGCGCCCTGCACGCCGAGCACGGTCGCGAACCAGGGCCCGACCCACAGGCTCTGCATCGAGACGAAGCCGCCCTGGATCACGCCCGCGGTCAACGACATCCGCCAGAAGTAGCCGTTCGAGAACACCTCGCGGTAGCCGGCCAGCGCGCCGACGAAGGACGTCGCGGCGGCGCCGTCGGCGCGCGTGCGCTCGTGCTCGCGCGGCAGCGCCGTCCACATCGCGACGCCGATCGCCGCGAGCGCCGCGGCGGCGACCCAGAACACGCCGCGCCAGCCGAGCATCGGCAGCGCCCAGTGCACCGGCACCGTCGTCACCAGCACGCCCATGGTGCCGGCCATCAGCATCCACGCGGCGAGCCGCGTCTGGCGCTCTGCCGGGAACCACTGCCGGTAGGCGGTCAGCGAGGCCATCAGCGCGCCCGAGACGCCCGCACCGATCAGCGCGCGCCCGAGCCAGAGCCCGCCCAGCGACTGCGCGAGCCCGAACGCCACGCAGCCGAGCGCGGCCAGACCCATCAGCACCGCGTCGACGCGGCGCGGTCCGTAGCGGTCGAGCCAGACGCCGAGCGGGACCTGCATCGCGGCGAACGCGAGGAAGTAGGCCGCCGACAGCGAACCCAGCTGCGCGTGCGTGAGGCCCAGCTCGGCCGTCAGCTCGGGCGCGAGCACCGCGTTGACCGAGCGCAGCCCGTAGGACATGAAGTAGCCGGCCGCGAAGCAGCCGAAGATCCGCACGGCGAGCGCGCCGGTGGCTGTCCGCGGCACGGCCGCGGCGGGCGGGACAGCGGCGCTCACGAGATGCGGTCGGGAACGGGCGTCGGCCGATGCCGTCGGCGTCGGAGGCCGTGCGATGTCATCGTCGCGCATCGTAGGCGTGGCGGACCGCTTTGGCCAGCGCGGCTCGCGCGGCCGCCTGCGCAGCGCGGCCGCGCTGCGGGCGACGGCCCGACGCGCCGCGGTGCGGCGAAGCGCGGCCGTGCCGTGCCGGCGCGCCTTGACGAAGCACAAGGTGTCCGGCCGGACGATGACCCATACTGGGTGCACGATGGTCCGTACGGCACGTACCGCACGTACGGCGTCGACACCGAGGACACTTCCATGAACAGACGCGACAGGATCGTCGACGACGTCGGCGTGATGCTGACCGAGGCGCAGGACATGCTGAGGCGCGCCGGCAGCGAAACCGGCGACGCGGCGCGCGAACTGCGACTCCAGGTGGAGTCCCGGCTGGACGCGATGAAGTCGCGCCTGCACGCGGTCGAGGACGACACGATGCATCGTGCCCGGGTGGTGACCCGCACGACCGATCACTACATGCACGAGCACCCCTGGCACGGCGTGGCGGTTGCGGCGACGCTCGGATTCGTCGCGGGGCTGCTGATGAACAGGCGGTAGGCGCGGCGAGCCGCGCAGAAGGTCACGACCATGCGGATCCGCGCCGGGTTCGAGATGGAGTACGAGTGCCCCGGCCCGACGCCGATGCTGATGGCGCTCGGCATCCACTCGTCGAGAGCGTTCGACCTCGTGCGCCCGGATCGCCTGGTGACGCGCCCCGCGGTCCCGGTGACGGGCTACCGGGACCTGTTCGGCAACTGGTGCACCCGGATCGTCGCGCCCGCGGGACGGATCGTGCTGAGCACCGACGCGCTGGTCGAGGACAGCGGACTGCCCGATCCGGTCGCCCCGGACGCCGTCCAGACTCCGGTCGAGCTGCTTCCGGATTCGACGCTCGTCTACCTGCTGGGCAGCCGCTACTGCGAGACCGACGAGCTGTCCGAGGTCGCCTGGAAGCTGTTCGGCAACGGCCCGACCGGATGGGCGCGGGTGCAGGCGATCTGCGACTTCGTCCACGACCGCATCGAGTTCGGCTACCAGCACGCGCGACGCACGCGCACCGCCCGGGAGGCCTACGAGGAGGGCCGGGGCGTCTGCCGCGACTATGCCCACCTCGCGGTCGCGTTGTGCCGCTGCATGAACATCCCGGCCCGCTACTGCACGGGCTATCTCGGCGACATCGGCGTCGAGCCGCCGCACGGGCCGATGGACTTCGCCGGCTGGTTCGAGGCCTACCTCGGCGACCGCTGGTACACCTTCGATGCACGCAACAACACGCCGCGCATCGGCCGCATCCTGATGGCCCGCGGCCGCGACGCCTGCGACGTCGCGCTGGCCAACACCTTCGGGCGGAACACGCTGGTGCGCTTCGAGGTCTGGACCGACGAGGTCACGGACGCCTGAATGCGACGCGCCCCCGCCGCATGACCTACTGCGTGGGCGTCAGGCTCGACGACGGGCTGATCTTCGCCAGCGACTCGCGCACCCACGCGGGCGTGGACAACTACGCCACCTTCTGCAAGATGTCCGTGTTCGAGCGTCCGGGTGACCGGGTCCTGGTGCTGCTCAGCTCCGGCGGCCTCGCCGCGACGCAGACCGTGATCAACCTGCTGCGCAAGCGGGCCGCGGGCGAGGCGCCCCACGTCTGGTCCGTCGACTCGATGTTCGACGTGGCCAACCTGGTGTCCGACGCGATGCGCGACATCGAGCGACGGGACGGGCCCTTCCTCGAGTCGGGCGGGCTGAAGTTCAATGCCTCGTTCATCCTGGGCGGACAGATCGCGGGCGAGTCCATGCGGCTGTTCCGGCTCTACGCGGAGGGCAACTTCATCGAGGCCGGCACCGACACGAGCTACCTCCAGACGGGCGAAGCCAAGTACGGCAAGCCGATCCTAGACCTCGCCGTGACGTCGAGCGCGACGATGCAGGACGCCACCAAGTGCGTGCTCGTGTCGTTCGACTCGACGATGCTCAGCAACCTCTCGGTGGGCATGCCGATCGATCTGCTCTGCTATGCGCGCGACAGCCTGCGGATCACGATGAAACGACGGTTCGACCCGGGCGATCCGTACTTCGACGCGCTGACGCGGCAGTGGCTCGAAGGCACGCGCAAGGTCTTCCGCGAACTGCCGCCCCTCGAGTGGTGAGCACCCCGCGCGCATCAGGGGCGACGCACGGCCCCCCCGTGCTCGACGCAGCCGGTCTCCGACAGCGCCTCGACGAGCATCGTCCGGAGCGCGCGCCACGGTGCGCCGCCCGCGGCGACGATCGCCTGGTTGACCTCGAGCTCGATCCCGGCGTACGCGTCGTCGGGGTGACGCCTGCGGAGCAGCGCGGTGAGGCCGTCGCTGCGCCCGCGATACGGGTAGTTCCGTCTCAGGCGCAGTTGCGGCGCGCGGCGCGCGAACGCCGTCATCCAGGCCGCCGCCAGCTCGCATTCGGCAGGGCGCCGCGAATCGTAGAGCCAGGCGACGTCGGCACGCCGCGCCACGCCGTCGAGCACCGGGGTGAAGCTGTGCGAGCCGACGTGGAGCACCCGACGGCCCGCCGCGACGTGACCGGCGACCTCGCCTTCCACGGCATCGCGATGGGGGCGGTAGAACCGCTCGACGATCGCCCGACGCTGCGCCGGCGGCAACCGGGCGGTGACCTCCGAGAACAGCTGCCGATGCCCGATCGACCGGTTGGTGTCGATCAGCAGTCGCGTCGTCGCGGCCGCGTGCAGCGGCGCGCCGAACGCGTCGGCGAGCCCGCGCCCGAGCTCGAGCGCACCCGGATCCCACCCGCGGTGACTGTCGAGCAGGGCGCCGAACCCTTCGAACGCGGCGGCCCACGCGGCGGGCACCGAGCGGCCGGCGTGCTCGCAGCTGACGACGAGAACGCGACGGCCCGGCGGGACGCCCGGCACCGTCACTCGCGCCGCACGAGCTTCAGCGACTCCAGGAACAGCGCCGCCTGCTCGCGCTCGGGTGCGGCGCCCAGCACCACCGCCTGCCAGGCGCGCCCGTCCACCGCGACGAAGCGCGCGATCAGCGTCGCGTCCCGGTCGCGCATCCGGCCGTCGGCTTCGACCTCGGTCGCCGCGACGACCCCGATGCGCTGGCCCGACGGATCGACGCGTGCGACCTCGACGGGGCGCGACGCGCGCTCGGCGCCGCCGATGTTGCGCACCATCGCGATCCGCATCGCGGCCAGCACGCGCTCGCGGGTCGCGGCCGACGCGTCGGGCAGCACGACCGTACCGACCGTGTACGCCACCTCGCGCGCCTGCGCGCCGTGCATCGTCATCTCGAGCGCGAGCCCGTCCAGGTTGATCGCCCGCGTCATCGTCGCGGGCTTGGCGGGCAGCATCACCGTGAAGCCCGACGCCTCGGCCCGGACCTCGCGCCAGTCGTGCTCGGGCGAGCACCCCGCGAGCCACGCGGCGGGCGGCGCCAGCAGCCAGCCCGCGACCGCGCGGCGCGTCGGCCGCGCGGGCCCCCTCGTTGCATCCATCGCCTCATGGTATCAATGTCGACGACGACGGCGATTCCGCCGAAGGGAGTGACGATGCTCTACGAATTCAAGTCCAGGGCCACCGGCTCCGTGGTGATGACCGGCCCGATCGCCGAGCGCCTGCTGGCCATCGTCGGCAAGGAGGCCGGGCCGAAGGGCGTCTTCACCGTCGAGCAGATGCCGGCGGCGATCGCGGCGCTGCAGGCCGCGGTGGAGCGGGAGAAGGCCGAGTCGACCCCGGACGACCACGAGGAGGACCGTCCGCGCGACGCGCCCCGGCCGGTGTCGCTCGCACAGCGCGCGTGGCCGCTGATCGACATGCTGAAGGCCGCGCACGCGGCGGACAAGCCCGTCACCTGGGGGTGACCCCCGTCAGCCGAAATACCGCTTCGCCGAGAAGTCCGACGACGCCTCGCCGATCGGCTTGACGATGCCGTCGACGCGCAGCACGGGCGTGCCGTCGACGCGATAGAGACCCTGGCAGAACACCAGGTTGCGGGTCGCGCGCAGCACCTCGAGCCGGCCCTCGAGCCACGCGCCCTGCGGCACCGGTGCGAGGAAGTCGGCCGACAGGCTGACCGTGCTCATGAACCGGTCGAGCCCCGCCTGCAGGTTCGCGCCGAGCACCAGCAGCATGTCGGCCATCGACATCAGCATGCCGCCGTGGCAGAAGCCCGACGGGCTGCAGTGCCGCCGCTCGACGCGCAGGCCCATCACCAGCCGCCCGGCGAGCCCCTCGTCGCGGTGGCCCCAGAGCGGGCCGACCGCGTCGACGAACGGGTTGTCGCCGAAGTCGAGCCGCACGAAGCCCGCGGGCGGCCGGGGCTCGGCGCTCATCCGAGGCTCGACGCGAGTGCCCGGCGCAGCTCGGCCTCGTCGCGGCCCGAGCGGTGGGCGATGTCCTTCAGCTGGTCGTCGCCGATGCGCCCGACGTTGAAGTACTGCGCGGTCGGGTGCGAGAAGTAGAAGCCCGACACGCTCGCCGCCGGCGTCATCGCGAGCGACTCGGTCAGCCCCATCCCGATCTCGTCGCACTTCAGCACGTCGAAGAGCGCGCTCTTGACCGTGTGCTCGGGGCACGCCGGATAGCCGGGCGCCGGCCGGATGCCGCGGTACTTCTCGGCGATCAGGTCCTCGTTCGACAGCACCTCGTCGGCCGCGTAGCCCCACAGGTCGCGGCGCACGCGCTCGTGCATGCACTCGGCGAAGGCCTCGGCGAGCCGGTCGGCGATCGCCTTCAGCATGATCGACGAGTAGTCGTCGAGCAGCCGCGCGTACTCGGCCTCCTTCCTGTCGACGCCGATGCCCGCGGTGACCGCGAACAGCCCGATGAAGTCCTCGATGCCCGAGGGCCGGCCGTCGATCGCCTTGGGCGCGACGAAGTCGGCGAGGCACTTGTTGTCGACGCCCTCGCGCTTGGCCTGCTGCTGGCGCAGGTTGCGCCAGGTGAACGCGACGTCGGTGCGCGACGCGTCGGTGTAGACCTCGATGTCGTCGTCGTTGACCGTGTTCGCCGGCAGGAAGCCGACGACCGCGTTCGCGGTGATCCAGCGGCCGTCGATCACGCGCTTGAGCATCGCCTGCCCGTCGGAGAACACGCGCCGCGCCGATTCGCCGACCACCTCGTCGTTGAGGATCGCCGGGTAGGGGCCGTGCAGGTCCCAGGTCTGGAAGAACGGCTGCCAGTCGATGTACTTCGCGATCTCGGCGAGGTCGTAGTTGCGGAACACGCGCCGGCCGACGAACTTCGGGCGCGGCGGGTGGTAGTGCGCGATCGGGTGCGGCCGCTCGCCCGGGTGGTCATCGGCCGCCATCGCCCACGCGATCGCCGGCCTGTTCGCCCGCGCCTCGGCGAGCGTCACCAGCGCCGGGCCCTTCTTCGAGGCGTGCTGCGCGCGCACGCGCTCGTAGTCGGCGCGCAGCTGCTCGAGGTAGGACAGGCGCGCGTCGTCGGACACCAGGTTCTGCGCGACCGGCACCGAGCGCGACGCATCCGCGACGTGGATCACCGGGCCGCTGTAGTGCGGCGCGATCTTGACCGCGGTGTGCACGCGCGAGGTGGTCGCGCCGCCGATCAGCAGCGGGATCTTGCGCACGCGGAACCACTCGTCGCGCTCCATCTCGGCCGCGACGAAGGCCATCTCCTCGAGCGAGGGCGTGATCAGCCCCGACAGGCCGACGATGTCCGCGCCCTCGACCTTGGCGCGCGCCAGGATCTCGTTGCACGGGACCATCACGCCCATGTTGACGACCTCGAAGTTGTTGCACTGCAGGACGACGGTGACGATGTTCTTGCCGATGTCGTGCACGTCGCCCTTGACCGTCGCGATGACGATCTTGCCTCGCGCGCGGGTGTCGCCGGCCGCGGCCTTCTCGGCCTCGATGAAGGGCACCAGGTGCGCGACCGCCTGCTTCATCACGCGCGCCGACTTCACCACCTGCGGCAGGAACATCTTGCCCGCACCGAACAGGTCGCCGACGACGTTCATGCCGTCCATCAGCGGGCCCTCGATCACCTCGATCGGCCGGCCGCCGCGCGCGAGCACCTCCTGCCGCGCGGCCTCGGTGTCGTCGACGACGAACTGGGTGATGCCGTGGATCAGCGCGTGCGCGAGCCGCTCGGCGACCGGCTTCTGGCGCCAGGCGAGGTCCTCCTCGCGCTTCGCGCCGCCCGCCTTCAGCGTCGCCGCGAACTCGATCATCCGCTCGGTCGCGGTCTTCTCGCGCTCGGGCGAGTCGGCCGGCAGGCCCGCGGGCAGCGTCGGCGCACGGTTCAGCACGATGTCCTCGACGCGCTCGCGCAGCTCGGCCGGGATCTGCTCGTAGACGCCGAGCATGCCGGCGTTGACGATGCCCATCGACATGCCGGCCCGGATCGCGTGATACAGGAACACGGTGTGGATCGCCTCGCGCGCCGGGTCGTTGCCGCGGAACGAGAACGACACGTTCGACACGCCGCCCGACACCTTCGCGTAGGGCAGGTTCTTCCGGATCCAGCGCGTGGCTTCGATGAAGTCGACGCCGTAGTTGTCGTGCTCCGGGATGCCGGTGGCGATCGCGAAGATGTTCGGGTCGAAGACGATGTCCTCGGGCGGGAAGCCGACGCGGTCGACCAGCAGCCGGTAGGCGCGCTCGCAGATCTGCGTCTTGCGCTCGAAGGTGTCGGCCTGGCCCTGCTCGTCGAACGCCATCACGATGACCGCCGCGCCGTAGCGCCGGCACAGCGTCGCCTGGCGCAGGAACTCGGCCTCGCCCTCCTTCATCGAGATCGAGTTGACGATCGCCTTGCCCTGCACGCAGCGCAGCCCCGCCTCGATGACCGACCACTTCGAGGAGTCGATCATGATCGGCACGCGCGCGATGTCGGGCTCGGAGGCGATCAGGTTGAGGAAGCGCGCCATCGCCGCGGCCGAGTCGAGCATCGCCTCGTCCATGTTGACGTCGATGACCTGCGCGCCGTTCTCGACCTGCTGGCGCGCGACGGCGAGCGCCTCGTCGTACTGCTCGGCGAGGATCATCCGCGCGAAGGCCTTCGAGCCGGTGACGTTGGTGCGCTCGCCAACGTTGACGAAGAGGCTGTCCTCGCCGACGTTGAACGCCTCCAGACCGGACAGCCGCAGCTCGCGCGGGCGCTCGGGCACCGCGCGCGGCGCCATGCCCTCGACCGCCTTGGCGATCGCGGCGATGTGCTCGGGCGTCGTGCCGCAGCAGCCGCCGGCGATGTTGACGAAGCCGGCCCGGGCGAACTCCTGGAGCAGGGAGGCCGTGATCTCCGGCGTCTCGTCGAAGCCGGTGTCCGACATCGGGTTGGGCAGCCCGGCGTTCGGGTAGACGCAGACGAAGGTGTCCGCCTTCTTCGAGAGCTCCTCGACGTACGGCCGCATCAGCGCCGCGCCGAGCGCGCAGTTCAGGCCGATGGTGAGCGGCTTCGCGTGGCGCACCGAGTTCCAGAACGCCTCGACCGTCTGGCCCGACAGGATCCGGCCGGACGCA
>JBILTM010000255.1:0-6393 GCA_044371545.1 Burkholderiaceae bacterium
CAGCACGACGATCGTCGCGGCGCCCACCAGGCCGGTCAGCTGCGTGCGCGCGCCGGCGGCCTCGGCGACCGGCGTGCGCGACGCGCTGCTGCTGACCGGGAAGCCCTGGAACAGCCCGGTGGCGAGGTTCGCTGCGCCCAGTGCGAGCATCTCGCGATTCGGATCGGCGCGGTAGCCGCCGCGCGCGGCGAGCGCGCGCGACAGCACGCTGGTGTCGGCGAAGGACAGCAGCGCGATCGCGACCGCGCCCGGCGCGAGCTGCGCGAGGTCGCTCCAGCCGATCCAGGGGACCCTCAACGCCGGCAGCCCCTGCGGCATCGGCCCGAGCACCGCGAGCCCGTGCGCCGACAGGTCGAACGCGGCCGACGCGATCGTCGCGCCCGCCACCACGATCAGCACGCCCGGCCAGCGCGGCATGAAGCGTCGCGTCGCGAGGACGACCGCGAGCGCCGTGCCGCCGACCGCGAGCGCGAGGCCGTCGACTTCCCGGTCGGTGACGCCGTGCACGAGCCCGGCGACGCGGCCGAAGAGCGTCTGCGCATCCACGTCGACACCGAGCAGCTTCGGCAGCTGCCCGACCATCACGGTCAGCGCGATCGCGTTGAGGAAACCGATGCGGATCGGCTTGGAGAACAGGTCCGCGAGGCCCCCGAGCCGCGCCAGGCCGAAGGCGAGCTGGCAGGCGCCGGTCAGGAGCGCGAGCGCGCCGGCGAGCGCGACCGCACGCTCGACGCTGCCGGCGGCGAGCGGCAGCACGGTCGCGGCGATCACCGCGGCGAAGGTCGAATCGGGACCGAGCACCATGATCCGGGACGGGCCGAGCAGCGCGTAGACCGCGAGCGGCACGATCGTCGCGTACAGGCCGTGGATCGCCGGCAGGCCCGCGGCGACCGCGTAGCCCATGCCGACGGGGATCAGCACCGCGGTCAGCACCAGGCCGGCGAGGAGGTCGTGCGCGAGCCACTCGCGCCGGTAGGCGCGCAGCGTCGCGAGGCCCGGCAGCCGGCTGCGCGCGGCTCCGGGCACCGGGCGCACGGGGTCCGGCGGCGGCGCGGCGGCGCGCGCTTCGGGGGACGGTCCGGTCGTGTCGGGCGGGATCATCGGCGGCGGGGCGATCCGCCAGTGTGCCGCAACCGGCCGCGCCGGCGCGCCGCGCGGCACGCCGCGCGGTTAGGATCGGGACTCGCCGAACCGAGGAGGAGACCCCGATGAACGCACCGACCCCGCCGCGCGACGCGACGACCGACCCCGCCGCGCCGATGCGATTCTCCGTGAGCCACGCGAGCCCCGAGGCGTTCGTCGCCGACGGCCTGCGCCCGTACTTCGAGTACCGCGACCTGGGCATCCGCGCCTCGACCGGCGGCGCCGCGGTGATGCACGTGATCCGCGCGCGCGGCGGCCACCAGGCGAGCGGCGAGTGGCACCGCCACGCGGTGCAGCTGCAGCTCGTCTACGTGCTGAAGGGCTGGGTGCGCTTCGAGTACGAGGGCGTCGGCGAGGTGCGCCTGGAGGCCGGCTCGTGCGTGCACCAGCCGCCGGGCATCCGCCACCGCGAGATCGAGCACTCGGCCGACCTCGAGCTGATCGAGCTCGTGCTGCCCGCCGAATTCGAGACCACCTCCGCCTGAGCCCGGAGGCCACGATGGACTGCGTGACCACCGAGCGGCGCGGGCGCGTCGCGATCGTCCGCCTCGATCGCGGCGACGGCCGCAACGCGCTGTCGCTGGAGGCCTGCCGCCAGCTGACCCGCGCGGCGCGCGCGTTCGACGACGACCCCGACGTGTCGGCGGTGGTGCTGACCGGCACGGCCGGGGTCTTCAGCGTCGGCGCCGACCTGAAGGACGAGGAGTTGCGGCGCACGCGCGAGGCACGGCTTTCCGAGCGCCGGCTCGCGATGCAGACCGGCGGAAGGATGTGCCGCGCGTGGGCCGAGATCGAGGCGATGACGATCGTCGCGATCGAGGGCTGGTGCATCGGCGGCGGCGCCGCGCTGTCGGTCGCCTGCGACCTGCGCGTCGCCGGCGAGGGCGCGACCTTCTACGTGCCCGAGATCGAGCGCGGCATGAACCTGTCCTGGAACGCGGTGCCGCGCATCGCGCACCTGGTGGGCCCGGCGCGCGCGAAGCGCATCGCGGTGCTCGCCGAGAAGCTCGACGCCGCGGGCGCGCTCGACTGGGGCCTGGTCGACCGCGTCGCACCGCGCGGCGGTGCGCTCGAGGCCGCGCTCGAGTTCGCCGAGCGCGCGGCGAGCCTGCCGCCGGTGCAGCTGCGGATGATCAAGCAGGCGGTGGACGCCGCGGTCGGCGCGCTCGACCGCTCGACCAGCCACGCCGACTTCGACCAGTTCGCGCTCGCCGCGCAGTCGGGCGACTACGCCGAGGGCGTGAAGTCGTTCCTCGAGCGGCGCCCGCCGAAGTACACCGGCGCGTGAGATGCCGACGGGCCCGCGCGGCCGGGCCGCGGCCCCGCGCTCAGACCATCGCGAGCGGCACCTTGCGCGCCGGCGGCGGGAACGCGCGGTCGAGCGCGGCGAGCTGGTCGGCCGACAGGCGAAGCGCCGCGGCCGCGACGTTCTCCTCGACGCGCGCGACCGAGGCGGTCTTGGGGATCGCGATCACGCCCGTGCGGTGCGGACCCGGCGCGAGCAGCCACGCGAGCGCGACCTGCGCGGGCGTCGCGCCGAGTTCGCGCGCGATCGGCGCGAGCGCGGGATGGTCGACGAGCCGCCCTTCGTCGAGCGGGCAGTAGGCCATCGCCGGCATCGCCCGCTCGCCCATCCACGGGAAGAGGTCGAAGGCCGCACCGCGCCGCGACAGCGCGTAGTAGACCTGGTTGGTCGCGCAGCGCGCGCCGGCGGGCAGCGCGGCGAGTGCGCGCATCCCGTCGGCATCGAAGTTGGAGACGCCCCAGGCGCCGATCTTTCCCTGCACGACGAGGCGCTCGAACGCCTCCACCGTGCCGGCGAGCGGATGGCGACCGGGCCAGTGCAGCAGGTACAGCTCGATGCGCTCGCGCCGCAGCCGCTTCAGGCTGCGCTCGCAGGCGGCGACCGTCCCGGCGGCCGACGCGTTCGACGGCAGCACCTTCGAGACCACGAACGGACGATCGCCCAGTCCGGCGATCGCCTCGCCGACGACCGTCTCGGCGCCGCCGTCGGCGTACATCTCGGCGGTGTCGACCAGCGTCGCGCCGAGCTCGATCGCGCGACGGATCGCGGCGATCTCGGCGCGCCGCGCCGACGCGCGTTCGCCCATCTTCCACGTGCCGATGCCGAGTGCGGGCACCCTGCCGCCCCCGGGCAGCGCGATCGCCGGGATCGTCGCATCCGCTCCCATCGTCGACCTCCTTCGCACCGCGCGGCGCGCGGGTCGACACGAGCCTACCGGCGTGGCGGGCGCCTGTGCTAGGCTTTTAACCAACCGGTTATCGCAGCGCGCCCCGACGAACGAGGGCGGCGCGACGACCGTCCCGCCTCGCGCCCCTGCCCCGGGCGGCGCCGGCATCCAGAGGAGGAGACACGATGCAACGCAGGAAATTCCTCGGCACCCTGGCCGCGGCCGGTGCCGTGCAGGCGCCGTTCGTCCATACCGCGCGCGCGCAGGCGATCACGCTCAACGGCGCCTCGCAATTCAACGACGACCACGCGTTCACCAAGTGCATGGTGCGCTTCGAGGAGCTGGTCAAGAAGTACTACGGCAAGCCGATCAACTTCGTGCTGCACAAGAACAGCTCGCTCGGGCTGGAGAAGCAGTACTTCGAGTACATGGCGCAGGGCAAGGCGGTCGACTTCGCGATCGTGTCGCCGGCGCACATGTCCACCTTCTCCAAGGCCGCCCCGTTCGTCGACGCGCCGTTCCTGTTCCGCGACCTCGCGCACTGGAACAAGGTGCTCGACGCCGACCTGTTCAAGGGCGTCGCCGACGAGGTCGAGCAGAAGGCCGAGGTCTCGCTGATCGGCTACGCGGGCGGTGGCGTGCGCAACATCTTCTCGAACAAGCCGGCGCGCACCGTCGGCGACCTGAAGGGCCTGAAGGTCCGCGTGCAGGGCGCGCCGATCTGGAGCAAGACCTTCGCCGCGATCGGCATGTCGCCGACCGTGATCGCCTACAACGAGGTCTACAACGCGATCCAGAACGGCGTGATCGCGGCGGGCGAGAACGAGGCCGCCGGCGTCGAGCAGATGAAGTTCTTCGAGGTCGGCCCGAACCTGATCATGACGCAGCACGCGATCACGATCCGGCCGCTGTGCTTCTCGCAGAAGACCTTCAAGCGGCTGCCGCCCGACCTGCAGCAGGCGGTCGTCCGCGCGGGCAAGGAGGCGGGCACCTTCGGCCGGCAGATCGAGTCGAGCGAGGACGGCCAGAAGGTCGACGCGCTCGAGAAGGCCGGCAAGCTGAAGAAGATCGAGTTCACCGAGCGCGCGCAGATGAAGAAGCTGGTCGACCCGGTGATGGCGCAGTACGCGAAGGAGATCGGCGCCGACGGCATCTACGACCGGATCAACGCGCTGACCTGACGGCCGCGCGCGGCGCCCGGCGACGGGCCCGCGCCGCCCGCGGCCCGCCGACGCGCGGGCCGCGCCCGGGCCACGGCCCCTCCTGCGCGCCCACCGACCCGCCGATGTCCACCTCCGCTCCCACCGCCCTCGGCGCGTGGCGCCGCTTCACGGCCGCCTACGCGACCTTCCTCACCTGGCTGCTGGCCGCCTCGGTCGCGATCCTGGTGTTTCCGGTCTCGCTGCAGATCTTCTCGCGCTTCACCGAACTGCTGCCGCACTACATCTGGACCGAGGAGATGGCGCGCTTCTGCCTCGTCTGGATGATCATGCTGGGCGCGATGCTCGGCGTGCGCGAGGGCACGCACTTCATCGTCGACGTGTTCCCGTCGGCGACCGGCCGCTTCGGGGCGCTGCTGAACCTGTTCGCCTCGCTCGCGGTGCTGGTGTTCGCGCTGATCTTCGCGTGGTTCGGCGTCGAGTACACGCGCTTCGCCTGGAATCGCACCTCCGAGCTCGCCGACCTGCCGCTGTGGATGATCCACGTCGCGTGGCCGATCACCGGCGTGACCTGGCTGGTGTTCCTCGGCGAGCACCTCGTCGCGCAGTGGCGGACCCTCGTCGGGAGCCCGGCGTGAAGCCCGTGCTGACCGCCGTCGATCCCGGTACCGCCGCGTGGATCCTGTTCGGGCTGTTCTTCCTGCTGATGTTCCTGCGCGTGCCGATCGCGGTCGCGCTCGGCCTCGCCTGCCTGCCGCTGCTGCTGCTCGAGCCGAACCTGTCGCCGATGACGCTGGTGCAGGAGACGTTCAACTCCTACAACTCGTTCATCCTGCTCGCGGTGCCGTTCTTCCTGCTGACCGCGAACCTGATGAACATCGGCGGCATCACAGACCGGCTCGTCAAGCTGTCACGCACGATGGTCGGCCACATGCCGGGCAGCCTCGCGCAGATCAACGTGGTGCTGTCGATCTTCTTCGCGGGCATCTCCGGCTCGTCGACCGCGGACGCCGCGAGCCAGTCGAAGATCTTCATCGACGCGCAGCGCAACGAAGGCTACGACGACAGCTTCTCGGTCGCGATCACCGCGGTGTCCGCGGTGCTCGCGGTGATCATCCCGCCCTCGATCCTGATGATCGTCTGGGGCGGCGTGCTGTCGGTGTCGATCGGCGCGCTGTTCCTAGCCGGCGTGATCCCCGGGCTGCTGATCGGCCTCGTGCAGATGGCGACGGTGCACGTCTACGCCAAGCGCCGCGGCTATCCGACCTACGGCCGCTCGACGCTGCGCGAGTTCCTCGTCTCGCTGCTGGTGTCGGTCCCCGCGCTGATGACGCCGGTGATCATCATCGGCGGCAAGATCTTCGGCTGGTTCACGGCGACCGAGTCGGCGTGCATCGCCGTGCTGTACGCGGGCGTGCTGTCGATGCTGGTCTATCGCGAGATGAACCTCAAGGGCCTGTACCTCGCGCTGACCGACACAGGACGGCTGGCCGCGATCGCGCTGTTCTGCGTCGGCACGGCGAGCGCGTTCGGCTGGCTGCTCGCCTACTACCAGATCCCGAAGGCGATCCTCGACGGCGTGTCCGCGTGGGGCATGGGGCTCTATCAGACCGGATTCTTCATCGCAGCGGTGTTCCTGGTCGTCGGCTGCTTCCTCGACGCGATCCCGGCGATCATCATCGTCGGCACGATCCTGCAGCCGCTCGCGCAGGCGGTCGGGATGGACCCGGTGCACTTCGCGATGATCGGCATCGTGTCCCTGGCGTTCGGGCTGGTCACGCCGCCCTACGGGCTGTGCCTGATGATCGCGTGCTCGGTGGCCAAGGTGACGATGGCCTCGGTGCTGAAGGACACGATGATCATGCTGATGCCGATGCTGGGCGTGCTGGTCCTGGTGA
>JBILTM010000067.1:0-21676 GCA_044371545.1 Burkholderiaceae bacterium
CGCCGGCTCGCTCGGCGGGTCGGCGACCAGCGCGGGCACGACGAGCCCGGTCGGGTCGTCGTCGAGCTCGAGGCGCGCGCGGCGCCGCGGCGCGAACGGGTCGGCGGCGCGGACCATCGTCTCGGTCTGGGGCCAGCGGTCGGGCGCGGGCAGCGGGCGCGGCGCGGGCACGAAGCTCGGCAACGACGGCACGGCCACGGCCGGCCGGGGCGGGGCGGCCGGGCGGGCGTCGTTGGCGCGGGCGGGCGCCGCGGCGGACGGTGCCGGGGCGTCGCCGACCAATGCCAGCGCGAGCGCCGCGGCGTTCGCCGCGTCGCGGCGGACGATCGCGAGGCCGAGCGCGGTCTGGGTCTCGAGCGTACGGGTCGGCACCGGGCCGAGCGCCTCGCCCGCGGGGCGCGCGGCCAGCAGCCGCTGGCGGTGCTGCGCCCGGACGGGCACCAGCGCGTGGTCGATCGAGCGCAGCAGGCGGTTTCCGCAGGCGTCCGCGATCGCCGCGTGCAGGGCGGCGTCGGCACGGGCCCACGCGTCCGCGTCGGGCGCGCCGACCGCGCCGGCGAGCGAGCGGACCGCGTCGAGGATCGTGGCCTGCTGTGCGCGCCCGGCATCGCGGGCGGCGGCGCCGGCGAGCGCCGGCTCGATCACCCGGCGCAGGTCGGTCGCCTCGTGCAGCATCGAGTCCGGGCCGGTCTCGGCGATCGCCACGGCGACCAGGACCGGGTCGAGCAGGTTCCACTGGGACTCGGGGGCGATCGTCGTGCCGACCTTGGGCCGCGCGACGACCAGCCCCTTGCCGCCGAGGTCGGCGAGCGCCTCGCGCACCACGGTGCGACTGACGCCGTGCCGTCGACCGAGCGCCGGCAGGTCGATCGGATCGCCGGGGCGGAGCTCGCGCCGGGCGATCCGTCCGAGGAGTTCGCGCGCGAGCAGCGCGCTGCGGGACGGGGTCTTCGCCATCCCGGGATTGTATGACCAATGGAGGTCGCGCCGGAACGCAAATCGGTCGGCCTCGCCCGGAGGGATTTCCCCGGGTCGGTCGGCCGCCGTGCAGGTGTCGAGTGACGCGCGGACCCCCCGGCGCGCGGTGGTCGGTGTGAGCGTCCGCTCCGCTCGGGAAGGCCCGGGCGCGCCAGGCATGTCACCGCATCCGGGGCGAATGCGACGGATCGACCGGGTCGGCGCGCGGTCGCGCCGGTCGGTCCGCGTGCGGGCGGCCCCGCGCGACGCGGGCCGCCCGCGGGCCGGCGGTCAGGCGAGGGCGCGGTCGCGCGCGGCGCGCAGCTCGGCGAGCACGCGCGGGTCGTGCGCGGCGATCTCCACCATCATCGCGTCGTTGTGCGCCTCGATCCGGGCCTCGCGCCAGGTGTCGAGCGTGCGGATCGCGCCGGCCATCAGGCTCGCGAGGAGGCTCACGCCGGTGGTCATCCGGTCCAGACCCCCATGGGTCCGAGCGGAGATCACGGTCGCGCCGGGGGCCATGTGAATCGTCGTCATGTCGGTTGCTCCATCGAGGGCGGCCCGGAATCGGACCGCCACGTCGCAAAGATGACGCACTGCAGCACGGGTTTCCAATGGATGTTCATGATCCATACCATTCACGAATAGAATGGTTTGATGAATAGACCATTCATCGATCAGGGTCGGCCGTCCATCCCCGCCAACTTCCGGACACTCGACCTGAACCTGTTGCGCGTCTTCGACGAGGTGATGGCCGAGCGCAACCTGACGCGGGCGGCGACCAACCTCGCCATGACGCAGCCGGCGGTCAGCAACGCGTTGCGCCGGCTGCGCGACGCGCTGCGCGACGAGCTGCTCGTGCGGGCCGGCTACGGGGTGCAGCCGACGCCGCGCGCGCTCGAGCTGTGGCCGGCGGTGCGCGCCGCGCTCGACGGTCTGCGGGCGGCGATCCAGCCGGGCGACTTCGACGCGGCGGCGTCGCGCGACAGCTTCGTGCTCGCGACGGCCGACGCGACCGCCGCGCTGCTGATGCCGCCGCTGGTGCGCCGGCTCGAGGCCGAGGCGCCAGGCCTGTCGCTGCGGGTCCGTCCGCTGCTCACCCGCGATCCGCGCGGGCTGCTGTCGTCGGGCGAGCTCGACCTCGCGCTCGGCTACTTTCCGGCCGCGGTTGCCGCGATCGACCTCGCCGCGATGCAGGAGGGCGGTCCCGAGCCGATCGAGCACGGCCGCCTCTACGATTCCGAGTACGTCTGCGTGATGCGCGCCGGCCACCCGCTCGCCTCGGGGCCGCTCGATCTCGATCGTTACTGCGCGGCGCGGCACCTGCTCGTCAGCTTCTCGGGCCGGCCGTTCGGCTTCGTCGACGAGGCGCTGGCCGCGCTCGGCCGGCGCCGCCGCGTCGTGCTGACGGTCAACCAGTTCTTCACCGCCGGCCAGGTCGTCGCGCTGACCGACCTGCTGACCGTGCTGCCGCGGCGCTTCGTGCCGACCACCGGCATCGCGTCGCGCCTGACGATGCGGTCGCTGCCGATGGACCTGCCGACCGTGCACGTCGACCAGCTCTGGCACCACCGGAACACCGCGCGGGCCTCGCACGCGTGGCTGCGCGCGGCGGTCGCCGATGCCGCACGCGAGGCGTTCGAGATGCCGGACGCGCCCGGCTGACCCGTCGGCCGGCCCGCGATCGCATGACGAATCGCACGGATCGCTGCGGCTCCCGGACCGATCGTCGGTCGGATGCCGCCCTCCGGCGCGTCCCACCCCATGCCCGACCACCGTCCACCCCGCCCGGTCCCGCTTCGAGCCCGCGGCGCCCGGCTGCTCGCCGTCGCGCTCGCCGTCGCGCTGGCCGGCGCGCTCGCCGGCGCGCTCGTGCTCGGCGGCTGCGCGACGGCAGCGCGCGCCGACCGCCGTCGCAGCGGCTGCCGGCGTTCGCGACCTGGCTGAGTCCCGCGCCGGCCACCGAGACGCCGTCGGGCGTGGCCGCACCGGCGCCGCTGCGCGCGGCCGCGCCGCCCGATGCGAAGGCGTCGGCCGGACCGCGCCCGCTCGCCGGCGCGCCGCCGGCCAATGCGGCGGCCAATGCGGCGGCCAATGCGCCGGCCAATGCGGCGGCCAATGCGGTGGCCAATGCGCCGGCCACGCGCGCCGTCGAGACCGACGCCGCCACGACGCCGCGGCGCACCGAGCCGCCGAGCCCCGGGCTGCTGCTGCGCCGGTCGCCGTGGCTGCCCGACGTGCCGACCGACCGGGCCGGGGACGAGCTCGCCGCGCTGCGCTTCCATGCCGACGGCACGGCCGACCTGCTGCGGCACCGGCCTGGCACCGACCGCTACGACCCGATGCCGGGCTCCTATGTCGCCTGGCGCCTCGACGGCGCGACGCTGCGGCTCGCGATCGTCGGCGACGCGTTCTCCGCGACCTGCACCGGCACGAGCGGCCCGCAGGTCGCCGGCGCCGCGGCACGCGCCGAGCCGCGCGCGGGGACCGCGACGCGCGCTTCGACCTCCTCGTCTTCGTTGGCCGCGTCGTCCAGGTCCGCCAAGTCGGGCACGTCGGCCACGTCGTCGTCGACGAGCGCGTCGTCCGCTGCGTCCGCGCCCCAGCCTCGCGCCTTCGGCGACTGGCACGCGCTCGACGTGCGCCGTCTCGAGTCGGCCTCGCCGCTGTCGGGCCGGATGTGCGCGCAGACGCTTGCGCGCGACGCCGCCCTCGCCGCCTGCCGCGCCGACCTCGGCTGCGACTGCCAGCTGGTCGCGATCGCCGGACAGAACGTGAACACGATCGCCGGCGCGAGCTGCGCCGTGCCGACCGCACGGCGGCGCTGAACGTCGACGCGCTCAGGCCCCGCGCGTGCGCGGGTCGTCGAACAGCCCGGTCAGCCAGTCGACGAACGCGCCGACGTGCCGCAGCCGCGCCGAGTCGCGGTTGACCACCAGGTAGTAGCCCCAGCCCGAGCGCATCGGCGAGCCGATCGGCGCGACCAGGCTGCCGCTCGCGAGGTGCTCGCGGACGTGGATCGTCGGCGCGAGCATCACGCCCTGCTCGCGCAGCGCCGCGTCGAGCGCCTGGTGCGTGAAGCTCAGCATCACTCGCGGCGCATCGGCGGGCATCGGCACGCCGGCCATCGCGAACCAGCGCTCCCACGCCGGCTCGTCGCCGGGCGTCGGCGGGTCCTCGACGAGGAAGGTCGTGCGGCCGAGGTCGGCGGGCCCGCGGATCGGGCCGATCCGCTGCGCGAGCCGCGGGCTCATGACCGGCACCAGGTGCTCGTCGTGCAGCAACCTCAGCCCGCGCGGCGCGCGCTCGTGCCGATGGAAGCGGATCGCGATGTCGATGCCCTCGGCCTCCAGGTCGCGCACCGCGTCCGACGCGTCGATCCGCAGGTCGACGCCCGGATGGAGCCGCGAGAAGTCCGGCAGCCGCGGCACCAGCATCAGCGACGCGAGCGACGCGGCCGTGGTGAGCGCGATGCGCCGCCGCCGCCGGAGGCCGCGCAGCTCGTCGACGCCGCGGTCGATCTCCAGCAGGCTCGCGTGCACCGTGCGGTACAGCCGCTCGCCGGCGTCGGTCAGCTGCAGGCTGCGCACGCCGCGCCGCAAGAGCGCGCGCCCGACCTCGTCCTCCAGGCCCTTGACCTGCCGCGACACCGCCGACTGCGTGAGCCCGAGCTCGTGCGCGGCGAGCGTGAAGCTGAGCAGGCGTGCGGCGGCCTCGAAGCCGCGCAGGCCGGACAGCGACAGGGGGCGGGTGCGGGTCGGCGCCATGCGCCGGAGTATGCATGCGTTTTCCTCATGCATACCGCGCGCGATTTCCGTTTGTCCGGCAGGGGCCGGCGGTCCGAGACTGCGTTCACCGGGGCGCGTGACGCGACCCGGCTCGCGAAGGAGAAGCCCGTGTCGACCGCCTGCCTGGATCCCCGAAACGAACCCGTCGTGGTCGCGATCCGCCGACGCGGGCAGCCGGCGGCGGCGGCGCGGCCGATCGCCGACCGCGCCGCAGACCTGTCCCGGTTCGCGGTCCGCATGCAGTGGGGCCCGATGCCCGCCGATGCAGTGCGGCTGCAGGTCGAGGGTGCGTCCGACGCCTTCGGCGACGCGTCGTCGCGCTCGCTCGCCGCGTGGGCCGCGGGCGTGCGTCGAGCGCCCCGCGTCCGTCCCGCGCTGCGTCGCGTCGCGGCCGCGCTCGCCGGCGCGGTGGCGTCGTTCGCGATCGGCGCGGGCGCGCCCCTGCGTGCATGGCGACGCGAACGTCGCATCGCGGCCGGCATCGCGGCGCTGCGCGAGCTCGACGACCGCATGCTGCGCGACCTCGGTGTCGAGCGCGCCGACATCGCACGCGTCGCGCGCGAAGGCGGCGCGCTGCGCAACTGAGGGCGACGGGCCCGCCGCGCGGGCGCCCGCCTCGCCGCCGCGGGCGCGGGCCGCTCCGCCCTTGGCGAAGGGTTCTCCGCCGCTAGCGCAGCGACCGGTTCACCGCCTCCAGCGCCGCCCGCCCCGGCACCAGCGCCGCCTCGCCGAGCCGGTTGAACGGCGTCTCGACGGTGTTCAGGTGCGCGTGCAGGTCCACCGGGTGCGGGTCGACGTAGAGCAGCCCGGTCACCACCTCGCCGCGCGCCTGGTGCTGCGCGATGTAGTTCATCGCGGCGACGCGGTCGGTCGCGTCGTGCCCCTCGACGATCCGCCGCAGCCGCATCGTCGAGCCGTCGGCCTGCGGCACGTCGACGAAGCCGCCGGGCGCCACCGCGCCGGTCACCTCCTCGGCGAGGTCGATGAAGTCGATGCGGTTGACCGCCTCGTTGTGCTGGCGCACGTACTCGTAGCTCTTGGTGCTGCCCGCATGGTTGTTGAACGCCACGCAGGGGCTCACCACGTCGATGAAGGCCGCGCCCTCGTGCTCGATCGCGCCCTTGATCAGCGGCACCAGCTGCGCCTTGTCGCCCGAGAAGCCGCGCGCGACGTAGGTCGCGCCGAGCTGCATCGCGAGCGACACCAGGTCGATCGGCGAGTCGGTGTTGACGACGCCACGCTTGGACTTCGAGCCCTGGTCGGCGGTGGCCGAGAACTGACCCTTGGTGAGGCCGTACACACCGTTGTTCTCGACGATGTAGACCATGTTCACGCCGCGCCGCATCACGTGCGCGAACTGCCCCAGGCCGATCGACGCGGAGTCCCCGTCGCCCGAGACGCCGAGGTACAGCAGCTCGCGGTTCGCGAGCGCGGCGCCTGTCAGCACCGAGGGCATCCGGCCGTGCACGGTGTTGAAGCCGTGCGAGTTGCCGAGGAAGTAGTCGGGCGTCTTGCTCGAGCAGCCGATGCCCGAGAGCTTGGCGACCCGGTGCGGCTCGATGTCGAGCTCCCAGCACGCCTGCACGATCGAGGCCGAGATCGAGTCGTGGCCGCAGCCGGCGCACAGCGTCGAGATCGCGCCCTCGTAGTCGCGCCGCAGGTAGCCGACCTTGTTGCGCGCGAGCGTCGGGTGGTGGAGCCTGGGCTTGGCGATGTAGGTCATTTGTTCGCGCTCCGGGTGGTCGCCGCGGTGATCCGGCCGATGATGAAGCGGGCGGTGATCGGCGTGCCGTCGTAGTGCAGCACCGAGACCAGCCGGTTCGGGTCGACCTGCAGCTCGTTGACCAGCATCGACTTCATCTGCGCGTCGCGGTTCTGCTCGACGACGAACACCGTCTCGTGCGCGTCGATGAACTCGAGCACCGAGTCGGGGAACGGGAAGGCGCGCAGCCGCATCGTGTCGAGCCCGACGCCGTGCTCCTCGAGCACCTCGAGCGCCTCGTCCATCGCCGGGCTCGTCGAGCCGAAGTAGATCGCGCCGAGCGGCGTCTTCTTCTTCGCGCGACGCACCACCGGCTGCGGCACCAGCGACTTCGCGGTGTCGAACTTCTTCAGCAGCCGCTCCATGTTGTAGACGTAGTCCGGCCCCGCCTCGGAGTACTTCGCGTACGGATTGCGCGTCGTGCCCCGCGTGAAGTACGCGCCCTTCGTCGGGTGCGTGCCGGGGTAGGTGCGGTACGGGATGCCGTCGCCGTCGACGTCGAGGTAGCGGCCGAAGTCGCGGCCCGACTCGAGCATCTCGTGGTCCATCACCTTGCCGCGGTCCATCGTCTTGGAGTCGTCCCAGGCGAGCGGACGGCACAGCCGGGTGTTCATGCCGATGTCGAGGTCGGTCATCACGAACACCGGCGTCTGCAGCCGGTCGGCGAGGTCGAGCGCCGCGGCCGTGTGCTCGAAGCACTCGGTCGGGTCCTCGGGCAGCAGGAGCACGTGCTTGGTGTCGCCGTGCGACGCGTACGCGCAGGCGATCAGGTCGGCCTGCTGCGTGCGCGTCGGCATGCCGGTCGACGGCCCGCCGCGCTGCACGTTGACGATCGTCACCGGGATCTCGGCGAAGTAGGCCAGGCCGATGAACTCGGTCATCAGCGAGATGCCCGGGCCGCTGGTCGCGGTGAACGCGCGCGCGCCGTTCCAGCCGGCGCCCACCACCATGCCGATCGAGGCGAGCTCGTCCTCGGCCTGCACGATCGCGACGTTCGAGCGCCCGGTCGCCGGGTCGGCGCGGAACTTCTTCGCCCACGCGGTGAACGCCTCGGCCACCGAGGAGCTCGGCGTGATCGGGTACCACGCGCAGACGCTCGCGCCGCCGTAGATCGCGCCCAGCGCCGCGGCCGAGTTGCCTTCCATGAAGATGCGGTCGCCGACCGCGTCGCGCCGCTCGACGCGCAGCCCGATCGGGTCGAGGCACTGGGTCGCGTAGTCGCGCCCGAGGTGCAGCGCCTTCACGTTCGAGTCGAGCAGCCGCTCCTTGCCCTTGTACTGCTCGCCGAAGAGCTGCTCGATCGCCTTCGCCTCGATGCCCAGCAGCACCGACAGTGCGCCGAGGCAGACGATGTTCTTCATCAGCTGCCGCTCGCGCGACTCGGCGTAGGTCGCGTTGCAGATCTCGGTGAGCGGCATGCCGATCACGATCACGTCGTCGCGGAACTTCTCGCGCGGCAGGAACTTCGTCGAGTCGTGGAACAGGTAGCCGCCGGGCTCGATCTCCTTGACGTCGCGGTCCCAGGTCTGCGGGTTCATCGCGACCATCATGTCGACGCCGCCGCGCCGGCCGAGCCAGCCTTTCTCCGAGACGCGCACCTCGTACCAGGTGGGCAGGCCCTGGATGTTCGACGGGAAGATGTTGCGCGGGCTGACCGGCACGCCCATGCGCAGGATCGCGCGGGCGAACAGCTCGTTGGCCGAGGCCGAGCCCGAGCCGTTGACGTTGGCGAACTTGACGACGAAGTCGTTGACTGCGGCCACCGGCCGCGCGACGACGGCAGGCCGCGCCTGCTCGGGATTCAGCGGCGCGTTCATGCGTGCCTCCGTTGGGCGGGCTCGGCGAGCACCGCGCCACCGCCGCCGCCGGCCGACACCGCCGTCCTGTACGGCGCGCGGTTCACGCCGGCCCCCGCGCGCTGCGGCGTGCCGCCTGCGTGCGTCATCTGCAGCAGGAACTTCTGCATGTCCCAGGCGCCGGTCGGGCAGCGCTCGGCGCACAGGCCGCAGTGCAGGCAGACGTCCTCGTCCTTGACCATCACGCGCCCGGTCATCTTCAGCGCGTCGGACACGTAGAGCGCCTGCGCGAGGTTGGTCGCCGGCGCGGTCAGGCGCCCGCGCAGGTCGGTCTCCTCGCCGTTGGCGGTGAAGGTGATGCAGTCCATCGGGCAGATGTCGACGCACGCGTCGCACTCGATGCAGCTCGGCGCCGAGAACACCGTCTGCACGTCGCAGTTCAGGCAGCGCTGCGTCTCCTTGTAGGCGACGGCCGGCTCGAAGCCCAGCTCGACCTCGACCTTGATGCTGCGCAGCGCCTTCTCGGCCGCGGCCCACGGCACCTTGTGGCGCATGTCGTTGGCCACGTCGTTGTCGTAGGCCCACTCGTGGATGCCCATCTTCTGCGACGCGAGCGTGACGCCCGGCGCGGGCCGCTGCGAGACGTCCTCGCCCTCGAGGTGCTTGTGGATCGAGACCGCCGCGTCGTGGCCGTGCGCCACCGCCCAGATGATGTTCTTCGGGCCCAGCGCCGCGTCGCCGCCGAAGAACACGCTCGGGATCGTCGACTGCAGCGTCTTCTCGTCGAGCTTCGGCATGCCCCAGCGGTCGAACTCCAGGCCGATGTCGCGCTCGATCCAGGGGAACGCGTTCTCCTGCCCGATCGCGACCAGCACGTCGTCGCACTCGTAGCGGTGCTCGGGCTCGCCGGTGGGCACCAGCGAGCGCTTGCGCCGCCCGTCGGCGTCGGTCGACCAGACCGCCTGCACCTTCTCGAAGGTCATCGCGACGATCCGGCCCTCGACGTGCTCGACCGCCTTCGGCACCAGGCAGTCGAGGATCGGGATGCCTTCGTGGATCGCGTCCTCCTTCTCCCAGGGCGAGGCCTTCATCTCCTCGAACGGCGAGCGGACGATCACCTTGACGTCCTCGCCGCCGAGGCGCCTGGCCGAGCGGCAGCAGTCCATCGCGGTGTTGCCGCCGCCGAGGACGATCACCCGCTTGCCGACCTTCGTCACGTGGCCGAAGGACACCGACGCGAGCCAGTCGATGCCGATGTGAATGTTCGCGGCGGCCTCGGCGCGGCCCGGCACGTCGAGGTCGCGGCCGCGCGGCGCGCCGGAGCCGACGAAGATCGCGTCGAAGCCCTCGGCGAGCAGCGCGGACAGCGAGTCGATCCGGCGGTGCACGAACTTCACGTCGCCCAGCCGCGTCACCCAGCCCATCTCCTCGTCGATCACCGACTCGGGCAGCCGGAAGCGCGGGATCTGCGAGCGGATGAAGCCGCCCATGCGCGGCTCCTGGTCGAAGACGGTGATGTCGTAGCCGAGCGGCGCGAGGTCTCGCGCGACGGTCATCGACGCGGGCCCCGCGCCGATGCACGCGATGCGCCGGCCGTTCGGCGTGGCCGCGGGCGGCGGCATCATCGGCTCGACGTCGCCCTTGAAGTCGGCGGCGACGCGCTTCAGGCGACAGATCGCGACCGGCTCGGGCGTGGGCAGGTTCTCGTCCTCGACGCGACCGCGACGGCACGCGGGCTCGCACGGGCGGTCGCAGGTGCGGCCGAGGATCCCGGGGAAGACGTTCGAGGTCCAGTTGACCATGTACGCGTCGGCATAGCGGCCGGCGGCGATCAGTCGGATGTACTCGGGAACGGGGGTGTGGGCCGGGCAGGCCCATTGACAGTCGACCACCTTGTGGAAGTGGTCCGGATCGCGGATGTCGGTGGGACGCACCATCTCCTCCCTGCGCCGCCTCGTCCGTGCGGGACGGGCGTGCGTTCGGCCCGTGATCGAGACGCGCGCCGGTCGGGCCATCCGGGCGCCTGTTGTGCGTACGATACTAGCATCGGGCGGCGTCGGTAGAATGCCGCTTTCCCTGGGAGTCCGACCGGATTGCAACGCGTCCTGGCCATCGCCCACGTGCTGGGCGGCATGCTGATGGTGACGGCCGCGACCTACCTGCTGCCGATCGGATGGTCGATCGCCGTGGGCGACGGCACGACCGACAGTTTCGTCGAGGCCGCGATCGGCACCGTCGCCGCGGGTCTCCTCCTCTGGGCGCCGACCCGCCGCTGGCGGCGCGAGCTGCAGGCGCGCGACGGCTGCCTGCTGGTCGTGCTGACCTGGGTGCTGATGGCCTCGGTCGCGATGGTCCCGTTCCTGCTCGAGCTGCCGGGCATCTCGTTCACCGACGCGTTCTTCGAGTCGATGTCGGCGCTGACGACCACCGGCGCGACCGTTCTGACGGGCCTCGACACGCTGCCGCAGAGCCTGAACCTGTGGCGCCACGCGCTGCAGTGGTTCGGCGGCATGGGGATCATCGTGCTGGCGATCGCGGTGCTCCCGCTGCTCGGCGTGGGCGGCATGCAGCTCTTCAAGGCCGAGATGCCCGGCCCGATGAAGGAGACCAAGCTCACGCCGCGGATCACCCAGACCGCGAAGTATCTCTGGTTGATCTACGTGTCGATGACCGCCCTGTGCATCCTCGCGCTGCGCGCCGCCGGCATGAGCTGGTTCGACGCGGTCTGCCACGGCTTCTCGGCGCTCTCGCTCGGCGGCTTCTCCACCCGCGACGACAGCATCGCCGGCTTCGACTCGCCGGCGATCGAGATGATCCTCGGCGTGTTCATGATGCTCGCGGTGATCAACTTCACCGCGCACTTCCTCGCGCTGCGCACGCGCTCGCTCGAGGCCTATGGCCGGGACGTCGAGGCGCGCTGGGTCTGGAGCTCGATCGTCGGCGCGATCGTCGTGCTGACCGTGTACCTGTGGTGGACCGGCACCTACGCCGATCCCGCGCAGGCGCTGCGCGTGGCCGCGTTCAAGACGGTCTCGATGGCGACCTCGAGCGGCTACACCGGCGCCGACTACGAGACCTGGCCGCCGCTCGCGGGGCTCGCGGTGCTGATGATCGGCGGGCTGTGCTCGTCGTCGGGCTCGACCGGCGGCGGCATCAAGATGGCGCGCACGCTGGTGCTCTTCAAGCAGGCCGGTCGCGAGCTGCTGCGGATGAGCCATCCGCGCGCGGTGCGCCCGCTGCTGCTCAACCGGCAGGTGGTCGGCGACCACGTGGTGCTCGCGGTGCTCGGCTTCATGCTGCTCTACGGCGCGACGCTGATCGGCGTCACGCTGCTGCTGGTCGCGACCGGGCTCGACCTGACCTCGGCCTTCGGCGGCGCGTTCGCGTGCCTGAACAACATCGGGCCCGCGCTCGGCGTGCTCGGCCCGACCGACAACTATGCCGGGCTCACCGACTTCCAGACCTGGATCTGCGCGTTCGCGATGCTCGCCGGGCGGCTCGAGCTGCTGACGGTGTTCGTGCTGGCGACACCGGCGTTCTGGCGGCGGTGAGGCCGGGGTTTCGGCGAGCACTGCTCGCCGCCGGCCGAACGACCGGCGCATGCTTGCGCCGGGCTGGTGCGTCCCGAACGTGAATCCGGCGAAAGCCGGCTGACTTTCATGCCCCGCATTCCGCCCGAACCCGTCGACACCCTCCTCGTCACCGGCTTCCTCGGCGCCGGCAAGACCACCCTGCTCTCCGGCTGGCTCGCCGCCCGCCCCGCCGGCGAGCGCTGGGCGGTGCTGGTCAACGAGTTCGGCGCGCTCGGCGTCGACCGCGCGCTGCTCGGCGGCGACGCGTCGGGCGGCGAGGTCGCGGTGGCCGAGGTCGCCGGCGGCTGCGCGTGCTGCGCGGCGCAGGTGGCCTTCGACGCGACGCTGACGCGGCTGCTGCGCCGCGGGCCGTGGGACCGGCTTCTGGTCGAGACGACCGGGCTCGGCCATCCGGCCAGGCTCGTCGACCGGCTGCGCGCCCCGGCGCTCGCCGCGCACGTGGCGCTGCGCCCGCCGGTCGCGGTGGTCGACGCGTCGCGCGCCGCGCTCTACCTCGACGCCTCCAGGCCCGACCACGCGATCGCGCTCGACCAGGCCGCGCTCGCCCGCGTGCTGGTGCTGAACCGCGCCGACGCGCTGCCGCCCGGCGAGGCCGACGCGCTCGCGGCCGCGCTCGCCGCGCTGCCGCCGTGGCCGCGCGCCGTGCTGCCGACCTCGGACGGCACGGTCCCGCTGGCGGCGGTGCTGGCGGCCGGCGAGGCGGCCGGCGAGGCGGCGAGCGAGGCGGCGAGCGAGGCGGCGAGCGGGGCGGCGGGCGGGGCGGGCGGCAGCCCGGCCGCGGCGAGCGGCCCGGGCGCGCCCGGGGAGGACGCCGCCGGCGGGTTCGCGTCCGCTGGCGCCTCGGGTCCCGCGGCCGGCGCCGATCCCAGCGATACCGGCGCCGCCGGCACCCCGGCCTTCCGGCCCGCGCCCACGACGGCCCCACCGGACCCCGCCGCCACGCTCCCGGAGCCGATGCGCTGGCAGCGCACCGACCCCACGGCCGGCGCGGCCGCCGCCGGCTGGTGGTGGCCCGCCGCCGCCGCGTTCGACCGCGCCCGCCTGCAGGCCGCGCTCGACGCGCTCGCCGCCCCCGACGGCCCCCTGCGGGCCTGCGGCTTGCTGCGCGGCAAGGGCGTGTTCCGCACGGAGCGCGCGTGGTATGGCTGGCAGTGGGTCGACGGCCGGGCCGACTGGCACGAGACCGCGTGGCGGGCGGACAACCGCCTCGAGGTGCTTGCGAGAACGCCGATCGACCCCCAAGTGGTCGATCGGGCGCTTCGGGCGGCCGCATCGAAAGGACGAGTGGCGGGCGACCGACGGATGTGACGCAGGTTCGCGACGCCTGTCGGTCCCGGCAGCACGATCATCGGCAGGCGCTACGAGCCCGGAGCACGCCCCGCCACCCTTGCGTCGTCCCCTGCGAGGTCCTTCTCGATGAACATGATCTACAACAGCCCGAACTACTGCGTCGTGGAGTTCAAGTCCGCGGAAGGCGAGACGTTCTCGGGCGGCTACGAGATCATGGACAAGACCGCCAAGCGCGAGATCTTCCTCGGGGGTGCGCTCGCCGAGAAGTTCCGCTTCGACGTCACGAAGCTGATCGCGACCGAGCCCTCGATCGAGGAGGTCGACGACTTCCTCAGCAATTTCGAGGGCCTGATGCAGCAGCCGCTGGTGCTGCACTGACCGGCCTCGCCCTGCGCCAGGACACAGGGCACCCGCCCCCGCCCGGCTCGCCCCGATATCCCGCCGTCCCCGCCTGAAGCGCCTGTCCGGCGGGCCTCCGGACGCTTCCCGCGTGTCGAGAATGCACCGAGGGGGTGCGGCGTTTCGCCCGAACGGCCGCGCCTGTCACAGTCCTGTCGTCATCGACGGCGTCTGATGGCGGGTGGTTCCAGGGAGGGCGCAGGGTGGATCGGACCGACGTGCTGGTCATCGGAGCGGGGATCGTCGGGCTGGCGCATGCGCTGGCCGCGGCACGCCGCGGTCTGAGCGTTCGCGTGCTCGACCGCGACGCGCAGGCCAACGGCGCGTCGGTGCGCAACTTCGGTTTCGTCACGGTCACCGGACAGCAGGCGGGCGACACCTGGCGGCGCGCGCGACGCAGTCGCGATGTCTGGGCCGAGGTCGCCCCCGCCGCGGGCATCGCGCTCGCCCATCGCGGACTGGTGGTCGCCGTCCGCCGACCCGAGTCCGAGGCGGTGCTCGAGGCCTTCGTCGGTACCGAGACCGGCGCCGACTGTGTACTGATGACACCCGCCCGGGCGCTGGACCGGATGCCGGCGCTGCGTGCCGACGGGCTGCGCGCGGCGCTGTGGAGCCCGCACGAGCTGCGGGTCGAGTCGCGCGACGCCGTCCCGCGGCTCGCGGCCTGGCTGGAGCGCGAGCACGGTGTCGAGATCCTGCGCGGCGTGCAGGCGTTCGGCGTCGCCCCGCCGGCGGTGGACACCACCGCCGGGCGCATCGAGGCCGAGCGCATCGTGGTCTGCCCGGGCGACGACTTCCTCGGCCTGTACTCGACGCGGCTCGCCGCCTACGGCCTCACCCGCTGCGCGCTGCAGATGATGCGCGTCGCGCCGGCGGCGCCGATGCGGCTGGGTGCGGCGCTGATGTCGGACTTCGGGCTGGTCCGATACCTCGGCTACTCGGAGCTCGGGCCGGCCGCGGCGCTGCGTCGCGCGATCGAGCGCGACGAGCCGGAGATGCTCGAGCACGGCATCCACCTGATCGCGGTGCAGTCGCCGGACGACGACACGCTGGTGGTCGGCGACAGTCACCACTACGCGGCCACGCCCGCGCCGTTCGGGCGCGACGACGTCGACGCGCTGATCCTGCGCGAGCTCGACCGCGTGCTCGCGCTGCCGGGCCGGCGGGTGCTGCAGCGCTGGATCGGCACCTATGCGTCGTCATCGGAACGGACCATGCTGATCGACGCGCCGGATCCGCGGGTGCGGCTGGTCGTGGTCACCAGCGGCACCGGTGCATCGACCGCTTTCGGGCTCGCCGAGGACGTGTTCGCGCAATGGGACTGAACCGGGGGGCGGGGGCATGAGCGGGTCGTTGAAGGCGGTGGTGTTCGACTGGGCCGGGACGATGGTCGACTTCGGCTCGCGCGCGCCGATGGGCGTGTTCGTCGAGGCCTTCGCGCGGTTCGGCGTCGGGATCGACGTCGCCGAGGCCCGCGGCCCGATGGGCCGGCCCAAGCGCGACCACGTCGCCGCGCTGATGGCGATGCCGCGGATCGCCGCCGCCTGGACCGAGCGCCACGGCCACCCGCCGGGAGAGGCCGACGTCGACGCGGTCTACGAGGTCTTCGTGCCGATGAACGTCGCGGTCGCGGCCGACTACTCGGAGATGATCCCGGGTGCGATCGACACCGTCCACGAACTGCGCCGCCGCGGCCTGAAGATCGGCTCCACCACGGGCTATACCCGCGAGATCATGGCGCGGGTGCTGCCGCGCGCGGCAGCGGCCGGCTACGAGCCGGACAACCTGGTGTGCGCGGGCGACCTGGCCGAGGGGCGTCCCGGCCCGCTGATGATGTACCGCACGATGGCCGACCTCGGCGTGTACCCGCCGTCGGCGATCGTGAAGGTGGACGACACCGCGCCGGGCATCGCCGAAGGCCTCGCCGCCGGCACCTGGACCGTCGGCGTGACCGCCTCGGGCAACGGGGTCGGCCTGTCGCTCGACGCGTGGCACGCACTGTCCCCCGCCGATCGCAGGCTGCGCGCCGACCTCGCCGGCGACGTCCTGCGTCGCGCCGGCGCGCACTACCTGATCGACACGGTCGCGGCGCTGCCGGACGTCCTCGACGAGATCGAGGCACGGATGGCGCGGGGCGAACGTCCGGCCCATCCCTGAGCCCTCGCCGGACGCCGCGCCCTAGAGCTGCTCCCACGGCAGGCCGGCGTGGCGCCAGCCGGCGTTCGTGCCTCGCCTGAACTTCTCGTCGAGCGGCCCCTCGAAGCCCTCGAGCACGTTGTGCACGTCGCGCCAGCCGGCCGCCTCGAGCGCCTGGCCGGCCGAGACCGAGCGTCGCCCGGAGCGGCAGATGATCACCACCGGCCGGTCGGTGTCGCCGGCGACCTGCCGCACGTCCTCGACGAAGTCGGGGTTCAGCTCGTACTTCAGCTCGTCGGCCCAGCAGATGTTGTGCGGGCGCAGCGGCTCCTCGCCGGGGCGTTCGACGAGCGCGTGGCCGACCAGGAAGTACTCGGCCTCGCTGCGGCAGTCGACGAACACCGCCTCGGGGTGAGCGAGGAGGAATTCGTAGGCCTGGCGAGGGGTCAGGTGGTTCATCGGCGCACCTTGTACCACACCGGATGGTGCGTCGCCGCCGCCGTGCGCACGGTCAGCCGAGCGGAAAGCCGACCCAGCGCTCGAGCTCGACGAGCGCCGGGCCGGCCTCGCCGACCTTGATCGTCCGCATGCCCAGGTCGCGCGCCGGCTTGAGGTTGATGCCGAGGTCGTCCAGGTAGACGCAGCGCTCGGGCGCGACGTCGAGCGCGTCGGTCATCATCCGGTAGATCCGCGGGTCGGGCTTGCGCACGCCGGCCTTCGCGCTCTCGATCACGTGGTGGAAGAGCCGCATGATCTCGGCCTTGTACAGGCCGCCCATCGGGCTCACGTCCATCGCGGTGAAGTTGTTGGTGATGCAGCCGGTCTTCAGCCGTGCGCCGATCCGCCGCAGCGCCTCGACCATCTCGGGCCGGATCTCGCCGGCCAGCAGCGGCAGCACGTCGGCGCCGCGGACCTCGTGGCCGAGCGCGCGGCTCTCGATCGCGAACGCCTCGTCGAAGCCCGGCAGGTCGAGCTCGCTGCGCTCGAGCCGCGCCCACGCGTTCTCGTGCGGGTTGTTCGCGTTGACCGTGCGCAGGAAGTCGCGCGGCAGCCCGCGCGCCGCCTCGAAGCGCGCGAAGGCCTCGAACGGGCTCGACGAGATGACGCCGCCGAAGTCCCAGATGACGGCGTCGATCACCGGTTCACCTGCGAATGGGAGAAGCCCGCGAGCTGCTTGTAGCGCGCCGAGATCGCCTCGAGCTCCTCGCGCGGGATCACGTCGTGGATGTGGCCGAAGCCCTGCGGCGCGCGCTCCTCGGCGATCTGCATCACCTGGTCGGGGCCGTTCTGCCGGTTCGACAGCACGATCGCGCCGGTCGCCTCGCGGCGCGCGCCCTCGTAGCGCGCGAACGCGTCGGCCGGGTCGCTCGAGCGCGACGGAAAGCCGGTCGCGACCATCGCCTCGGCCATCGCCTCGGCGTCGAGGATGCCCTGCGACGCGCCGTTGCTGCCGATCGGGTACATCGGATGCGCGGCGTCGCCGAGCAGCGTGATGCGGCCGTGCGTCCAGCGCGGCAGCGGGTCGCGGTCGACCATCGGGAACTCGAAGATCGCGTCGGCGCCGTCGATCAGCGCCGGGATGTCGAGCCAGCCGAAGGTCCAGCGGGCGAACGGCCCGCGGAACACCGACTTGTCGACCTTCTTGTTCCAGTTCTCGCGCTCGGGCATCGTGCCGGCCGGTACCGTCAGCTCGGCGATCCAGTTGATCGTGACCTTGCCGTCCGCATCCGGCACCTGCTGGATCGGGTAGCAGACGAACTTCTGGTCCTGGTGGCCGGCCTGGATCATCGAGCGGCCGGTGAGGAACGGCTTCGCGCGCGTGGTCGCGCGCCAGAGCATGCGGCCCGAGAAGCGCGCCGGACCCTCGTAGGGGAAGAAGGTGCGGCGCACGACCGAGTGGATGCCGTCGGCGCCGATCACCGCGCGCGCGCGCACCGGCGGCCGCGGCGCGCCCGCGCGATCGACGAAGTGAAGCGTCGTGAAGCCGTCGCCTTCCTCGAAGCGAGACAGCGCGTGCGAGGTGCGGATGGCGCCCGCGGGCAGCCGGTGCGACGCGGTCTCGAACAGGATCATCTGCAGCCGGCCGCGGTGGATCGAGAACTGCGGGAAGGCGTAGCCCCCGGCGAGCCCGCGCGGCTCCGACCAGATCGGCTGGCCGTGCTTGTTGTAGAACGCGAGCTCGGCGGTCTCGACCCCGATCTGCGCGAGCGAGGGCTGCAGCCCGAGGTTCGACAGCACGCGCACCGAGTGCGGCAGCAGATTGATGCCGACGCCGAGCGGGCGCACTTCCTCGACCGCCTCGAACACCGTGCAGGCGATGCCCTTCGCGTGCAGCGCGAGCGCGGTCGCGAGGCCGCCGATGCCGCCGCCGACGATCGCGATGTCGATCGTCTCGATGCCCTGCGGGTCCGTGGTCGTGCTCATCGACGCATCACTCCTTCGATTGCGCGCGAGCCGCCTCGCGCTCCTTCAGCAGTTCCACGCCGATGTGGAAGCCGGTGTTCGCCGCCGGCACGCCCGCGTAGATCGCGGCCTGCGTCAGCAGCTCCTTCATCTCGGTGGGCGACAGCTCGCGCTCGAGGCCGGCCTTCAGGTGCAGCCGGAACTCCTCCCAGCGGCCGAGCGCCGAGGTGATCGCGAGCACGACGAGCCGGCGCGTGCGGTCGTCGAACACCGGCCGCGTCCAGACGTCGTGCCACGCCCAGCGCGTCATCATCCGCTGGAAGTCGGCGGTGATCGGGTGGCCCTGCTCGGTGCGCGCGTTCACGTAGGCCTCGCCGAGCGCCTGCTTGCGCCGCGCGATGCCGCGCTGGTACTGCGAGACCAGGTCCGCGTCGGCCGCCACGCCGGTGACCGGCGCGGCGCCGACGGGCAGCGCGCCGCTCGCGACGTGCGCGCCCTCGGCCGGCTCGCCCTGCACGCGTTCGGGCCGCAGCGCGGCCATCACCAGCTCGACGAAGGCCGGCGGGTCCTCCGAGTGCGGGATGTGCGCGCAGTCGAGCTCGACCAGTCGCGCGCCCGGGATCGCCGCGGCGATCGCCTCGCCCATCGCGGGCGGCGTCGACAGGTCGTGCCGGCCGGTGACGACGGTGGTCGGGGTCGCGATCCGCGGCAGCTGCGCGAGCAGGTCGTGGTCGCGCACCGCCGCGCAGCAGCCGGCGTAGCCGACCGGGTCGAGCGACAGCAGCGTCTGCGCGACCGAGTGCAGGTGCGCGGTGCCGCGGGCCCGGAAGCGCGCGGTGAAGAATCGGCCGAGCACGGTGTCGAGCACCGCGGGCATGCCCTTCTCGCGGACCGTCGCGATCCGCGCGACCTGCGGCGCCGGGTCGGCGCGGCCGGTGGTGTTGCACAGAACGAGCCGGCGCAGCCGGTGCGACGCGTGCAGGCCGAGCCACTGCCCGATCATGCCGCCGAGCGAGATGCCGCAGTAGTCGAAGCGCTCGATCCCCGCCGCGTCGGCCACCGCGAGCACGTCCTTCGCGAGCAGCTCGACGGTGTACTCGCCGTCGGGCGCGTCCGAAGCGCCATGCCCGCGCATGTCCATCCGGATCACGCGGAAGAAGTCGGCGAGCCGCGGCATCACCGGGTCCCACAGGCAGTGGTCGGTGCCGAGCGAGTTGCCGAGCACGAGCGGCGGCAGCGCGGGGTCGCCGTCGGCCCGCCAGTAGAGGCGGGCGCCGGCGTGCAGGGCGTAGGGCATGTCGTATCGTCCGGGTGCGTGGGGTCCGTGGCGGGGCACCCGCCGCACATCGGCACGGGGCGCGTCCGCGGCGGGGCCGGGAGGGCGACAGTGTATCGCCGCCGCGCTCGCGGGTCGGGCGCGCGGCGCCGCTCCCGGCACGCCCCGTGCCGGTGCCCGCCGGGCGCCGTCGCTCAGGCCGCGCGCCAGGCGGCGAGCGTGCGGTCGATCATCGCGTCGGCGTCGCCGCGCAGCTCGCGTGCGTCGAACAGTGCGTCGAGCCGCCCCGCGTCGAGCGCCGCGGCGAGCACGGGGTCCGCGTCGCGGGCCCGCGCGAGCGCGTCGCGCAGCGCCTCGCCGCGCTCGAGCGCGTCGCGGCAGACCCGCTCCATCGTCGCGTGCGCGAGCGGCTTGCCGAGCGCGTCGGCGAGCGCGACGGTGATCGCCTCGGCGAACACGAAGCCGCGCGTGCGCTCGAGGTTCGCCTGCATCGCGGCGGGCTCGACGCGCAGCCCCTCGAGCGCCTCGCCGATCGCCTCGGTCGCGCTGCCAGCGCACTCGAAGAGTGCGCCGAGTGTCCACCAGTCGGCCTGCCAGGTGCCGAGCCCGCGCTCGTGCTCGCCGGCCTGCTGCGCGAGCAGCGTCGCCGCGAGCCCGGGCGCCCGCAGCCCGGCCTGCTGCGCGAGCATCGAGGCCACCGGGTTGCGCTTGTGCGGCATCGCCGACGAGCCGCCGCGCCCAGCTCCGGTCGGCTCGAAGACCTCGCCGACCTCGCCTTGCATCAGCAGCGCGAGGTCGCGGCCGATGCGCGCCATCGCGCCGGTCGCGAGCGCGAGCTCGGCGCCCAGCCGCGCGACGCGGTCGCGGCTGCCGTGCCAGCTGATGCCCGGGTCGGCGAGCCCCAGCCGCGCGGCGAGTGCCGCGGCCACCGCATCGCCATCGCCCCGCATCGCGGCGCGCGTGCCGGCCGCACCGCCCAGCTGCAGCGCGCGCAGCTCGCCGAGCGCGTGCGACAGCGCGGCGCGCGCGCGCGGCAGTGGCGAGAGCCAGCAGGCGAGCTTCCATCCGAACGGGATCGGCACCGCCGGCTGCAGCAGCGTGCGGCCGACCATCGTCGTGTCGCGGTGGGCGTCGGCGAGCGCCGCGAGCCGGTCGCCGACCCGCGCGAGCTGCGCCTGCAGCTCGGCGCCGGCGGCACCCGCCTGCAGCACGAGCGCGGTGTCGACGACGTCCTGGCTGGTCGCGCCGCGGTGGACCCAGCGCGCGGCCTCGGCGTCGTCGCGCGCCACCGCGTCGGTCAGCGCCGCGACGAACGGGATCGCCAGCGTGCCCGCGCGGCGCGCGGCCTCGGCGAGCGCGCCGGGCGCGAAGGGGGTGAAGGGGGCGTCGTCCGCGTCCGCGTCCGCGACGCGCCGCGCGACCGCGGGCGGGTGCGCGGGATCGACCGCGGCGGCCGCGCCGAACACCGCGACCGCGGTCCGCTCGATCCGCTCGGCCGCCGAGCGCGGCACGAGCCCCGCGTCGGCCTGCGCGGCCGCGAGCGCCGCCTCGAAGCGCGCCATCGCCGAGAGCAGCGCGGCGTCGTCGAAGTGGCGCGACACGGTGTCGCTCGCGAACTGGCCGCGCAGGAGGTCGCTCATCGCGTGTGGGCTCGTCGGGGGGCGCGTCGCGCGGTCTCGGACCGCCGCGGCGACGCCGACGCATCATCGCCGCCCGGGCGCGCGCCGCGCAAGCCGCCGCACAGCACCCCCGCGCTAGAATCGGCCGGCACCGAGTGGAGGCCACGATGATCAGCGCCGAGCAGAACGACCGGATGACGCGCACCGGGCCCGGCACGCCGGCGGGCGCGCTGCTGCGCCGCTACTGGCAGCCGGTGGCGCTCGTCGAGGAGCTCGACGGCGAGCGCCCGCTGCGGCCGGTGAAGCTGCTCGGCCAGGACCTGGTGCTGTTCCGCGACGACCGCGGCCGCGTCGGCCTCGTCGACCGCGACTGCCCGCACCGCGGCGCCGACCTCGCCTACGGGCGGCTCGAGCACGGCGGGCTGCGCTGCCCGTTCCACGGCTGGCTGTTCGACGTCGAGGGCCGGCTGCGCGAGGCGCCCGCCGAGCCCGACAACTCGCCGCTGCTGTCGCGGCTGCGCCAGGGCGCCTATCCGGTCGTCGAGCGCGCCGGGGTCTTCTGGGGCTACCTCGGTCCGGGCGAGCCGCCGCCGTTCCCGGCGCTCGATGCGTTCGTCGCGCCCGCCACGCATGTCTTCGCGTTCAAGGGCTGGATCG
>JBILTM010000256.1:0-6362 GCA_044371545.1 Burkholderiaceae bacterium
GGCGGCGTCGCTCGACTTCGCCGTCGGGCCCGACGGCCAGCTGCGCGTGCTGTACGACCGCGTGAACGAAGGCGACATCGCTCTGGCGAGCCGGGTGCCCTGACGGGGCGCTTCAGGAACGCCTCAGGGGCGCCAGACGTGCGCCTCGCCGATCGCCGCCGTGCCCGGCACCTGAACGTAGCGCAGCAGCTCGGTCGCGAACCAGTGGGTGCGGCCGCCGCGCCAGTCGCCCGCGAACACGGTGCGCTCGAGCAGCTCGGTCAGGTTCAGGCCGATGCCTGCGTACAGCGTGCGCGCGCGAGTGTCCGACGAATCGAGGGCGGACTCGCCGCGGAAGCCGACCGCGCCGTAGCCCGCGAGGAGCTCGACGTAGCGCAGCGGGTTCCACGGCTCGAGTGCTGACCAGCCGGACAGGCGCAGCACCGCGTAGTACTGGTGGTGGTCGTAGCGGCGCTGCGGGTCGCCTGCGGAGGCGTGCAGCCACCGGAACGCGAACCAGCGGTCGAACGCCGGCTGCGTCTCGGCGAGCCAGCCGAGCGCGATGCCGGCCGAGTCCATCACCAGGTCCTCCCACGAGAACCCGTACTTGCCGCCGCGCGCGAGCGCGTCGAGCGTCTCGATGCCCAGGCCGAGGCCGACGGCGAGCTTGATCGACAGCGGCAGCGACTCGTCGGCCGGCATGCCCGCCCAGCCGAACCCGCGATTCAGCATCCGCGTGCCGACATAGAACGAGAAGCCGTGACCGAGCTTGTCGATGCCGCCCGAGTAGGTGTCCGCCCCGAACCAGCCTTCGTGCGCGACGTCGAACTGCGTGTCGAGGCCGCGGTGCCACCACGCGACGAACCCGGTGACCGCGGTGACGGTGATCGCGGTCGCGAGCAGCGCGTCGCGGCAGGACGCGACCGGTCCGAACGGCAGGCCGAGCGAGGCCGCGCACTCCCGCTCGCGTGGCGTGGGAGCGCGTGGCGAAGGGGCGCAGGGTCGGCGCTCGTCGCGCTGGAGGGCCAGAAGGCGAGGACGGGGGGGGCGAGGACGGGCGGGGCGAGGACGGGCGGGGCGAGCCGGGCGGGCGTCCCGGCCGACGGGGTGTCGTCCGACGCGTTCGATGCCGGCGAGCCGCGCGGTTCGACGTGCGCGCCCAGGGCCGCGGCGAGGTCCGCGAGCGGAAGCGCGGATCGCACGCCCGGTCCCGCGGCGAGTGCGCAGACCGGTGCCGCCAGCGCGATCAGCAGCGCGAAAGTCGGCGGCTTCGAGGCGCACACGCGGCTGCGGTGCCGGCCGTCCTCCCCGTGACGTGTTCGTGTGGGCATCTGCGGCGAAGCATAGGCGACGGTGCGCGGCGGGATCGCCACGCGTTCCACGGGCCGGGTCGTCGCCGCCCGGCGTCTCGCGGGGCAGTGCGACAGGCCAGGATAGAATCGAACGGCCCGGCGCCGCGTGCGGCGTCGGCGTGCCGCGTCGGCCCCCGCCCGCGGCCCCCCTGGAGCGACGACGCATGGACGAGACCCCGCAGGCGGGCACCGCCGCACCGAGCCCGACCGCGGTCTCGGACCGCATCCGCGAACGCGTGCGGCGCGCGGGCCGCCGCTTCCACGCGAACGACAACATCGCCGAGTTCATCGACGGCGCCGAGGAGCTCTCGGCGCTCGAGGACGAGGTCGCGGGGCGGGTCGAGGAGGTCCTGAAGAGCCTCGTCATCGACGTCGACGGAGATCACAACAGCCAGGGCACGGCGCGCCGCGTCGCGCGGATGTACATCGACGAGGTCTTCAAGGGCCGCTACACCCCGATGCCGCGCGTC
Organism: Burkholderiaceae bacterium; assembly: GCA_044371545.1. Taxonomy (GTDB): domain Bacteria; phylum Pseudomonadota; class Gammaproteobacteria; order Burkholderiales; family Burkholderiaceae_E; genus UBA4615. The sequence goes on from JBILTM010000256.1 coordinate 1,802, forward strand.
ACCGAGTTCCCGAATGCCGAGCGGCTGAACGAGCTGATGATCATCGGCCCGATGACCGTGCGCAGCGCGTGTTCGCACCACCTCGTGCCGATCATCGGCAAGCTGTGGATCGGCGTGCTGCCGAGCGCCGGGTCGCGGCTGATCGGCCTGTCGAAGTACGCGCGCATCGCCGACTGGCTGATGAGCCGCCCTCAGATCCAGGAAGAGGCGGTGATGCAGCTCGCCGACCTGCTCGAGGCGCGCCTGCAGCCCGCGGGCCTCGCGATCGTGCTCGAGGCCGACCACTTCTGCATGCAGTGGCGCGGCGTCAAGGACGCCGAGCCGCACATGACCAACAGCATCATGCGCGGCGCCTTCCTCGAGAACGCCGACCTGCGCCGGGAGTTCCTGCACCTGATGCGCGGCTGAGGCCGCGCCGGCGCGGGCCGGCGGCTTTGCGCTAGAATGCGCGTCCGCCGCGGGTGTAGTTCAATGGTAGAACGGCGGCTTCCCAAGCCTCAGACACGGGTTCGATTCCCGTCACCCGCTCCAGCCGACCGGCCCCTCGCCGCGTAGGAGTGCGTCGACTTTCGCGCCCTCGCGGCCCCGACGCGGCCGGCGGCCGCCCCCCGCGGGGTACGATGCCGCACAGGCCGTATCGAGGAGCCCCGCGTGACCCACCCCTGGATGATGCCGCTCGCGATGTCGAGCGCGACCGTGATCGGCCTGCGCACCTGGCTGCTGTGGCCGGTCGCTGGCCGCCCCACCGACTGGCAGCGGCAGGAGGCCTCGCGGATGGTCGGCGAGAAGGTCGAGGCCGTGCGCGAGGCGCAGGCCGAGGCGCTCTCGCTCGCGTGGCGGCTGTGGTTCGCGCCGTGGACGGTCTGGGGCCCGCTGTCCGGGCGCAGCCTGACGTCGTCGATGAATGCCGCGACCGACGCGATGGTGAAGCCCTTCAGCCGTCGCGCCTCGGGCAACGCGGCCCGGCTGCAGGCGCACGCGATGCGTACCGCGGTGCAGGCGATCCCGACGATGGCCGCGCTGCCGGCACTGGCGCTCGCCGCGCCCGCGACGCGCCGCGCGACGTCGCGCGGCACGGCCGCGGGCCGCACGAGGTCGCGGCGTCGCCCCCCGCGTTGACGCGCGCGGGGTCGGCCCCGCCCGCGCTCACTGCAGCTCGATCAGCGTGCGCACGTGCAGCTCGACGCTCCTCGCGAGCGCGGGCAGGCAGTAGCCGCCCTCGAGCACCGACACGATCCGTCCCTCGCAGCACGCGTCCGCGACCTCGACCAGCCGCTTGGTGACCCAGCCGTAGTCGGCGTCGCTCCAGCCGAGGTGGCTCATGTCGTCCTCGCGGTGCGCGTCGAAGCCCGCCGAGACGAACAGCATCTGCGGCCGGAACGCACGCAGCGCGGGCAGCCAGCGCGACTCGACCGCGTCGCGCAGCGCCTGGCCGTCGGAGTACGGCGCGAGCGGCACGTTGCACATGTTGGCGCCGCGCGCCTGCTCGCCGTTGAACGGATAGAGCCGCGACTGGAAGGTCGACACCATGAGCACGCGCTCGTCACCGGCGAAGATGTCCTCGCTGCCGTTGCCGTGATGGACGTCGAAGTCGACCAGCGCGACGCGCTCGATCCCCAGCACGTCGAGCGCATGCCGGATGCCGACCGCGACGTTGTTGAAGAAGCAGAAGCCCATCGCTGCGCCGCGCTCGGCGTGGTGGCCGGGCGGGCGCACGTTGCAGAACGCGCGCGCGAAGCCCTTCGTGGCGACGAGCTCGGTCGCGAGCACCGCGGCGCCGGCCGCGTGCAGCGCCGCGGTCGCGGTGTGCGGGTTCATCGAGGTGTCCGGGTCGACGTGGACGTAGCCCTCGGTCGGGGCCTTCGCGAGGATCTCGGCGACGTACAGCGCGTCGTGCGCGCGGGCGAGCTGCTCGGTCGTCGCGGCCGGCGCCTCGAAGCTCTCCATGAAGTCGAGCACGCCCCGGATCAGCAGCCGGTCGGCGATGACCGAGACGCGGTCCGGGCACTCCGGATGGCCTTCGCCCATGTCGTGGCGGGTCGAGCTCGGGTGCGAGATGTAGGCGGCTTTCATCGTCGTCGGCGCGAGGTCGCGAAGCGGCGGCCCCCTGTCTCCTCGGGCGATTCTAGCCCCGTGCGGCACGCGCGCGGCCACGCCGGCGGGGGGCGCCTTGACCGCGGTCAAGCGCAGGGGGCGCGCCGCCCGTACACTGCGCCGATGCCCGATCCCGCACCGAGCGTGCTGCGCGCGCGCACCTTCGAACAACTCGCCCCCGGCGATTCGGCGACCCTGGTCCGCCGGCTGTCCCGCGTCGACCTGAAGACCTTCGCGCTGGTCTCCGGCGACCTGAACCCGACCCACGTCGACGCCGAGTGGGCGCGCCGCCATGGCGACGCACGCCTCGTCGCGCACGCGATGTGGGCCGGCGCGCTGTTCTCGAGCGTGCTCGGCAACGAGCTGCCCGGCCCGGGCACGACGTACGTGTCGCAGCGGCTGCGCTTCGAGCGGCCGGTCCGCGAGGACGACACGCTCACCGTCGTGGTGACGGTGCGCGAGAAGCGGGCCGACGGGCGCACCGTCGTGCTCGACTGCCGCTGCACGAACCAGCACGGCGAGGCGGTGGCCGCCGGCGAGGCCGAGGTGCTCGCGCCGACCGAGGCGCTCGAGCTGCCGCGCGCGGATCTCGGCGAGCTCTCGCTGCCCTCGCACGACAAGTTCGCGCCGCTGCTCGCCGCGGCCGAGACGCACGAGCCGATGCCCGCGGCGGTCGTGCACCCGTGCAGCGAGGCCGCGCTGCGGTCCGCGATCGAGGCGGCCGAGCGACGGCTGATCCGGCCGATCCTCGTCGGCCCCGAGGCGAAGCTGCGCGCGCTCGCCGCGTCGATCGACACGGACCTCGCGCCGTTCCGGATCGTCGACGTGCCGCACAGCCACGCGGCGGCCGAGGCGGCGGTCGCGCTGGTGCGCGCCGGCGAGGCCGAGCTGCTGGTGAAGGGCAGCCTGCACACCGACGAGCTGCTCGGCGCGGTGGTCGAGCGCGACCTCGGCCTGCGCACGGGGCGGCGCCTCTCGCACGTCTTCCTGATGGACGTGCCGACCTACCCGAAGCTGCTGCTGATCACCGACGCGGCGATCAACATCGTGCCGACGCTCGACGAGAAGCGCGACATCTGCCAGAACGCGATCGACCTCGCGCGCGCGCTCGGCATCGCGCGCCCGAAGGTCGCGATCCTCTCGGCGGTCGAGACGGTCAACTCGAAGATGCCGTCTACGATGGAGGCCGCGTCGCTGTGCAAGATGGCCGAACGCGGCCAGATCTCCGGCGGCGTGCTCGACGGGCCGCTCGCGATGGACAACGCGATCAGCGCCGAGGCCGCCGCGCTCAAGGGCATCCGTTCCGAGGTGGCGGGCGACCCCGACATCCTGCTGGTGCCCGACCTCGAGGCCGGCAACATCCTCGCCAAGCAGCTGACCTTCATGGCAGGCGCCGAGGCGGCCGGGGTCGTGGTCGGCGCGCGCGTGCCGATCGTGCTGACCAGCCGCGCCGACGGCGTGCGCGCGCGGCTCGCGTCGTGCGCGGTGGCGGTGCTGATGGCGCAGGCGCGGCGGGTGGCGCTGCTGAAGTAGGCGGGTCGGACGGCCCCCCTGGCGGCGGCCGTCCGTGCGCCGATGCGGGCGGCGACCGTGCGCTCAGATCGCGTCGAGCGCGCGCCGCAGCTTGCCGCGGACCTGCGCGGCGATCGGCGCGATCTCCGGCCGTCCGACCAGACCGAGCACCGCGTCGGGATCCATGAACTCGACGTGCACGGCCCCGGACGCGTCCTCGCGCACGACGACGTTGCACGGCAGCAGCGCGCCGATCCCGGGCTCGGCCTGCAGGGCCTTGTGCGCGAACTGCGGATTGCACGCCCCGAGGATCCGGTAGGGGGGCACCGTCTCGCCGAGCTTCTTCTTCAGCGTGGCTGCGACGTCGATGTCGGTCAGCACGCCGAAGCCTTCGGCGGCGAGCGCCTCGGTCGCCCGCTCGACCGCGCGGTCGAAGCCCATGTCCACCGTCTTGCCGAAGGTGTAGCCCATCGTGTCCTCCCGTTGCGGATGCGTCCCACGATAGGGCGCCCCGACGGGCACGATGCTGACGTGCATCAACTCGCGGTGCGCGCGCCCGCAAGCAACCAGGCCACGATCCCCGCCGCGTTCAGCGGAATGTCGATCGCGAGCAGCGCGCGCACCGCGTCGGGCGCCAGCGTGCAGCCGTGCGCGGAGATCTCGCCGAGCAGCAGCGCGTCGATCGCGGGCTCGACCGCGGCCTGCAGCCGCGACGGGTCGTCGCCGTGGGCGGCGAGCGACTCGCGGCCGATCGCCTCGTAGCGGTCGACGAGCCGCAGCAGCGTCGCGCCGAGGCGCTGCACGTCCTCCACGCGCGACCAGTGCGTCAGGTAGATCGCGTCCGGCTCGAGCGCGAGCATCCGCCGCAGCGTCGCGCGCAGCGCCCCCGGGTCGAACTGCACCGGTGTCGACGACGGGAACGCGAACGGCCGGCCGTCGACGTCGAGCTCGCGGT
>JBILTM010000070.1:0-21214 GCA_044371545.1 Burkholderiaceae bacterium
ACAGCGAGGGCCTCGGTGAACGTGAGCTGCACCTCGTCGCCAGGCTTCAGGCCGCGGATGAACTCACGGGCCTTCGAGTCGACGACCCGGACCTTGCGCAGCATGCCGTCCTGGCCGGTGATGTCGACCGTGTTGTTGGCGGTGTCGACCGACACCACCCGCACGACGCCCTTCACCGACACCTCCGCCGAGCCGCCCGGACGCGCGCCCGCCGGGGCGCGGTCGGTGGCGACGCTCGGCGCGGTCGACGTGACGCCGGTGCCCGGCCGGACCACCTCGGCGGCCATCGCCTCGGTGTAGCGGACCGTCACGCGGTCGCCGACCTTGATCTGCTCGAGGTTGCGCACCGACGGGCCGGCCTGCACGACCATCGAACGGCCGTCGGCGCGCAGCAGCCGCACGCGACGGTTGGCGGCGTCGATCGACTCGACGGTGGCGGTGGACTGCACGGTGTCCGACAGCTCGAGCGGCGCCGGAGTCTGCGCGCAGGCGGCGACCAGCAGCACCGCGGCGGCGGCCGTGGACAGCCGCAGCGCGGCGGATGCGGTGAACGGAATCATGGTGGTTCTCTTCCCTGAAGATGGTCGAAGGGCCGGGACGGCGCGAATCGGATCGGGCGTGCCCGGCGACGGCCGTGCGGCGATGCGCCCAGGCCGAGCGCGGAGCATACGCGCCGCCTTCGGCTCCGTACCGACCCGACAGGGCCCCCGCACACGCACCGGCGCCACCGGTGCCCACGCCGGCGCCTTCGGTACGGCGCAGCCCGTGGGCGCGCCCCCGTGGCTCGAGGGTGGCTCGCCCGGCACGCCGTCGGCGTGAGCTAGAACAGGACGGTGCCGACGAGGCGGAATCCCCGGCCATCCAGGCCGTTGTCGTTGCGGGCCACGACACCGCCGTAGGTCGCCTTCACGAAAACGCGCTGGGAGAGATAGAGGCCGACGGTGGCGCCGAGCTCGAGCGAGTACTTGGCGTTGTCGTCGTACCGGCCGTCCGTCTTCGTCTCCCCGCCGAACGTTGCCAGGGCATCCACGCCGAACCAGAGCGCCTGGTTGACGTTGCGGGTGGCATGCGCTTCGATCCGATAGATCGGGCGCTGGGTCACGCTGTTCGCACCGTAGGGATCGTCGTTCGCGGTGAAGAAGGTGACCGACGGAATCAGCTCGAACGTCGTCAGCGACGGGTCGAGCATCGACTGCCCCACGGTGAAACCCATCGGCGCACCGAGCTGGAATGCCCAGCGATTGGCGCCGAGATTGATCGCCCGGTCGCTGCTGTAGGCGCCGGTGGGGGCGGTGACCCGGGTCAGCACGCCCATCGCGAAGCCGGGCTTGAAGTTGGCGTAGTCGCGCCGATCGAGCGCGGGCGATCCGACCAGCCCGAATACGGCGCCGAACTGGACATCCGCCAGACCCGAGCTCCTGCCCGAGAGGTCCATCGGCGGACGCAGCGGCCGGTCGATCGTCACGGAGCCATCCACCTGGCCGACGGGCAGCACCGCGAACAGCCCGGTGAGCTGGCCGCCGAGGGTGATGCTGCGGGTGTACTGCACCGCCAGCACGTCGACCGAGATCCGCGCATCCCGTGCAGCCGTCGACGGGTCGAGCGACGCATTGCCGTCGAGGAAGATGCCGTACGCGGACAGCACCTGGGTGCCCGCAGGGAGCAACTGATAGGCGCGGGGGCCGTCCCCGATCGCGAGCGCCTGCTGGGTTGCGCCGAACGCCGCGATGGACAGCAGGACGCGGAAGACTGCGGAGCGTTTCATTTTTCTTTTCCGGTGGTCGCAGCAACCGCTCCGCCGCGATGCTGTGATGACAGGGGCGCGGGCCTGGCTTCTAGGTTCAGCCCACGCGCCAGGCAAACGCGCCGATGCGGCGGCGACGCAAGCGCGCCTCCCGTCCGGGCCGTACCGACCCGAGCGGCCGACCAAGCTGCGAGGCGCTGCGCGTCCCGGTCGTCGGTCGGGCGGCGGTCACGTCGGCGCTCGCCGGCTCCAGCACCTCGCGGATGCGTTCGAACCCGACAAGTCTGCGATAATCGCAGGGCCCGAGGTGTCGAACCCCGACCGTGGCTCGGTTCGGCAGCGATCGTCGGTATCGAGTTCACGCCGTGCCCATGGATTGCGGGGGCGGCCGCGAAATGCCCCCGTAGCTCAGTGGATAGAGCATCCCCCTCCTAAGGGGAGGGTCGCACGTTCGATTCGTGCCGGGGGCGCCAGCCCGCACCCGCGGGCCATGCTGCGACGTCACGCGGTGCCTGCCTTGCCCCGCCCCTCGTGCGGCACACGGGTTCGACGTCGAACGAGTGCTGCGGCATGCTCGTGCGGTGCCCACCGACCGCTCCGAGCTCACCGGCACCGCCGTCGCGGTCGTGGCGCTCGCGTTCGCGTTCAACTTCGTCGCGCGCGGCGTCGCCGACGCCTTCGCGGCCTTCGTGCTGCCGCTCGAGGAGGCGTTCGGCTGGACCCGCCGCGGAGTCACCGGGGTCTTCGCCGTCTACATGCTGACCTCGGGACTGGCCGCGCCGTTCGCCGGGCTCGCGTTCGACCGGCTCGGGCCGCGCACGGTCTACGGCGGCGGGCTCGCGCTGGTGGCGGGCGGCGCGTGGCTGTCGTCGCGGATCGACACGCTGTGGCAGCTCTACCTGAGCGCCGGGGTGATGGTCGGCGCCGGCGTCGCGCTGCTCGGCATGACGACCGCGACCGCGCTGATCTCGCGCTGGCACCGGCGCCACCTGTCGACCTCGATCGCGATCGCGTACGCAGGGCTGGGCAGCGGCATCCTGGTCGCGCTGCCGCTGGTGCAGGCGCTGTTCGAGCGCCACGGCTGGCGCGAGGCGTGGGCGCTGCTCGGGCTCGCGACGCTCGCGCTGCTGCCCGGCAGCCTGCTGCTGCCGTGGCGCAGGCTCGCCGCCGGGCCCCATGGCGTCACGCGCGCGCGCGCCGCGGACGGCGCTCCCCTCGCCACGGGCCCGACGCTGCGCGAGGCGCTGCGCACGCCGACCTTCTGGCGACTGGTGCAGGCGATCTCGCTCACCGCGTTCGCGAGCTTCCTGGTGACGCCGCAGACCGTCGCCCTGCTGGTCGAATCGGGCCTGTCGCCGATCGCCGCCGCGAGCGCCTACGGCACCGCGGGCCTGCTCTCGACGCTCGGCGTCGTCGGCACCGGCTGGGCGTGCGGCCGACTCGGCTTCGGGCGCACCGCGCGGCTCACCTTCGTGGCCACCGCGATCGGGCTGGGCGCGCTGCTCGCGGTCTCGTACGACGCGTCGCCGATCGCGCTCGCGGCCTACGTGCTCTGCTTCGGCATCGCGCAGGGCGCGCGCGGCCCGATCGTCTCGACGCTGACCAGCCGCCACTTCGCCGGCGCGCACGTCGGCACGATCTACGGGACGGTGTTCTGCAGCATGGCGATCGGCGGCGCCTCGGGGGCGTGGGTCGGCGGCGCGCTGCACGACCTGACCGGCGGCTACCGCGCGGTGCTGGTCCTGTCGCTGGTCGCGCTCGCGTTCGGCGCCGACGCGTTCAGGCCGCGCTCGCCGGTGCTGCGTGGCGTGGACCCGGTGCGCTGAGCCGACGCCGCGGGCCCGGCCTCAGCGCGGCGCGGCCCCGCGCGCCGACGCGATCTCCGCGAGCATCCGCCGCATCATCTCGTCGAAGAACGGGTTCGCGCGCAGCCGCAGCTGGTCGGCCGCGCCGATCGCGAGCGCGCCCCGCTCGCCGCGGAACGCGAGCGCACCCAGCGACGGCAGCCCGTCGGCGCCGGCGCCTCGCTCCAGGCCGTAGATCGGGTCGTCGGGCGGGAACGGCAGCGCGACGTGCGACAGCGAATAGACGTCGTCCGGCCACGCGAGCGCGAGCGGCCGGTCGACCGGCGTGTCCGAGCCGGGCGCCCAGGAGCGCTCGGTCAACGTCGCGGCGCCGTCCGGGTTGCCGAGCAGCGTGAGCCGGTAGTCGCGTCGCGGCGCGCGCTCGAACGCGCCGACGGTCGCGCCCGGCGACACCGCGAGCAGCGGTGCGACGCCCGCGCGCCGGTTCACGTCGAACAGCACCAGCTCGCTCGTGCCGCCGCGCAGCAGCCCGTAGAAGCGCGTCGCGAGGTCGCGCGTGACGACGGTCGCATCGACGATCGACTGGAAGCCGGTCACCGGCGGCAGCCGCCCGATCGAGCCGTCGCGGTCCATGCGTTCGAGGTCGGCATGCAGCGAGCGGATCAGCGAGGCGATCTGAGCGCCGGCGTTCTTCGCGAACGACTCGTACTTGTGCGGGTCGATCTCGAGTCCGACGTTCCCCCACCGGGCCTTCGGCGCGACGCCCCAGCGGCTCACCAGACGCTGCACGTTCGCGAGCGGCGCGAACGGCGAGACGCCGAGTGCCGGCGACAGCATGAAGAGGCGCGTCGGCAGCAGGTCCGTGCGCCCGGCGGCCACCGACTGCGCCGCGTGCTTCAGGCCGAGCGTCGCACCCGTCGAATAGCCGACGTACCAGAAAGGCGCGGCCGGGTGGTCGCGGCGGATCTGCCGCACGACGAGCGATACCGCGGCCAGCCAGTCCTGCCAGTCGGTGTCGTCCAGCCCCGAAGGGATCGTGCCGTGCCCCGGCAGCCGCAGCCCGTAGACGACGAGGCCCTCGCGGTTGAGCGCCCGGGCGATCGCGCGCATCGAGTACGGCGAGTCCGACAGCCCGTGGACCACCAGCGCGACGCCCCGCTTCGGATCGCCGTCGAGCACGAAGCTGCGGTTCCAGTCGCCGTCGACCCGGGCCGCGTACGGGCCGCGGTCGGGCCGGTAGCGGCTCATCGGCGCGTCACGGACCGGGTCGTAGGCCGTGCGCGCGAGCGCCCTCGCCTCCTCGAAGAGTGTGGCCTCCTGCGCCCGGTAGGCCTCGAAGTCGTAGGTGCCGCCGGCCTGCGAGGCCTCGAACTCGTTGCGCAGGCGCTCGGTGTGCCAGGGCCGCAGCTCCGGGAGCGTCGTCGAGTAGAGCGCGTCGCCGACGGCGACGGTGAACAGCGCACCGGCGATGCAGCTCGCGACGAGCAGCGCGAACCGCAGCACGCGTCGGTAGGCGGGGCGGGCGGTCGGGGGTGGGGGTGGCGCGGACATGGCGCGCATTGTCGCGCCCCTCGCGCCGGCGTGGTCCGGGATCCCGTTCCGGCGAACCGGGCGGACGTCGGCGCTCGCGTAACATCACGGGATCCCGGCACTCGCCCCTGCCGGCGCGGCGGCGTGCGTCGCGTCGGCCTCCACCTTCCCCGCCGATCGATGACCCACCCGACCCCCGCGCCGCGCCGCTCCGCGGACGAGCAGGCGAAGCTCGAGGCCGGCTTCAAGGCGCTCTTCGAACGCGGCATCCCGTTCAACCAGGTGCTCGGCATCGAAGTGGTGTCGACCGATCCGGCGAACCCGAGGTTCCGGTTCCGGATGCGCCCCGAGCTGGTCGGCTCGACGTCGCACGGCCAGCTGCACGGCGGCGTCACGGCGTCGGTGCTCGACGTGATGGCCGGCCTCGCGCTGATGCTCGCGATCGCCGAGAAGCACGCGCACGAGCCGGCCGCGCAACTGATGCCGCGCTTGCACCGGATGGGCACGCTCGACCTGCGCATCGACTACCTGCGTCGCGGCATCGGCGCGTGGTTCGAGGCGGGCGCGACCGTCACGCGCCTGGGCGGGCGCATCGGCTCGACGCAGATGACGCTGCACGCCGACGACGGCACGCTGATCGCGACCGGCGCCGCCACCTTCGTGCTCGGCTGAACCGCCCCGGCCCGACGCCCCCCGCCTGAAGTACCCGTTCCGAAGCCCGCGGCGGCGCTTGCACGGCGGGCGATCGCCGGGTCACAATGAGTGCATATGCACGCATCGTCCGCCGATCCGACCGCCGACGCCCGCTGCACCTGCCTGCTGCTGCGCCGGGCCGCGCGCCGCGTCACGCAGATCTACGACGAGCACCTGCGCCCCGCGGGCCTGAAGACCACGCAGTTCTCGCTGCTCGCACAGCTGCGACACGCCGACGGCCTCGCGCTCGGCGAGCTCGCCGATCGGATGTCGATGGACCGCACGACGCTCACCCGCAATCTCGGGCCGCTGGTCTCGGCGGGCTGGGTCGCGCAGCGCCCCGACCCCGCCGACCGCCGCCGCACGCGGCTCGCGCTCACCGACGACGGCCGGCGCACGCTGCGCGGGGCCGCGCCGCGCTGGCACGAGGCGCAGCGCGCGCTGCGCAAGCAGCTCGGCGAGCCGCGGGTCGGCGCACTGCATGCCGCGATCGACGCGACCCTGGAGCACCTCGGATGACGACCCGCCCCGCCCCGCTGCCCTGGCTCGCGATCGTGCTCTGCGCGGCGGGCCTGTTCGCCGCCTCGATGGGCGTGCGCCAGTCGCTGCCGCTCTTCCTCGGCACGCTGAACACGCAGACCGGGCTCGGCATCGCCGCGATCAGCCTCGCGTTCGCGATCGGGCAGCTGATGTGGGGCGTCACCCAGCCGATCGCGGGCGCCTGCGCCGACCGCTTCGGGCCGGGCCGCGTGATGCTGGTCGGCGGCCTCGCGATCGCGCTCGGCACCGCGCTGATCCCATATGCGGGCACGCTGCCGATGCTGATGCTGACCATCGGCGTGCTGGGCGCCGGCGGCGCCGGCGCGCTCGGCCCCTCGGTGCTGATGGGCGCGGTCGCGCGTCGCATCGACCCGGCGCGCCGCGGCATGGCGACCGGCATCGTCGGCGCCGGCGGCTCGTTCGGCCAGTTCGCGGTCATCCCGCTCGCGCAGTGGATGATCGGCGGGCTCGGCTGGGTGCAGGCACTGTGGGGCCTGTCGCTGCTGACGCTGCTCGCACTGCCGATGATCCTCGCGCTGCGCGTGCCGCCCGGCGAAGCGGGCGCGACCGCCGCCGGCGGCGCGACGCTGGGCGAGGCGGTGCGCGGCGCACTGCGCGACCCGAGCTTCCTGCTGCTGTCGGCGGGGTTCTTCGTCTGCGGCTTCCACGTCGCCTTCATCGCGACCCACCTGCCCGGCGTGGTCGCGGCCTGCGGGCTGCCGCCCTCGGTCGGCGCCTGGGCGCTCGCGGTCGTCGGCCTCTTCAACATCGCGGGCAGCTTCGCGATCGGCTGGGCGGTCGACCGCTGGCGGATGAAGTCGCTGCTGTCGCTGATCTACACGACCCGCGCCGTCGCGGTCCTCGCCTTCGTGCTCGCGCCGAAGACCGAGGCGGTCGTGCTGGTCTTCGCCGCGGTGATCGGCTTCACCTACCTGTCGACCGTGCCGCCGACCGCAGGGCTCGTCGCCAAGCTCCATGGCGCGCGCTACATGGCGACCCTCTTCGGACTGGTGATGCTGAGCCACCAGGTGGGCGGCTTCCTCGGCGCGTGGCTCGGCGGCAAGGCCTTCGAGGCGACCGGTTCGTACGACTGGATGTGGTGGATCGACATCGCGCTCGCGGTCGGGGCGGCGCTGCTGCACCTGCCGATCCGCGAAGCGCGCGTCGCGCCCCGCGCCGCCGCGGCCGCCGCCTGATCATGGCCGGCGCGGCCTGCCCGCGCCGCGCCCGATCGGCTATCCTCGCCTGCCCCGGGAGGACGGATGATGATGCTGTCGAGCTTCGACGACCTGCTTCGCGCCGCTCGCGCGCAGCCCGAGCGGCAGCGGCTGCTCCTCGTGTTCGCGTCGATCGGCCTGTCCGACGAGGCCCCGCCCGAGCGGCGCGCGGCCTTCGAGGCCGGCCAGGGCGGCGAGCTGACCCCGGTGATGTGCGTCGACAAGTCGCCCGACGAGGTGGAGGCCTTCGCGTCGCTCGCCGCGACCGCCGACTCGACCGGGCAGGACTGGGGCGTGGTGTTCGTCACCGCGATGTCCGGACAGGGCGGCGCCGATCCCGACGCGGCCGAGGTCGAGACCGCACTGCGGCGGATGATCGACGCGATCGGCAACGGGCACCCCGGCCCCTGGGTCCCCTTCGACCGGAACGGCCGGCCGCTGCGGCTCGCCTGACGCCGCGCGCCCCGGGCAGTCGCAGCGTGGCCGCGAGGCACGGACGCGGGGAGACCGAAGCGCAGCCGTGGCAGGCTCATCGGGCGAGCCTTCGCTGTGGCATCCTCGACCGATGCCCGAGCGCCGCTACGCCTTCGTCGACCTGGAAACGTCCGGCGTGTCGCCGGCGGACGACCGCATCACCGAGATCGGCATCGTGCTCGTCGACGGCGACGCGCTCGTCGAGGAGTGGTCCTCCCTGGTCGACCCGGGCGTGCCGATCCCGCCCGAGATCCAGGCGCTCACCGGCATCACCAACGAGATGGTGCGCGGCGCGCCGCGCTTCGCGGACCTGCTGCCCGAGGTCGCCGCGCGGCTCGCGGGCCGCGTCTTCGTCGCGCACAACGCACGCTTCGACTACGGCTTCCTGAAGGCCGGGTTCCGCCGCGCCGGCGAGCGATTCACCGCGGACGTGCTGTGCACCGTGCGCCTGTCGCGCCGGCTCTTCCCGCAGTACGGCTCGCACCGGCTCGACGCGCTGATCGACCGCCACCGCCTGCCCGCGGCCGACCGCCACCGCGCGCTCGGCGACGCCCGCGTGATCCGCTCGTTCCTGCAGGCGCTCGCCCGCGACGCCGACCCCGACGAGACCGAGCGCGCGGTGCGCGAGCTGCTGCGCCAGCCGGCCACGCCCTCGCACCTCGACGCGTCCCGCCTCGAGGCCCTGCCCGAGTCGCCCGGCGTCTACACCTTCGTCGGCGCGAGCGGCCAGCCGCTCTACGTCGGCAAGGCGCGCAACCTGCGCGAGCGCGTGCGCGGCCACTTCTACGCCGACAGCCGCAATGCCAACGACGCGCGCCTGGTGGCCGAGGTCCGCGACATCGAGGTCGAGACCACCGCCGGCGAGTTCGGCGCGCTGCTGCTCGAGATGCAGCGGATCAAGGGTTGCGCGCCGTTGCACAACGTCGCGCTGCGCCGTCGCGAGACCGTCTGCTTCCTGCGCGCCGAGGCGCCCGGCCGGCCGCCCCGCGTCGTGCCGCTCGCCGACCTCGCCGGACGCGACCCGTTGTCCGAGCCCGAGCTCTACGGCCCGTTCGGCTCGCGCGCGAGCGCCCGCGCGGCGCTGTCGGCGCTCGGGCGCGAGCACCGGCTGTGCGATCGCGGCCTCGGCCTCTGGGCGCGCGAAGGCGCCTGCTTCTCGCGCCAGGTCCGCCGCTGCGACGGGCTGTGCACCGGCGATGAATCCGCCGAGTCCCACCACGCGCGGCTGCGCGTCGCGCTCGAACCGCTGCGCTTCCCGCGCTGGCCCTTCGACGGCCCGGTCGCGCTGCACGAACGCGACCCCGAATCCGGTCGCAGCGACCGCCTGCTCTTCGATCGCTGGCGCGCGCTCGGCCCCGACGGCCCCGCGCCCTTCGACCCGGACGTCTTCAAGCTGCTCAGGCGCCGCGTGCAGCGCTCGCCCCACGCGTTAGAGCCGCTCGGCACCGGCGTGCCGCGCGCCGCCTGACACGCGGACGCGTCTCGCCGCGCATCACGGGCCGCACGGCCTGCACCACGAAGTCCCGGCGCGCTTGCCGGGAATGTGAATCGGCGTGCTAGATTACGCGCCCGGAGACAAGGCCGACCTTACAAGAGACGAACTTGCAGTTCCTCCAACTGGTCATCAGCGGGGTCGCGCAGGGCTGCATCTACGGCCTCATCGCGCTGGGATTCGTGCTGATCTACAAGGCGACGGAGACCGTCAGCTTCGTGCAGGGCGACCTGATGATGCTGGGCGCCTTCGGCGGGCTCGTCGCGATGACGATGCTCGGCTTCCCCTTCTGGATCGCCGTCATCGCCTCGATCGCGGCGATGGGCCTCTTCGGCCTCGTCGTCGAGCGGCTCGTGATCCGGCCGATCCTCGGGCAGCCCCAGTTCACCATCGTGATGCTGACGATCGGCATCGGCTACATCGTGCGCGGCCTCGTCACGATGGTGCCGGGCATCGGTACCGAGACGCACACGCTGCCGGTCCCCTACAAGGACGTCGTGCTGAACGCCGCCGGCCTGGTGGTGTCGGTCGAGCAGGTGGTCGTGATCGCGGCGACCGCGGTGCTGTGCGCGCTGCTCTACGCGACCTTCCGCTTCTCGACGGTCGGCATCGCGATGCAGGCCTCCTCGCAGAACCAGCTCGCCGCCTACTACATGGGCATCCCGGTACGCCGGCTGAACGGCCTCGTCTGGGCGCTCGCCGCGGCGGTCGCCGCGGTCGCCGGCCTGCTGCTCGCGCCGATCACGTTCGTCCACGTGAACATGGGCTTCATCGGCCTGAAGGCGTTCCCCGCCGCGGTCGTCGGCGGCTTCGGCAGCCTGCCCGGCGCGATCGTCGGCGGGCTGATCATCGGCGTCGTCGAGTCGCTCGCGGGCTTCTACCTGCCCACCGGCTTCAAGGACATCGCGCCCTACATCGTCGTGCTGGCGATGCTCTGGTTCAAGCCGAACGGCCTGTTCGGCGAGAAGCTGCGCAAGAAGGTCTAGGGCCCCCCGATGCGCTTCCTCTTCAAGACGTCCTACGACCAGGACATCGTCCTCTTCAAGCACGAGGGCCACCGGCTCTGGTACGGCCTGCTGATCGCCGCGCTGATCGTCGCGCCCTGGGTGATCGCCGAGTACTGGCTCGCGCAGCTCTCGTTCGTGCTGATCTACTCGATCGTCGGCCTCGGGCTGATGCTGCTCGCCGGCTTCACGGGCCAGGTCTCGATCGGTCACGCGGCCTTCCTCGGCGTCGGCGCCTACACGCAGGCCTACCTGACCAACCTCGGCGTGCCCTTCCCGATCGCGCTGGTCGTGGCGACGCTGCTGTCGGCGGGCGTGGGCGTCGTGGTCGGCGTGCCGGCGCTGCGCGTCAAGGGCATCTATCTCGGCATCGCGACGCTCGCCTTCGGCTTCATCGTCGAGGAGGTGTTCGCGCGCTGGGAGAGCGTGACCGGCGGCAATGCCGGCATCCACGTGAAGGCGCCCAACGTCTTCGGCTGGAAGCTCTCGTCCGACACCGAGTTCTACTACCTGTGCCTCGTGCTGTGCATCGCGGTCACGATCGGCGTGCTGAACCTGCTTCGCTCGCCCACCGGGCGCGCGTTCGTCGCGATCCGCGACTCCGAGATCTCGGCGCAGTCGATGGGCATCAACCTCGCGTACTACAAGGGCCTGTCGTTCGCCCTGTCGGCCGCGATGGCCGGGATCGCGGGCGCGCTCTACGCGCACAAGATGCAGTTCCTGTCGCCCGACCAGTTCAGCCTGATCCAGTCGGTCGACCTGCTGCTGCTGGTCGTCGTGGGCGGGCTGGGCTTCGTGCACGGCGCCTTCCTCGGCGCGATCTTCCTGATCACGATGCCGCAGCTGATCGCCCTCGGCAAGGACCTGCTGCCGCCGGCGATCGGCGGGGCCGCCGGCCTGCAGGCGGTGATCTACGGCATCGTGCTGGTGGTGTTCGTGCTGTTCGAGCCGATGGGCCTGTACGGCCGCTGGCTGAAGATCCGCACCTGGTTCCAGCTGTTCCCGTTCTACCGCAAGGGCATGTTCAAGCGCCAGAAGAGCTTCACCAAGTCGGACCGCCTCAAATGAGCGCCACGCCCCTGCTCTCGGCCCGCGACCTGCAGGTCCGCTTCGGCGGCGTGCTGGCGGTCAACAAGGTCAGCTTCGACGTCCAGCGCGGCGAGGTCTTCACGATCATCGGCCCGAACGGCGCCGGCAAGACCACCGTCTTCAACCTGATCAGCCGGATCTACGTGCCGACCGCGGGCTCGATCGAGTTCGAGGGCCAGAAGCTCTCCGAGGTACCGCCCTACCGCGTCGCCGAGATGGGCATCGCGCGCACGTTCCAGAACATCGAGCTGTTCGAGTACGCGACGGTGCTGCAGAACCTGCTGATCGGGCACCACGCGCACCGCAAGACCGGCTTCTGGAGCGAGCTGCTGTTCACGCCGGCCGCGCGCCGCGCCGAAGCCGAGGCCCGCGAGGAGGCCGAGCGCGTCATCGAGTTCCTCGATCTGCAGCATCATCGCGACTCGCTGGTCGCCGGCCTGCCCTACGGGGTGCGAAAGGTGGTCGAGCTCGCGCGTGCGCTGTGCACCAAGCCCAAGCTGCTGCTGCTCGACGAGCCCTCCTCGGGCCTGAATGTCGAGGAGACCGACGACATGGTGTTCTGGATCCAGGACATCAAGCACGAGCTCGGCATCACCGTGCTGATGGTCGAGCACGACATGTCGCTGGTCTCTCGCGCCTCCGACCGCGTGCTCGCGATGGCGCAGGGCGAGCCGCTCGCGATCGGCACCCCGCGAGAGGTGCAGTCCGACCCGCGCGTCATCGAGGCCTACCTCGGCGCGGCCGAGGACATGTCGTTCCTGCGCCGGGCCGAGCCGTTCCAGAGGAACAAGGCATGAGCGGCAAGCCGATCCTCAAGCTCGCCAACGTCGAGAGCGCCTACGGCCCGATCAAGGCGATCCGGGGCGTGAGCCTCGAGGTCGCCCCCGGCGAGATCGCGACCGTGCTCGGCTCCAACGGCGCCGGCAAGACCACGATCCTGAAGACGATCTCCGGGATCATCGACCCGCGCCGCGGCTCGATCGAGTTCAAGGGCGAGCCGATCACCGCGATGGACCCGGCGCTCGTCGTGCAGCGCGGCCTGTCGCACGTGCCCGAGGGGCGCGAGGTGTTCCCGCTGCTGTCGGTGCGCGACAACCTGCTGATGGGCGCCTACACCCGCAAGGACCGCGACCAGGTCGCCCGCGACATGGAGACGGTGTACGGCTACTTCCCGATCCTCAAGGAGCGCGCGACCCAGGACGCCGGCCTGCTGTCCGGCGGCCAGCAGCAGATGCTGTCGATCTCGCGCGCGATCATGGCCGCCCCCGCCCTGATCCTGCTCGACGAGCCGAGCCTCGGCCTGTCGCCGCGCCTGACCAAGGAGATCTTCGAGATCATCGTGCGGATCAACCGCGAGCGAGGCACCTCGATGCTGCTGGTCGAGCAGAACGCGAACATGGCGCTCAACGCCGCGGACTTCGGCTACGTGCTCGAGAACGGCAGGATCGTGATGGAGGACACCTGCGCCGCCCTTCGCGAGAAGGACGACATCAAGGAGTTCTATCTCGGCATGAAGGAACAGGGCGCGCGCGGCGAGCGTCGCTGGAAGAAGAAAAAGACCTGGCGATGAGCACCGTCCTCGATCCGCACCGCATCGTCCACGGCTCTCAGTTCGGCTGGCAGCCGGAGGTGGTGCCGTTCAAGACCATACCCGAGCTCTTCGCGCAGCGCGTGGCCGAGATGGGCGACGCGCCGATGATGCGCCAGAAGGACCTCGGCATCTGGCGCGCCTACAGCTGGCGCGAGGTCGCCACGATCGCCGCCGAGATCGGCGCCGGCCTGATCCGCCTCGGCTTCGAGCCGGGCGAGGTCGTCTCGGTGCTGTCGAACACCCGCCGCGAGTGGAGCTGGACCGACCTCGGCACGCTGTCGGCCGGCGGCGTGTGCAACGGCGTCTACCCGACCGACTCGGCCGCCCAGCTGCAGTACCTGTGCAGCGACTCGCGCTCGGTCTACCTGTTCGTCGAGAACGACGAGCAGCTCGACAAGTTCCTCGAGGTGCGCGACGCGCTGCCGGCGATTCGCAAGGCGATCGTGTTCGACATGGAGGGGCTCGCCTCCCTCGACGACCCGCAGGTGATCGGCCTCGACACGCTGCGCGAGCTCGGCCGCCTGGAGCTCAAGGAACGGCCCGACACGATCGAGAAGCGCCGCGGTTCGCGGCAGCCCTCCGACGTCGCGATCCTCGTCTACACCTCGGGCACGACCGGCAAGCCCAAGGGCGCGATGATCAGCCACGCGAACCTGTGCGCGGTGCTCTCGGGCCTGTCGACCAGCCTCTTCGAGGGCATGCCGCGCGGCGGCGAGCGCGTCGCGTTCCTGCCGATGTGCCACATCGCAGAACGCATGATCGGCGGCTACGTGCCGCTGATGCGCGGCGAGGTGGTCAACTTCGTCGAGAACCCCGAGACGGTCTTCGAGAATGTCCGCGAGATCCAGCCGCACGTGTTCTTCGCGGTACCGCGGGTCTGGGAGAAGATCTACTCGCAGGTGATGATCACGCTGTCCGAGGCGGGCAAGGTCCAGCAGCTCGCCTACAAGTGGGCGCTCGGCGTCGGCGAGCGCGTCGCCAAGGCCCGCACGGCCGGCGGCGAGCCCGGCGGGCTGCTGCGGCTGCAGTCGGCGATCGCGAACTTCGCGGTGCTCGACAACGTGCGACGCATGACCGGCATGAGCCGCGTGCGCCTCGGCCTGACCGGCGCCGCGCCGATCTCGGCCGACCTGATCCGCTGGTACCAGTCGCTCGGCGTGCCGCTGCGCGAGGGCTGGGGCATGACCGAGACCTGCGGCGGCGGCACCGTCAGCCCGCGCATGGGGGTGCGCCCGGGGAGCGTCGGCGTGCCCGGCCCGGGCATCGAGATGAAGATCGCCGAGGTCACGAACGAGATCCTGCTGCGCGGCCCGAACGTGATCCTCGGCTACCTGAACCAGCCCGAGAAGACCCGTGAGGCGATCGACGCCGAGGGCTGGCTGCACACCGGCGACGTCGGCCGCGTCGACGAGGACGGCTACTTCTACATCACCGACCGGATGAAGGACATCATCATCACGGCCGGCGGCAAGAACGTGACCCCGAGCGAGTGGGAGAACGAACTCAAGTTCTCCCCGTACGTGACCGACGCGGTCGTCATCGGCGACAAGCGCGCCTACCTGACCGCGCTGGTGATGATCGACCAGGAGAACGTCGAGAAGTTCGCGCAGGACCACGACGTGCCGTTCACGAACTACGCGAGCCTCACGCGCGCCAAGGAGGTCCAGGACCTGATCTGGCGCGAGATCGAGTCGGTGAACAAGAAGTTCGCGCGCGTCGAGCAGGTCAAGAAGTTCCGCCTGATCGAGCAGCAGCTGACCGCCGAGGACGAGGAGCTCACGCCGACGATGAAGCTCAAGCGCGCGCTCGTCCAGAAGAAATACGCCGAGATGATCGAGGGCATGTACCGGGAGTGATCCCGGCGGCGACACGATGATGGTTCGAACCCGCGGCACGGGCCTCGCCTTCGCCGCATCACACGAAGGAGACTGTTCATGAACCTGATGCGAAGGACCTCGCTGGCACTGGGCATCGTCGCGATGTCCGCCGGCCTCGCGCACGCCCAGCAGGGCGTCAGCAAGGGCGAGATCGTCGTCGGCACGATCCAGGACCTGTCCGGCCCGATCGCCGCGTTCGGCAAGCAGGCCCGCAACGGCATGCAGCTGCGCGTCGAGGAGATCAACGAGCAGGGCGGCATCAACGGCCGCAAGATCAAGCTGATCGTCGAGGACAACGCCTACGACCCGCGCAAGGCCGTGCTTTCGGCGCAGAAGCTGGTCAACCAGGACAAGGTCTTCGCCGTCCTCGGCCACATCGGCACCGCGCACAACAACGCGGCGATGCCGATCCAGTTCGAGAAGAACGTCATCAACTGGCTGCCGATCACCGCCGCCCGCGAGATGTACGAGCCGTACCACAAGATGAAGTTCTCGTTCGCGGCGACGTACTACGACCAGATGCGCGCCGGCCTGCCCGAGCTCGCCAAGCGCCAGAAGTTCTCCAAGCCCTGCATCATCTACCAGGACGACGAATTCGGCCTGGAGGTGCTGCGCGGCGCCGAGTGGGCGCTGAAGTCGATGAACATGGACTTCGCCGAGAAGACCTCGTTCAAGCGCGGCTCGACCGACTTCTCGTCGCAGGTCGCGCGGATGAAGTCCGCCAACTGCGACCTGGTGGTGATGGGCACGATCATCCGCGAGACCATCGGCACCATCGGCGAGTCGCGCAAGACCGGCTTCTCGCCGATCTTCTTCGGCTCGAGCGCGCTCTACACCGACCTGATCCACAAGCTCGGCGGCAAGGCGATGGACGGGCTGTACGGCATGCACACCGCCGCGAACCCGTACCTCGACGACGCCGACGAGAAGGTCCGCTTCTGGGCGAACAAGTACAGGACGAAGTTCAGCGAGGACCCGACCGTCTTCTCGGCGTACGGCTACTCGATCGTCGACATGTTCGCGCTCGCCGTGCGCGCGGCCGGGCCGACCCTGACGCCCGACTCGTTCGTGAAGGCAGCCGAGGCGACCGCGTTCCCGCCGGACATGTTCGGTTCGCCCCCGATGAAGTTCAAGTCGAACTTCCGCCTCGGCAACGACCAGAGCCGGATGTCCCAGATCACCAACGGCCGCTGGGCCAAGGTGACCGACTACCTGCCGGTGCCGCCCGAGAAGAAGTGATCGACCGCGAAGCCGTCCGCAGCGCGCGGACGGCGCCGTGAAGCGCGACGGCCGCCCTCGGGCGGCCGTTGTCTTTCCTGCCTCCGGCGCGCGTCAGCGCTCCAGCGCCTGGTAGACCATCTGCCGCAGCAGGTAGCGGTACGGCAGGCGGGCCTGCGGCGACTGCATCATGAAGACCACGTACATCCGCTCCTTCGGGTCGATCCAGAAGTAGGTGCCGTACGCGCCGCCCCAGTAGTAGTCCCCGACGCTGCCAGGCAGCGGGTTGCGCCCCGCGACGTTGCGCACCGCGAAGCCCAGCCCGAAGCCCTGCCCCATCTCGGCCGATGGCGCGAGCGCCTCGAACGCACGCATCTCCGGGCCGATCGGCGTGCCCGGCGGCAGGTGGTCCGCCGTCATCAGCTCGACCGTCTTGCGCGAGACCAACCGCACGCCGTCGAGCTCGCCACCGTTCAGCAGGAACTGGCAGAAGCGCGCGTAGTCGGCGGCCGTCGACACCATGCCGCCGCCGCCCGACTTGTACGGCAGGTCCGCGGTGACGGGCGGGATCGCCGGCAGCGTCCGGTTCGGCCCTTCGAGCTGAGGCCGCGCGCCGCGAGCCGCCGCCGAGGCCGGCGCCGAAAAGCCGGTGTCCGGCATCCGGAGCGGCCCGGTGATGCGCTCGGCGACGAAGCGGTCCAGCGTCTGCCCCGACACCACCTCGACGATGCGCCCGAGCACGTCGGTCGACACGCTGTATTCCCAGGTCGTGCCCGGCTGCCACATCAAGGGCAGCTTCGAGAGCTTCGTGACCAGCGTCGCGTTCGTGTCGTTCGGGTCGCCGACCTTCGCCTCGACGTAGGCCTGCTTCACCGGATGCGCGCCGGTGAAGCCGTAGGTCAGGCCCGAGGTGTGCCGCAGCAGGTCCTGCACCGTCATCGGCACGCGGACCGGCTCGAGCGTCGTCGCGGGCTTGCCGTCGGCGCCGGGCCTCGTCACCGCGACCTTCAGGTCCCTGAACTCCGGCAGGTACTTCGCGACCGGGTCGACGATCGACATCCGCCCTTCCTCGGCGAGCATCATGATCGCGAGCGAGGTGATCGGCTTGGTCATCGACGCGATGCGGAAGATCGCGTCGGACTGCATCGGGCGCGCGGTGCGGCGGGCGCCAGGCTGCCGGGCTCGTTCCACGATCGGCGCGGCGGCCCGGCGCCGCGCACCGACGTTTCCGCGGAAACGTCCCGGGCGCTCAGCGCCCGCCGAGGCCCATCGACCGCGTGATCACTTCCTTCATGATCTCGTTGGTGCCGCCGTAGATCCGCTGCACGCGGGCGTCGGCCCAGGCGCGGGCGATCGGGTACTCCCACATGTAGCCGTAGCCGCCGTGGAGCTGCACGCAGGCGTCGATGACCTTGCACTGCAGGTCGCTGCACCAGTACTTCGCCATCGAGGCCGTCGCCGTGTCGAGCTTCTTCTGCATCAGCAGGTCGATGCAGCGGTCCACGAAGACCCTCGCCACCTGCACCTCGGTCTGCAGCTCGGCGAGCGTGAAACGCGTGTTCTGGAAGCTCGCCACCGTCGTGCCGAAGGCCTTGCGCTCCTTCGTGTACTCGACCGTCCAGTCGATCGCTGCCTGCGACGCCTCGGCCGCGGTGATCGCGATCTGCAGCCGCTCCCAGGGCAGCTCCTGCATCAGGTACACGAAGCCGCGGTTGGCTTCGCCCAGCAGGTTCGCCTTCGGCACCCGGACGTTGTCGAAGAACAGCTCCGAGGTGTCCTGGGCTTTCATGCCCACCTTCTTCAGCCGCTTGCCCTTCTCGAAGCCCGGCATGCCGCGCTCGATCAACAGCAGGCTCGTGCCCTTCGCACCGGCGCTCGGGTCGGTCTTCGCGACCACGATCACCAGGTCCGCGTGCCACCCGTTGGTGATGAACGTCTTCGATCCGTTCAGCAGGTAGTGGTCGCCCTTGTCGGCCGCGGTGGAGCGCACCCCCTGCAGGTCCGAGCCGGCTGCCGGCTCGCTCATCGCGATCGCGCCGACGATCTCGCCACGGGCCATCGCCGGCAGGTACTTCTCCTTCTGCGCGTCCGTGCCATAGGAGAGGATGTAGGGCGCGACGATCTCGTTGTGCAGCCCGAAGCCCAGCCCGGTGAAGCCCTGGCGGGCGATCTCCTCGAAGAGCACCACCGAGTAGAGCTTGTCGGCGTCCGAGCCGCCGTAGGCCTCGGGCATCGAGGTGCAGAGCAGCCCGGCCTCCCCGGCCTTCGTCCAGACCTCGCGGTCGACGTAGCCCTGCTCCTCCCAGCGTGCGTGGTGCGGTGCGACCTCCCGCTCGAGGAAGCGGCGGACCGTGTCGCGGAACTGGACGTGGTGCTCGGAAAACAGCGTGCGCTCGATCATCGTGACCTCTGGAGTGGGCGGTTCAGCCCTCCCGCTCCAGCTCGCGAGCCGCACGGACCGCCTTGAGCAGCGGCCGTGCCAGCGCCTCCGGCGCGAAGGGCTTGTGCAGCACTGTCGTCTCCGGCCCCGCTCGGGCGCGCAGAGGCGCGATGTCCGGCTCCCCGGTGACCAGCACAGCATGGGGAGCATACCCCAGGCGGCCCCGCAGGCTCGCGATCGCGTCGATGCCGTTCGTTCCACCGGCGAGCCGGTAGTCGCAGACGATCGCGTCGACCATCCGCTCCGAGTCGCCGTGGCGCGCCAGCAGTTCCGTCATCGTCGCCGCGGCCGTCGAGTCGATCCGCCATTCGTCGAGCAGCTCCACGATCGACAGCCGCGTGTCGCGATCGTCCTCGAGCACCAGCACGCAGGCGCCCGCGAGGGGCTCCAGATCGAGCGTCACCGACGGCGGCAGCTCGGGCGGGCGTAACGGACTCGGGGCGTATAGCCGCGTCGCCGGCACGGTGATCGTGAAGCGAGAGCCCCGCCCCGGCCGCGAGTCCATCTCGATCGCATGCCCCGGCAGCTGCTCGATGATCCGCTGCACCAGGAATAGCCCGAGCCCCAGCCCCCGCTCGCGATCGCGCTCGACGTTGTTCAGCTGCACGTACGGCTTCCAGATGTCCGCCACCGATTCCGGCGCGATGCCGATGCCGGTGTCGAACACGTCGATGCGGCACCGATCCCCGCGGAAGCGCGCAGCGACCAGCACGCCACCTCCGTCCTCGCGGGGATCGGTGAACTTGATCGCGTTCGAGATCAGGTTGCTCAGCACCCGGTGGATCGAGCGCGCGTCGGTCGTCAGCAACGGCATCTGCGGCGGCAGCCGGACCCGCAGCCGGACGCCGCGTTTCTCTGCCTCGGGCACGTACGCCGCGTACAGGTCAGCCAGCAGCGGGCGCAACTCGATCACCTTGATGTCGAGCGCCTCCGTGCCGCTCTCGTACCGCGCGACCGTGAGCAGGTGATCGAGCGTCGCCCCGAGCATCGCCAGCGAGGACTGAACCTTCTCCGCGGGGCCGCGCGCCCCCGCGAGATCGTCACGCGACAGGCGGCTGCGCAGGACGTCGAGGTATGCGAACGCCGCCGTCATCGGCTGGCGGAGGTCGTGGCTGACGGCGGCGATGAGTCGGGTCTTCTGGCGGTCGGCTTCTTCGGCGATGGCTTGCCGGCGACGCGCTTCCTCCCGCGCAAGAAACGCTACGCGAGTCTGCAAAAACAGATTCCGCTCACGAGACTCAATCAAGTAGAGAATCAACATGCCGAACAAGTTGGCGAAACCGACGTACGTGGCTAGCCGAGCGACTTCGCTCGAAACCAATGGGAAAGGCGAAAGGACAACCGCCGCCAGCCAGACTGACCAACCAATCAATGTGGAGATCAGGAGCGGGAGCCGGAGGAACGCGTAATGGAGGAATAACCCGAACATCAGTGCAGGCGTGGCTTGGGTCGCCACATCTTTCGCTGCCTGTCCTGGGAGGACTGGTATCGCGACCGCCGTAGCAAGGGCCGCGATAGAGGCCAGCGCAGCAAACGCGACGTAGTTCTTGGCGTTCACTCCTTTCGAGAACCACAGACAGTAGCCCACCGTCAGTAGCACCGCAGAGATCGCGAAGCGAACCATCTGCATCAGCGTAGTGTGCGCCTGTCCAAGCGCGGCGAGGGCAGCGAAGAAGAGGAACAGTAGTCCACCAGCGAAAGCGGCATAGCCCGCCCACTTTAGTGCCGCAGATCGGAACTCGAGAATGAACTCGCTCTCTAGATCCGAAGCGTCAGCGAGGCAAAGTGACTCGGCCAAAGATGCTCGTTCAGTCTGACTCGCTGTGCTTGCGTGAACGTTAGCAATCGAACGATCGTTCATGGCTCACTCAGTCATCTCGTCGTGTATCGAGTACGGTCATTGCGCACCGTTTGCCTCGCCTCATTACTGAGCTTAGTGGCTTGTGTCGCACTCGGAGCCACTGATGTCGGAGTCTGGCGCGACATCCATTCGGAAGGAAGTAAACGAACGACCTAGTCCCAGTAGCCTCACCAACTGGATGGAACGGGCGTCCACGGCAGGAGAGAGAGAAGCAGTTGCAGATCTCTGCGTCAGCAGCATTCACCTTCCAAGGGCGAGGTCATTGCCGTTCGCCGGCACCCGGCACAAGTGTTCGGAGCCTGTCTGGCGCTTGCGGTCAGGATGCGAGGGCGGGCAATCCGAACTGCTAGATTGCATCTGCAAACACAAGACTTGGATGGGGTTCCCTCGGCTCCGGGTTTCCTTCTAGAGACACTGAACAAGAGACCGTTGTACAGTGCGAAGCTCGTTAAATCTGCACCGGGCCCGCGCAACAGCCTGTTGCCTATGATTTTGAAGGGGGCCAGCGGCTGGCCGGTTTGGGCTTGCACTGATGGAGTGACCCCTTTGGTGTCCACAGCAGCGAGTAAGCCGTCGTTTCCGTGCTCATGTTGAGCTTTCCTAAGTGTCCATGGCGTCTAACCCGTCTCCGAAACCTAT